>NZ_JBQFQX010000002.1:0-404024 GCF_056537105.1 Ruegeria sp. CH11
CACAACCTAGACTGACGGGATGAAGGGAAGGCGGAAGCCTATTGAGTCCGCATCCTGAACGCGCCCAAACGGCGACTTCTTCAACACTATCCGGACAAAGCTTCAATTCGCGGCGGTGGCACCATTGTCGACTCCGGCAATCGGACTTCCGTGCGGGTCAGATCGCTAACTGTTGCTCAACAATCGTAGCAAAATACGCGCAGCCATAGGCGAGTGCGTCATCATTGAAATCGAAGGCCGGGTTGTGCAACGCCGCGCTATCTCCGTTGCCGATAAACATGAAATTGCCCGGACGTTGTTCAAGCATGAAAGAAAAATCCTCTCCACCCATGGTTGGCGTTCGGTTGCCGTCAACTGACTCGGAGCCCACCAGTTTGGAGGCTGCATCAATAGCAATGTCGGTTTGTTTCGGGTCGTTTTCCGTCACCGGCAAATCGTCAATGTAATTGAGGTGGATCTCTGTACCCGTCATGGACGCTACACCCGCGCAAATGTCGTACATCCTTTGTTTGCTCAAAGCACGCGCTTTGCTGGATAGGCTGCGCACGGTCCCTCTGATCTCGGCTGTCTCAGCAATGATGTTATCTGCTGTCCCCATGTGGATTTGCGTGATTGAAACGACATGTTGCGCCGACGCATTTATTGAACGCGATACAATTGTCTGGAAACCTTGGATGATCTGAGCAACGGCAATGGCCGGGTCGTGACCCTCGTGTGGAAAAGCTGCATGGCAGCCTTTTCCAGTTATTTGCACTTCAAAGAGGTCCGCAGACCCCATTATGCCACCCGGGCGAGTAGAGAAATGGCCGATGGGCAGACCAGGAGACGTATGAAGCGCAAAAACGCTTTGAATACCAAAACGGTCCATCAGGCCATCCTGAACCATAGCAAGGCCACCGCCTTCCGCCTCTTCCGCTGGTTGGAAAATCAGAACCGCAGTTCCGTTGAAATTACGGGTCTCAATCAGATAGCGAGCAGCGCCCAGCAGCATCGTTGTGTGCCCATCATGTCCGCAGGCATGCATCCGGCCTTCGATTTTGGACGCGTAGGGAAGGTTAGTCTGCTCCTGCATGGGTAGAGCGTCCATATCCGCCCGAAGCCCGATCACTTTTTCACTTGATGTGCTTTTGCCTTTGATGACAGCGACGACGCCGGTTTTTCCAATGCCTGTATGAACTTCGTCGGCACCCATCTCATGCAAGCGCTCAACCACCAAACCGGCGGTTCTATGCACGTCGAATGTGATTTCCGGATGTGCGTGAAAGTCGCGACGCCATTCAACGAGTTCAGATAGCTGCGTTTCGAATACTTCAGTGTGAACCATTGGTCTGCCCCAGAAATGACCTTCAATAAAATAATGCCTCATAAAAGCGGTCATAATCAATCGGCGGTTCTTCGGTAGGTTTGGGCTCGGAGCGGACCTTTGGTGCTTCCCAATAACCGGCGTCAACCTTCAACCAAATCGTAGTGTTTGATCGTTCTAGCCTCCACTAGTTCGGCTTCTGCCGCATCAATGTGAGGCGATTGATAGTCATCTCCCACGAAGGCTTTAAGCGACGACAAGTCTTTCCAGATCATCACGAAACTGAACTCTCTCGGGCTATCTGCACGAGGTGCACCTGGAAAGACTTGGACGATGCCCTCGGTTCCCTTCATCAACGGAATAGCGGTGTTGTGAAAGAACTCGCTGAATTCCTTTTCCTTACCTTCTCGAACCAATACCTGAAAAATGCGCATAATCATGCTGTCCCTCCTTTTGGCGGGGTTTCAGCCTGCATGGTAGCCTCAGGTTCAACTCTTAGCAGCAAAACTCTGAAATGCCGTCTTTGTGGCTCAAAACCGACTTACCGCGATGCAGTATGGCGCACTGCCAAAACATCTGAAAATTGATGCTGAGAGTAGGTGAATTCGACCGAGGTTCAGTTGAGGCAATGTGATGACGCAATAGTCAAACATCTCTGACATTCAACGCGCCAGATAGCCTCAGCTGGCGTGTTCATCCACCCCGCCCATGCCGCAAATATTTGTTCGGTCAGATTGGTTAAGGACCTGTTTCTTCATCTTGCCAAGTTATCCCGGAGTGCTAGGCAGCGCCTCGGCACCCCGCATCCGACTTGCCGTTGGGCCAGTTCTGGGCGATAGGTTGCCACAGGCTTTCGGAGGGCAGCGCATGAAAATCGCCACGTTCAATATCAACGGCATCAAGGCGCGGGCCGAGGCGCTGCCCCGATGGCTGGATGACGCGCAGCCGGATGTGGTTCTGCTGCAGGAAATCAAATCGATTGACGAGAATTTCCCTCGGGAGTTGTTCGAAGAACGCGGCTACAACGTCGAAACTCACGGGCAGAAGAGCTTTAACGGTGTTGCGATACTCTCGAAACTGCCGCTTGAGGATGTTTCGCGCGGGCTACCTGGTGACGACGAAGACGAACAGGCGCGCTGGATCGAGGCGACCGTGATCGGCAAGCAGGCCCTCAGAATCTGCGGGTTGTACCTACCCAATGGCAACCCGACCCCCGGCCCCAAATACGAATACAAGCTGGCATGGATGGAACGGCTTTATGACCGCGCACGCACATTGCTAAGCTCGGAAGTGCCCGCGCTGATGGCCGGCGACTATAACATCATCCCTCAGGCCGAAGATGCCAAGCGTCCTGACGCCTGGCGTGAGGACGCTCTGTTCCGCCCAGAAAGCCGCGCTGCGTTTCGCAAAATTCTGAACTTGGGGTTTACCGAGGCGTTTCGCGCTGTCACGCAAGGTCCCGAACACTATTCGTTCTGGGATTACCAGGCTGGCGCTTGGAACCGGAACGACGGCATCCGTATCGACCATTTCCTGCTGACCCCGCAGGCCGCTGATCTGTTGCGCGATTGCAAGATTGATGCCGAGATTCGCGGACATGAAAAGCCATCGGACCACGTACCGGTTTGGGTCGATCTGGATCTCTGATACTTCAGGCCGTTACGTCGAAATCGTAGATCCAGTCGTAACGCCGCCCCAACCGCGATCCCATTGTTGTAAGCACCATCTGAGCGGCCAATCGCATCGGCCCCCGCAGATGGAAATTGCGGGCATTGGACCCTGCTGCGTCAACCACGCGCCGGGCGCGCGCAAATCGCGCCTGTTCATAGGCCGCAAGGCTGTCGGCCAGTGTTTCGGCGTCAAAGGATCGCGCCAGAACCCAGGCGTCTTCCAGCGCGAGGCAAGCCCCCTGCGCCATAAACGGTAAGGTTGGATGCGCCGCGTCACCAAGCAGTGCGATGCGACCATTTTGCCATTTGCGTGCGACCGGGCGCAAGAAAAGGGCCCAGAGGTAAGTCTGATGCACCTCGGCAAGCACTTCGCGCACTTTGCCGCCGAAATCGGCGAACCGCGCGCGCAACTCGTCCGGGTCGCCCTGCAAACGCCAGCCTTCCTCTTGCCAGTCCGAACGCTCTTCGATCGCGACGATGTTCATCAGGCGTTGATCCCTGAGGGGATAAGTCACGACATGGCGACCGGGGCCCATCGTCAGATGCGCTTTGGGCGCTTTTAGGTGGCGATCCCATGGGATTGTGGCGCGCCAGGCGACCTGGTTGGTAAATCCCAGAATCTCCTCTCCGTTCAGTAGAGGTCGGATTGCGCTGCGCCCACCATCGGCTGCTATCAGGCAATCCGCTGTCAGCAGTCGACCGTCCTCAAGCCGGATATCAATCTGTTCGGCGGCGTCGTCGACGTCCCGAACACAGCTGTTCAATTGTATGTCGACACCCGCATCGACCGCCGCCGCATACAGAAGATCAACAAGGTCGGCCCTGTGATAATACCAGGTCGCCCCCGCAGAAGGTGGTAGAAGGCGGCTAACGAAGCGCCCCTTGCGATAGTCACGCACGACGGTACCGTACGAGCGTAGCCCGGCCTTGGGAACATCCCCAACCACGCCCAATGCGCGCAGGACTTTCATGCCGTTCTCGCTGATCTGAAGCCCAGCACCGACCTCGGTGATTGCCGGTGCCTGTTCAAGCACGACAACCTGTGCGCCGCGTTTCCGCAGCGCTACCGCGGCCGCCAGACCACCGATCCCTGCGCCCACCAGGGCAAATTTCACGCCCGCTAATTGCATAAATTCGATGTATCCTAAAAAAAACGCCGGAGCCACAGGCCCCGGCGTCGATTTGTTCCGACGGTTCGGCGATCAATCGTCGCGGTGAACCTTTTCGCGGCGCTCGTGCCGTTCCTGCGCTTCCAGCGTCATGGTCGCGATCGGACGCGCATCCAGACGTTTCAGCGAGATCGGATCGCCGGTCATTTCGCAATATCCGTACTCGCCCTCGTCAATCCGGCGCAGGGCCGAGTCGATCTTGGCGACCAGCTTGCGCTGGCGGTCCCGGGTCCGCAGTTCCAGTGCGCGGTCGGTTTCCTCGCTCGCGCGGTCGGCAACGTCCGGAATGTTACGGGTGTTGTCCTGCAACCCTTCGATCGTGTCGCGGCTGCCTGCTAGTAGTTCATTCTTCCAATCCAGCAGCTTGCGGCGAAAATACTCAAGCTGTCGATCGTTCATGAAAGGTTCATCTTCGGCCGGACGATAATCCTCCGGCAGAAAAACTTCCTGCTTCATTTTGGCTCCCTCGGTATGGCCAGAAACGTCGGTCGTGGTAGTGTTACCTGACATTTGGCACCCCCTTCTGCGCAGCATTTATCTGACAGGCGTAGGAATGTCACTACACAAACGTAGCGCCGTTACGTCGCCAGACAGGCTGGTTCAATTCTGAGACTTAATAAGAACAAATCGCTGTTTTTCTGTGAAACAGTCAGGGCGATTTCAAGGCGCGTGCAACCAAGGGGGCGTTGGACATTTTTCGAATCAACCGGATTCGGCCGCCGTTTTCCGATGGCGCCTGACCAGCGGACGCGGCGGACCGCTTGTAAATCGCGCAAGCGCTCTGTAACTCCGGTCAACAACGCTTTTCTAAGATCCGGATGAGGCCCATGACCGCACGATTTCAAGGCACGGCAGAATATGTCGCCACGGATGATCTGACCATCGCGGTTAATGCCGCCGTCACGCTGGAACGCCCTTTGCTGGTCAAAGGTGAGCCCGGCACCGGCAAAACTGAGTTGGCCAAGCAGGTGGCCGGCGCGCTGGGACTGACGATGATCGAGTGGAACGTGAAATCCACCACCCGCGCGCAACAGGGTCTCTATGAATACGACGCGGTCAGCCGCTTGCGGGACAGTCAGTTGGGTGACGAGCGTGTCCACGACGTCTCAAACTACATCCGCAAGGGAAAACTGTGGCAGGCATTCGAGGCGGACGAAAAGGTGGTTCTGCTGATCGACGAGATTGACAAGGCAGATATCGAATTTCCCAACGACCTGCTTCAGGAACTCGACAAGATGGAGTTCCATGTCTACGAGACGGGCGCGACGATCCGGGCAAAGCGCCGACCGATCGTGATCATCACCTCGAACAACGAAAAGGAACTGCCCGACGCGTTCCTGCGCCGCTGTTTCTTTCATTACATCCGCTTTCCGGACGAGGCGACGATGCGCCGGATCGTCGAGGTACACCATCCTGGTATCAAAGACGCGTTGCTTACCACCGCGCTAACTCAGTTCTATGAAATCCGCGAGACGCAGGGGCTCAAGAAAAAGCCCTCGACCTCAGAAGTGCTGGACTGGCTCAAGCTGCTGCTGGCCGAAGATCTGACATCCGAGGACCTGAAACGCGATGGTGCCAATGCGTTGCCCAAGCTGCACGGGGCGCTCTTGAAGAATGAACAGGACGTGCATTTGTTCGAACGCCTTGCTTTCATGGCGCGCAGCAAGCGGTGACCACGTCACATTCGGCGATTATCCTGCGATCGTCTCTTGCCACGGCAAGGGCCGGATGCCAGCATTGCCACAGATGCTCCGCCACCGTCGGGGAAGAAGTTCCGAGCCAAGAGGATTTTCGCATTGCCCGACGCACCGCTCATCCGTCCCCTGCGTCCTGAGGATCGGCCCGAATGGTCCGAGATGTGGTGCGACTATCTGGCGTTTTATGAAACAGCTGTCGCGGACGAGGTATATGACACGACGTTCGCGCGGCTGCTGGGAGATGATCCGCAGGACTTTTCCTGTTTCGTCGCGGAATCCGACGGTCACCTTGTAGGTTTGACCCATTACCTGTTTCACCGCCATGCATGGAAGCAGGAAAATGTGTGCTACCTGCAAGACCTCTTTGCACGCCCCAAGGCGCGCGGAACCGGTGTCGGTCGGGCGCTCATTCAAGCCGTCTATGATGAGGCCGACCGGCGCGGCGCACCTTCAGTCTATTGGCTGACGCAGGACTTCAACCACACCGCGCGCAAACTGTATGACCGCATTGGCAAACAGACGCCGTTTATCCGGTATCAACGCCCATGATGCGCTGGGTGGCAACATTAGCGGTGCTGGCGTTGGCCGGGTGCAACACAATTGCCCCAGCCGACCTGTCGACGCGCGCGGTATTTGTCGAAGCCGCCCTGCCACCGATCCCAAGCTTCAAGCAGACGCGGACAGCGCCACCGTCACGTTCGAACGTCAATATCGCCGAAGACTTCATCGCATTGCATTTTGCCCTGGAAAGCGGTGCGGAACTGCCGGTTTTCACGCGGTTCGAAGAACCGATAACGCTGCGATTGACCGGAACGCCGCCCGCCTCGATGCAATCCGATCTGACCCGACTACTGTCGCGCCTTCGGCGCGAGGCCGGGATTGACATCGAACAGGTAACCGAAGGCCCGGCCAACATCACGATCGAGGCCGTAAGCCAAAAGCAGATCCGACGTATCCTGCCACAAGCGGCCTGTTTCGTCGTGCCCAATTCCTCGAGCCTCGAAGAGTACCGCCGCGACCGGCGCAAAGCCAAAAGCAATTGGACGCAGCTGCGCAGGCGCGACCGTATCGGGATATTCATCCCTTATGACGTCAGCCCACAAGAAATGCGCGACTGTCTGCACGAGGAACTGGCGCAGGCGCTGGGGCCGCTGAACGACCTATACCACTTGCCGGATTCGGTCTTCAACGACGACAATTTCCACACGATCCTGACTGGTTTCGACATGCTGATCTTGCGCGCGGCCTATTCGCCGGAACTGCGCAATGGAATGACCCAAGAACAGGTCGCGCGCGTCATGCCAAACGTTCTGCGACGGTTGAATCCGAGGGGTGAGTACATAAAGACGCAGCCACGGACCGAGACGCCGCGAGAATGGATCAACGCGATGCAGCGGGCGCTCGGCCCCGGCTCGCCGTCACCCCGCCGCGTTCGGTCCGCGCAAGAGGCTATGCGGATCGGTCAGTCACAGGGCTGGACAGATCAACGCCGCGCTTATCCGCACTATCTTTTGGGCCGGATGAGCCAGTTCGACGACCCCGATGGTGCAAGGCAGCAATACGAGATCGCGCTGAAATACCTCCGTGCCACACCCGGAACCGAAGTTCACCAAGCGCATATCACGGCCCAAACCGCGGCCTATGAACTGGCCCAGGGGCGCGGTGCACAGGTTTTGCCCGAACTGAACCAGGCCATCGACGTCATGACCCGAGCCGAGAATGCTGCCCTGATGGCCACGCTGATGCTGCTCAAGTCCGAAGCGCTGCGCCAGGCCGGGCGTGCCGATCAGGCACGCGCCGTCAGGCTGGACAGTATCGGGTGGGCGCGCTACGGGTTCGGCTCGGATTTGGTGGTACGCTCGGTGACTCAAGAAATCGCGCAGCGGCCACCGCGCAATACAGGTGGATAACAACGAATGCTGCTGGTTTGGGGAATGGCTGTTCTGGGTGCCGTGCTAGGGGCGTTGAAAGCCCGCAAGCGCAACGGAAATCGGGCTGACATGGCGCAATACGCCGCCGGGTACGGTATCGCATTTGCCTTGCTGGGACTGATACTCTCCCTGATCCTAGTGCGGGTCATGGTATAGGCTGATGTTCCTGCCCTTCTTCGACAATCTTCGAAAAGCAGGCATTCCCGTCTCGCTGCGCGAATACCTGACCTTTCTCGAGGGTATGAAACGGGGATTGGCCACCTACGACGTTGAGGCATTCTACTACCTCGCCCGCGTGTCGATGGTGAAAGACGAACGCAACATCGACAAATTCGACCGCGCCTTTGCCGCCAGTTTCGAAGGTCTGAACGACATCAGCTTCGACCAGGTGCTCGAGGCCGTCGATATCCCGTCAGACTGGCTGGCCAAAATGGCCGAAAAGCACCTGTCCGACGAAGAAAAGGCCGAGATCGAAGCACTCGGCGGCTTCGACAAGCTGATGGAGACGCTCCGCGAGCGGCTCAAGGAACAACAAGGGCGCCATCAGGGCGGCAACAAGTGGATCGGGACGGCCGGAACCTCTCCGTTCGGGGCCTATGGATACAATCCCGAAGGCGTGCGGATCGGCCAGAAAGAAAGCCGCAACCAGCGCGCTGTAAAGGTCTGGGACAAGCGCGAGTTTCGCAATCTTGACGATACGGTCGAACTCGGCACACGCAACATTAAGGTTGCGTTGAAACGACTGCGCCGTTGGGCGCGCGAAGGTGCTGCGGATGAACTGGATCTGGACGGCACGATCCGCGCAACTGCAGAACACGGATATCTGGACGTCAAAACCCGTCCCGAGCGTCATAACGCGGTCAAAGTGCTGTTGTTTCTGGATGTAGGCGGGTCAATGGATCCGCATATCAAAGTGGTTGAGGAACTGTTCTCGGCCGCCCGAACTGAATTCAAGCATCTGGAATACTACTATTTCCACAACTGCCTGTACGAAGGCGTCTGGCGCGACAACCTTCGCCGCTGGGATCAGCAGACGCCGACCCACGAGGTGTTGCGCACCTACGGCTCGGACTACAAATGCATCTTCGTCGGCGACGCCTCGATGAGCCCCTACGAGATCGCCTATCCCGGCGGTGCCAGCGAACATTGGAACCAGGAGGCAGGTCAGGTCTGGCTGCACCGCGCACGGGAACAATGGACCTCGAACCTGTGGATCAACCCCGTGCCCGAGAAGTACTGGGAGTACACCCATTCCATCGGCATGATCCAGGAGATCTTCGAGAACCGCATGGTGCCGATGACCCTAGCCGGCCTGGAACAGGGCATGCGGGAACTGACGCGCTAAGCTTTGGTCCGACGGCAGCGCAGTACCACCCGCAACAAGCGCCCGATACACCGATGTATTTGATGAAATGGTGCGGTCGAGAAGACTCGAACTTCCACGGGAGTTACCCCACAGCGACCTCAACGCTGCGCGTCTACCAATTCCGCCACGACCGCACTGCCAATGACTTGGTAGAGGCGCGTATAGACGTTGATCATGGGGATGTGAAGAGGCAAATTATGTCGGTCGATTGAATTCGCGCGGCTCAGTCATATCTTGCGCGCAAAGCCCTGAAATATCCCAATGCGGAGCTCTCATGTCATCACCCGACTCCCGCCCGATTGTTCAAATCGATATCGTATCCGATGTGGTCTGCCCCTGGTGTATCGTGGGGTTTCGCCAGTTGGATATTGCGTTGCAGCAGCAGGGCGTTCTGGCGCAGCTCAGGTGGCATCCATTTGAATTGAACCCTGCCATGGGGCCGGATGGCCAGAACCTGCGCGAACATATCGCGGAAAAATACGGCTCGACCACAGAACAAAGTCAGCAGGCTCGTGACCGGCTCACGGCCTTGGGGCGCGAGCTTGGGTTCACGTTCAACTTCGACGACAGCAGCCGAATCTATAACACCTTTGCGGCGCATCAGTTGTTGGACTGGGCCGAGACGCAGGGGCGGCAACATCCCTTCAAACTGGCATTGTTCGAGGCTTATTTTACCCAACAACGGGACGTATCGGACGTCGAGGTGCTGATCCGCACAGCCGAGGATGCTGGCTTGGATCCGCAGATCGCACGCCAGATCCTGGCGTCGGGTGAGCGTGTGGAGCAGGTGCGTCAGAAACAGCAGTTCTGGACCAGCCGGGGGATCTCGGGCGTGCCGTCGATGGTGTTTGGCGGCAAATACCTGCTGACGGGCGCGCAAGGAACCGATACCTATGCGCAGGTGCTGCAACGGTGCCTGACCGAAGCCGCCTGATCCCTTTCCCCCGCACCTGAATCCGTCTAAGGACGTGTCATGGAATGGAAGACGACAGACGGGCTGACCGACTACAATGAGGCCGTCGCCTTTATGGAGACGCGGGTTGCAGCGATTGCAGCCGGCGAGGCCGAAGAATGCATCTGGCTGCTTGAGCATCCTCCGCTTTATACGGCGGGGACTTCGGCGCGGATCGAGGATTTGACCGACCCGGATCGGTTTCCTGTCTATGAAAGCAAGCGCGGGGGGCAATATACCTATCACGGGCCTGGCCAACGAGTCGTCTATGTCATGCTGGATGTGGGCAAGCGCGGACATGATGTGCGGCGCTTTGTCAAACAACTTGAAACATGGGTGATCGCGGCGTTGGACGAATTCAACGTCAAAGGCGAAATCCGCGATGGCCGCGTCGGGGTCTGGGTTCAACGCGACGACAAACCCCTGACCGCCGCTGGCAGCCCGGCCGAGGACAAAATCGCCGCGATTGGCATCCGCCTGCGGAAATGGGTCAGCTTTCATGGTATTTCGATCAATGTCGAACCGGATCTCAGCCATTTCTCAGGCATCGTTCCTTGTGGGATTCAGGAACATGGCGTGACGTCTCTGGTCGATCTCGGACTGCCGGTATCGCTGTCGGATGTGGACGTAGCCCTGCACCGGACATTTGAACAGGTCTTTGCTGACTCAACCCAGCGCTGAAGGCTCGCGAATCGCTCAAGCGCCTTTTTGGCGACGACAATCCGCTGATCGCGGGGGCTCTGTTTCCAATCGCACCGAAGTTGCCGCTGCGTTAACCTAAAAACGCTTAAAATTCAGGGATTCTTTACGCCTGCCCAATACAAACCACATTGAACCACATAGTATGTAATCGCCGTTCAAGAGTGAGTGGTGTGTTAACCGGTGATCAAGGGCTTGCCTGCGAAAACCGACTAGTGTTTGGTTACGAGTCTGCCGTTCCGACCCCATATCGGAACGGCAATTCTCTTGGAACTGACGCAGAGTTTCATCGCAACCGCACGTCAACCTACGACATCGCCGCTACGAAGGTCGATCGAAGCTGCTTGAGCACACGCAGTTTCCAGCGCCAAACACATTTTGTGTCCGACAGACCTTTGAAATTACGCGAGGCGCGGTCGATCAGCTTCGAGCAGCGTCAACAACCCCTCGGCGCATCCGCCCAGCAGGGCGCAGCGACGTCACCCCAATGAGGCGCGAATTTTCTCGGCGTGCTGTGCGATCAGATCGAAATCGCCCATCTGACCGGGCGCGCGCAGCGGGACACCCTCGTGCCGGGGCAGAACGTGGAAGTGCAGGTGAAAGACCTCCTGCCCGCCTGCGGCCTCATTGAATTGCTGGATCGTCACGCCCTCGGCGTCAAACGCCGATTTGGCCGCGCGCGCCAGTTTCTGCACCGTTGCGATCACCGCCGCCAGTTGCTCGGGCGCGGCGTCCAGCACATTCCGGCAGGGTGTTTTCGGGATCACCAGCAGATGCCCGTCCGCACGCGGCATGATGTCCATGAAAGCCAGCGTCTCGTCGTCTTCATAAACGCGTGTTGCGGGGATTTCGCCGCGCAGGATCTTGGCAAAGATATTGTCGGGGTCGTAAGCGGTCATGTCAGGTCTCCGGCGAGTTGGCGCTGTGCTTTGTTTGTGCGGGCGGGCCCGGTTAGGGTCAAGCCGCGAAATCGGCCGCAGTAACGCTCTTGAAATTGCGACCATAACGACCAGATAAGCTGCGTTCGATCTCAAAAACCGCGCGCAGCTGAGTCTGCCCGCGACAATTATTCTTGATCCATATCAAACTCGACCATTGAAGGTCGCCCCCTCGCATTCTAAAACCAGCAGGAATCCCGCGCGCCGGAGAGGTCTGGCTGCGCGGTGCAGTTGCAACAGGAGGCACCTAAATGGCAGACGCAGCCATTCATGGTCACGATCATGAAGACCAGCGTGGGTTCTTTACCCGCTGGTTCATGTCGACCAACCACAAGGACATCGGGATTCTTTACCTGATCTTCTCGGCCATTGCCGGGTTTATCTCGGTCGCGATGACCGTTTATATGCGGCTCGAACTGATGCACCCCGGTGTTCAGTACATGTGCCTCGAAGGCTTTATGGCCGATCCGTGTACGCCCAATGGGCACCTGTGGAACGTTATGATCACCTATCACGGTGTTCTGATGATGTTCTTCGTTGTCATCCCTGCCCTGTTCGGTGGATTTGGCAACTATTTCATGCCGTTGCAGATCGGCGCGCCAGATATGGCGTTCCCGCGGATGAACAACTTGTCCTTGTGGCTTTATGTTGCAGGCACCTCGCTGGGCGTCGCCTCGCTGCTCAGCCCCGGTGGTAACGACCAGCTTGGGTCGGGCGTGGGTTGGGTTCTCTACCCGCCGCTGTCGACGACCGAAGGTGGCATGTCCATGGACCTTGCGATCTTTGCCGTACACGTATCGGGCGCCTCCTCGATCCTCGGCGCGATCAACATGATCACCACCTTCCTGAATATGCGTGCGCCGGGCATGACCCTGTTCAAGGTGCCGCTGTTCAGCTGGTCGATCTTCGTCACCTCGTGGCTGATTCTTCTGTCGCTGCCGGTTCTGGCGGGCGCGATCACCATGCTGCTGATGGACCGCAACTTTGGCTTCACCTTCTTTGATCCGGCCGGTGGCGGCGATCCGATCCTGTATCAGCACATTCTGTGGTTCTTCGGCCACCCGGAAGTGTACATCGTGATCCTGCCCGGTTTCGGCATCATCAGCCACGTGATCGCGACCTTCGCGCGCAAGCCGATCTTTGGCTACCTGCCGATGGTCTGGGCGATCATCGCAATCGGTGTGCTGGGATTTGTCGTCTGGGCGCACCACATGTACACCGTTGGTATGTCGCTGCGTCAGCAGGCCTACTTCATGCTGGCCACGATGGTCATCGCGGTTCCGACGGGCGTTAAGGTCTTCTCGTGGATCGCAACCATGTGGGGTGGTTCTATCGAGTTCAAGACGCCAATGCTGTTCGCATTCGGCTTCTTGTTCCTGTTCACCGTTGGCGGTGTGACTGGCGTTGTGCTGTCGCAGGCCGGTGTGGACCGTGCCTACCACGACACCTACTACGTTGTGGCGCACTTCCACTATGTGATGAGCCTGGGTGCGGTGTTCGCGATCTTTGCCGGGGTGTACTTCTACTTCGGCAAGATGACGGGCCGTCAGTATTCCGAGTTCTGGGGCAAGGTTCACTTCTGGCTGTTCTTCATCGGCGCCAACCTGACCTTCTTCCCGCAGCACTTCCTGGGCCGTCAGGGCATGCCACGCCGCTATATCGACTACCCTGAGGCATTCGCCCAGTGGAACTTTGTCTCGTCGATTGGCGCGTTCGTGTCCTTCGCTTCGTTCCTGCTGTTCTTCGGCATCGTGTTCTATGCGCTGTTCCGTGGCGCTAAGATCACCCAGAACAACTACTGGAACGAATACGCGGATACTCTGGAATGGACCCTGCCCTCGCCGCCGCCCGAACACACGTTCGAGCAGTTGCCCAAGCAGGAAGACTGGGATAAGGGCCACGCGCACTGATCAAGTCTGAAACCCAAGAAAACCCCGCCCGAAACGGCGGGGTTTTTTCGTTCTGGGTGCTGCCTGGCGCACCACAACTCTCCAGCAAGTCGCCAGAACGACAAAAATAGGCTATTCTGGTTGGCACGACTTATCCGTCAGATCGGAGGTTCCAGATGCCCGAAATCGACTTTTGGTTTTCCATCGGCAGCACCTACAGCTTCCTGACGATCATGCGGCTGGACGACTGGAGCAACGAACACGATGCGACCGTACGTTGGCGGCCTTTCAACGTGCGTACAGTGATGACGGTTCAGCAAAATGTCCCGTTCGCGGGAAAGCCGACAAAGTCTGCCTATATGTGGCGCGATATCGAACGTCGCGCTGCCAAGTATCATATCCATGCCAGCCTGCCTGCGCCCTATCCGATTTCTGATCTGGCGCTAGCCAATCAGGTGGCTGTACTGGGCATGGGTGAAGGTTGGGGCAAAAACTATGTGCAGTCGCTTTATCGTGTTTGGTTCGAAGACGGCATCGAGGCCGGGAGTGACGCCGCCATTTCCGAGGCGCTGCACCGCTGCCAGCAAGACCCGCGCCTGATCATTGCCCGCGCGCGCAGTCCCGACACGGTCGCAGCGCTAGAGGCCGAAACCGAGACTGCGACGGGTCTTGGCGTTTTTGGTGCACCAAGCTTTGTTGTGCGCGGAGAAGTTTTTTGGGGCGATGACAGGCTGGATGACGCTCTGTCCTGGGCGCGGGTCGGACACGTCGTCTGATTAGCACTTCGACTTTGGCAAAGCTCAAGCTAGGTTCCTGCCATGCCATATGAATGGACCCGGACCCCGGATGGGGATCAGCAATTGCGCCTTTGGCCTCACAACTCATTGCCCCCACGCGGGGCGATGGGAGTGGTTCTTGCAGTTTTCCTGTTTGGTCTGATCCCGCTGATTGCAGTTTTGGGCTCGGTTTTGTTGTGGGGGTTGCTGCCGTTCCTGCTGTTGACCGTTCTTGGCCTCTGGCTGGCGTTCGAGAGGAACTATCGCGATCGCAGCGCGTCCGAGGTTTTGACGCTCAGCGCGACGCAGGCGCACCTGGTTCACCGTGACCCGCGCCGGGGCGATCTGGAGTGGACTTGCAATCGTTACTGGGCGCGACCAGAACTGCATGTGCACGGCGGCCCAGTGCCCCACTACATCACGCTGATCGGTGACGGACGGCAGGTCGAAATCGGTGCGTTCCTTTCAGAAGAGGAGCGCATTGCCCTGTATGACGATTTGGTGGAAAGGCTGCGCGCACCCGCAGCCTGAACCTAGCAGCCGTTCGTCGAGGCGCAGAGGTGATCTTTGACCATCGGTCCAACCTTGCCGAAGTCCATTTGGCCAGTGTAACGCGTTTTCAGCTCGCCCATGACCTTGCCCATATCGCGGATCGAACCCGCTCCGGTGGCCGTGATCGCGGTCTGGATCGCTTTGGAGACCTCGTCATCATCCAGCTGCTTGGGCAGAAACTCTTCGATGACCTCAACCTCTCGCAGCTCGCGCTCGGCCAGGTCAAGACGGCCGCCTTCTTCGTAGGCCCGGGCACTTTCCTTGCGCTGCTTGGTCATTTTTCCAAGAATTTCAAGGACATCCGAGTCCCCACAGCCCTTGGCCTCATCACTGTCGCCACCGCGCGTCGCGATATCGCGATCCTTGATTGCGGCATTGATCAAACGCAAGGTCGACAGGCGTTCAGCCTGTTTGTCTTTCATTGCTTGCTTCAGGGCGGTGGTCACCCGTGATCGCATATCCATTTGTTCTATCCATCCCCATGGCAAAGGAACCTTGACAATATCGAAACAAAAAGGGGGACACAACTGCCTGCAATCACATCTAAACCATTGATTTTGCTAGATAGCCCAAAATTTGAACAGACTTGACCCGGCCGCGCAACCCCCTTAGGTATGCGCCGATTTACCTTGCAGGAGAGTCGTCGTCATGGCCCAGAACGCCCCGTCCAAGCCCACCGCATGTCTGGCTTTGGCCGACGGAACCCTGTTCTACGGTATGGGTTTTGGCGCAACCGGTCAGACCGTGGCCGAGCTTTGCTTCAACACCGCCATGACCGGTTATCAGGAAATTATGACCGACCCTTCCTATGCCGGTCAGATTGTGACGTTCACCTTTCCGCATATCGGCAATGTCGGAGTGAACCCGGAAGATGATGAAACCAGCGACCCGGTCGCCGCTGGCATGGTGGTCAAATGGGATCCGACCGAACCATCAAACTGGCGCTCGGCCGAAGAACTGAAAACCTGGCTGGAGCGGCGCGGCCGCATTGCCATCGGTGGCATCGACACCCGTCGCCTGACCCGGGCCATCCGCCAGCAAGGAGCCCCGCACGTGGCACTGGCGCATGACCCGGAAGGCAATTTCGACATTGAGGCGCTGGTCGCTGCCGCGCGTGGCTTTGCAGGTCTGGAAGGCATGGATCTGGCCAAGGACGTCACCTGTGCCCAAAGCTATCGCTGGGACGAAATGCGGTGGGCGTGGCCGGATGGTTATGCCCGCCAGAACGACCCAGTACACAAGGTCGTTGCTTTGGATTTCGGCGCCAAACGCAATATACTGCGCTGCTTGGCCTCGGCTGGCTGCGACGTGACCGTTCTGCCTGCGACCGCAACCGCCGCCGAGGTTCTGGCGCATGAGCCCGATGGGGTCTTCCTATCGAACGGCCCGGGCGATCCGGCAGCAACCGGCGAATATGCCGTGCCGATGATCAAAGAGGTTCTGGACAAGACCAATCTGCCCGTGTTCGGCATCTGCCTTGGACACCAGATGCTGGCGCTGGCGCTGGGCGGGCAAACGGTCAAGATGAACCACGGTCACCACGGCGCGAACCACCCGGTCAAAGACCTTGAGACCGGCAAGGTCGAAATCACTTCGATGAACCACGGTTTCGCTGTTGACGCGCAATCCCTGCCCGAGGGCGTCGTCGAGACCCACAAGTCGCTGTTTGACGGATCGAACTGCGGCATTCGGATGGTGGATCGCCCGGTTTATTCGGTGCAATACCACCCCGAAGCCTCGCCCGGCCCGCAGGACAGCTTTTATCTGTTCGAGCGGTTCTCGGCCGCGATGGCGGAACGAAAAGCACAGGTTTAACCGCAGATTCATCCCTATTAACCGACCGTTAACCCTGTTTCAGCAAACCTGCCGAACGTTGGTACTGGCAGGGTTTGCGTATGGTTGATCTGAATTTGCAGCGGCTGAAATCGGCTAAGCCGGTTCCAGGGCCGCAGTCGCGCAAACCTTTGGGGGCCTGTCTGGTTGATCGGGGGATCATCACGCGGCGACAGCTGGTGCGGGCATTACAGATGCAGGCCCAGCAGAAAGCGCCGCTCGGGGAAATACTTGTTGCCGAAGGATGGGCCAGCCGTCAGGACGTACTGGCCGCCCTGTCCGATCAGAGTGGTTGGCAAATTGCCGATCTTGAAAAGGCCCCTCCGACCGCCGAACTGTGCGAGTTGAAACCAGTGAGCTTCTGGTTGGAACACAACGTGGTGCCCTGGCTGCGGATGGGGCCATTGCTGTTGGTGGCAACCGCGCGACCGGATGAGTTTTCCAACGTTTCCAAAGCCCTGCGTGATTGCGGCCTGACCGTTGTGCCGGTTCTGGCTGGAACTGAACAGATCGACGCTGCGATTGCCCGATGTCATTCTGGACAACTTGCAAAATCCGCAGAAACACGCGTCGAGCCCTTGCAAAGTTGTCGCAACTGGAAGGCAGGATCGCGGCTACGGGCGGCCTCGGTCGTGCTGGCCCTGTGCGCCGCTGCCGCCATGGCGCCAAAGATCGGGCTGGCCGACCTGTTCTGGGCTGCTGTCGTGACACTCTCGCTTTTCATGGTTTTTCGCGTCTTTGGCTCGGCCGTGACACTGCTGAACTGGAGGTCGGGCACCACCGAACGCGACGACCGACCGACCCGCCTGCCCTGTATCTCGATCATGGTGCCGCTCTACAAGGAACGCGAAATTGCTGACGCGCTGATCACGCGGTTGCGGCGGTTGAGCTATCCCAAAGCTTTGCTCGATGTCATTTTGGTGCTGGAAGAGAGCGACGATGTCACGCGCAAGGCGCTGGCGCGGGTAGACCTTCCCAGCTGGATACGCGCAATCGAGGTGCCTGAACGCGGCACCCTGACCACCAAACCTCGTGCCATGAATTATGCGCTGGATTTCTGCCGGGGTGAAATCGTTGGGGTCTGGGATGCCGAAGACGCGCCGGTTCCCGATCAGCTTGAAACTGTCGCGCAAAAATTCGAGCAGGTACCGGAGGAGGTCGTCTGCCTTCAGGGTGTACTGGACTACTATAATCCGCGCACCAACTGGCGGTCGCGCTGTTTTACGATCGAATATAGCGGTTGGTTTCGCGTGATCCTGCCCGGGATTGCGCGGCTGGGCCTGGTCGTGCCTCTTGGGGGCACGACTTTCTTTTTCCGGCGCGACAAGTTGTTGGAACTGGGCGGATGGGATGCGCATAACGTGACCGAGGACGCCGATCTGGGCGTGCGGCTGTGTCGGGCGGGTTACCGCACCGACATCGTGAACACCACCACTTATGAGGAGGCCAACTTTCGCGCCTGGCCGTGGGTGAAGCAACGCTCGCGCTGGCTCAAAGGGTTCATGGTGACCTATCTCGTGCACATGCGCACCCCGCTGCGCTTGCTGCAACAGCTCGGGATCAAACAGTTTCTGGGTGTGCAGGCATTTTTTCTCGGCACACTTGGGCAATTCCTGCTGGCCCCAGTGCTTTGGACCTTCTGGTTGGCCACGTTTGGCCTGCCTCATCCATTCGATGGCAAGGTCGCTGCCAGCATTCTGACGCCTTGCCTTTATCTTTTCATCGCGGCCGAGATCGCGAATATTCTGGTAGGCTCGCTTGGCGTTGCCGCTGGGAACAGGCGTTTCCTGATCCCCTGGACGCCGACCATGGCTCTGTATTTCCCACTTGGCGTGCTGGCAGCCTACAAGGCACTATGGGAGCTCGTGGTGGCCCCGTTCTACTGGGACAAAACCCAGCATGGACATGCTGAAGAGGAAGATCTGGCGGTCTGATCCGGCCTACTTTTCGCGCTGAACAGCATCTTGTTTCAGCCGCGTCATGAATGCGACCGAGATGTGCTCTTTCAGCGCTTTGTCGGCTGCATCTTCATCGCGCGCCGCGATAGCCTCGACAATCCCTTTGTGCTCGCTTTGGGCAATCTCGCCGCGCCCTTGCACCGCAAGCGAGGTCGTCGCCATCAAAGCCATGGTGCGATGAACCAAATCCAATTGCTGCACCAGGTAACGGTTGTGAGAGGCCAGATGAATCTGTTCGTGAAAGCGACGGTTCGCGCGCGACAAAGCGGTCGGGTCGTTTACCAACGCGTCATCAGCGGCAACCATCTCTTGCAGCACCTTGATTTCTTCGGGTGTTGCGTGGCGTGCGGCCAGTCGCGCGGCCAGCCCCTCCAACTCGCGTCGCACCACATACAGCTCGGCCATCTGGTTGTGATCCAGCGACGCCACGATCAGCGACCGACCGTCCCGTTCCAGCAGCGATTGGGTCTCGAGCCGTTGCAGCGCTTCGCGAATAGGCGTGCGTGAAACGCCGAACCGCTCGGCCAGCTCGCTTTCGACGAGACGATCACCGGGTTTGTAGACCCCCACGTCGATGGCTTCGAGTATCAGGCTATAGGCATCCGTGTGGGACTGTCTGGATTGGGGCATGGGATGTGTTTACTCCTCGTTCGGACATGTCTATCCGCCGAAACGGACCGCAATCAAGTGCGACCGTTGAAAACCTCGCGCGCGCGGCTTACACCCGGGATCATGGTTAAACCGGCTTTTGCACATGTCACCCAATGGGTGTTCGATCTGGACAACACACTTTATCCGCCACACATGCAATTGTTCGATCAGATCGAAGTTCTGATGACGGACTATGTAGTGCAGGCAATCGGCGTGGAACGGTCCGAGGCGGACAGGCTACGCTCGCACTATTGGCAGGAATACGGAACCACTCTGGCCGGGTTGATGGCCGAGCATGATCTGGACCCCGACCCCTATCTGCATGCGGTGCATCAGGTCGACATGAGCCATATGGAACCCGACGCGGCACTGGCCGATCACATCCGTGCCCTGCCCGGACGGCGCATCGTCTACACCAACGGCTCGGCCCCGTATGCAGAACGTGTTCTGGCGGCGCGCGGTCTGACCGGGCTGTTTGACGCGATCTACGGTGTGGAGCATGCGGGGTACCGACCCAAGCCCGAACGGGCGGCCTTTGAGACTATATTTGCGCAAGATGGGATCGAAGCAGAAAAAGCCGCCATGTTCGAGGATGACCCTCGCAATCTGGCAGCCCCGCATCAGATGGGGATGCGCACGGTTCACGTCGCACCCGACCCGCACAGCGCCGATCACATTCACCATCACACAGACGATCTAACCGCCTTTTTGGCTCAGCTGCGGTAGGCTGTCACACTGCGACGATCCGCACATTCTGCACGCGCAGCGTCAACCCTATATGCCCGTTAGCGACGAACAGAGCCGGAGGCATCATGGCCACGATCGAAATACCCCGGCGTCTGCCCATCTGGCAGCGCCTTGTTTTTGCAGTCCCCCTCTTTGGTTGGATGGCACGGGATGTGGCGGACGGCGATCCCGAAGATCTGGGCTATACAGCCGCGGCTATTTTCAGCATGTGGGGCTGTTCAGCGCTGCTTTTTGGTCTGCCCGGGCTATACCTGCCAGCGCTGGCCATGGTGCCGGTGATGTTCCTGATCCTCATCCTGATTTCGCGCGGCTGAAAACGGGACAGGATGTCACTTGGCGGATGCGGCAAAAGCACACTAGGGTCTGCGTAAGACGGAGAAAAGCGCCATGACCGACAGTTGTGATATCCTTGTGTCCGGCGGTGGTATTGCGGGGCTGACCGCCGCCGCGGCCTTTGGTGCTGCAGGTTATGATGTGATCTGCGTCGACCCGACGCCTCCGGTGACAGAGCGAGACGTTGACGGGTCGGACATGCGCACCACCGCGTTTCTGCAACCGGCCCGCGCATTGCTTGATCAATGCGGTCTTTGGCAACGGCTTGAGTCTGACGCTGCACCGCTTCAGATCATGCGTATCGTCGACGCTGGCGGAGATGTACCAGAGCCGCGCGTCGTGCGCGATTTCAATGCCGCCGATATCTCGGACCAGCCATTTGGTTGGAACCTGCCGAACTGGTTGCTGAGACGGGAAATGGTCGCCCGCCTTGCCGAGTTGCCCAGCGTCGACTTTCGACCCGGTGTCGGCACGGTCAGCCTGTTCACCCGGACCGCCGAGGCGCGCGTTGGGTTGAGCGATGGCAGCCGAGTCCGTTGCAAACTGGTGATCGCTGCAGACGGCCGCACATCACCGATGCGCGAGGCCGCCGGGATCGCCGCCCACACCATCCGGTATGGTCAAAAGGCACTTGCTTTCGCGGTTACGCACCCGATCGCCCACGACAACGTCTCGACCGAGATCCACCGGTCAGGAGGCCCCTTCACGCTGGTTCCGCTGCCGGATTGGCAGGGGCAGCCCTCGTCAGCCATTGTCTGGATGGAACGCGGCCCGCGGGCGGTTGAACTGCTGAACCTCGACGCGACGGCGTTCGAGGACGCAATGACCGAACGGTCCTGCGGGCTTTTTGGGCCGCTAAAACTCGCTTCACGCCGGACGATCTGGCCGATCATAACCCAATCCGCCGAGCGGTTGTCAGGAGAACGTATCGCACTGATGGCCGAGGCTGCTCATGTGGTGCCCCCGATCGGGGCACAGGGGTTGAACTTGTCGCTTGGCGATCTGCGTTGTCTGTTGGACTTGGCGCAGGCAAAACCCGATGGTTTGGGCGAGGTGCAGATGCTGGATGCCTATCACAAGGCCCGCCACACCGACATCACGCTAAGGGTCAAAGGGATCGATCTGCTGAACCGCGCCTCAATGATCGAAGCGCGGCCTTTGCGGGATGCGCGGGCGATGGGGCTGAACGCGCTCTATTCCATGCCGCCCGTGCGCAAGACGTTGATGCAGATGGGTCTTGGCGTGCGATAGACCGTTGAGCGGGCTTCCGCCCGCCACCCGGTCAAAGCACCTGGTCCAGAACCCGTGTCAAACGCGCAACGGTGCCATCAACATCATACAGCTTGTCCAGACCAAACAGGCCCAGACGGAAGGTGCTGAAGCCTTCCGGCTCGTCACACTGCAGAGGCACACCAGCGGCGATCTGCATCCCGAGGGCTGCGAATTTCTTGCCGTTCTGCACCTCGGGATCCGAGGTGTAGCTGACCACGACGCCTGGTGCGCCGAACCCGTCCGCCGCGACCGAAACGATACCCCGCTCCCGCAACAGCGCCCGAACGCCATCGCCCAAGACCCATTGCGCCTCGCGCAGTTTTTCGAACCCGTAGTCGCGCGTTTCGATCATCGTGTCGCGGAAGGCGCGCAGTGAATCCGTCGGCATCGTTGCGTGGTAGGCGTGACCACCGTTTTCATACGCCTGCATGATCTGCCGCCATTTCTTCAGATCGATGGCAAAGCTGTCCGATTCTGTCTCGGCCAGCTTGGCCTCGGCGCGTTCCGACAGCATGACCAGCCCGGCGCAAGGCGTAGCGCTCCACCCTTTTTGCGGGGCCGAGATCAGGACGTCCACGCCAGTCGCCCTCATATCGATCCAAGCGCAGCCCGAAGCAATGCAGTCCAGCACCATCAGCGCGCCGACCTCGTGCGCAGCGGCCGCCATCGCAGTCACATAATCGTCGGGCAGAATCACTCCGGCTGATGTTTCGACGTGCGGTGCAAAGACGATATCCGGGCGTTCCGCGCGGATTGTTTCCACGACCTCATCAATCGGCGCAGGGGCAAATGGTGACGGGCTGGAATTGCCGGTTTGCCGCGCTTTCAGCACCGTCGACGAGGCGGTCAGCCCTCCGGCCTCGAAAATCTGGCTCCATCGATAGGAAAACCACCCGTTCCGAACGACAACCGCCTTTGCACCGCGCGCAAATTGTCGTGCAACGGCCTCCATCCCGAAGGTGCCGCCACCGGGCACAATCGCAACCCCATTAGCGCAATAAACGTCGCGCAGCATGTCCGAGATATCGCGCATCACCTGCTGAAAGCCGGCTGACATGTGATTGAGTGAACGGTCGGTAAACACGACCGAAAACTCCTCGAGACCATCGGGGTCAACGGTGTTCAACAAAGCTGGCATGATCTGTCCTCTCCTTGGCTGAATCGTTTCTGCACTGTCTTGACGCAACGGTAAAGCCGCAAAGAAATGCGACCAACTGACCTAACGGAAAGAGCAACCCAAGGTTTTATTTTAAAACTCCCCATGCAACAAATGGACGAAATGACGCCAACCAGTGTCACCATCTCTTTACACCGTGACGTGTTTCTGAGCAGATACGCTGACTTTGAGTAAGAAGGATATTACCGCCAGTGGCTTCGCAAAAGCGGATCAGTTTTCAAGTAGTAAGAGATGAAGTCAAACGCAGGATCGAGTCGCGCATCTGGCCGCAAGGGTCTTTGCTTCCGACCGAGACCCAATTGGCAGAGGAATTCAACTGTGCCAGAGCGACGGTGAACCGCGCCCTGCGCGAGCTGGCCGAACAAGGCTTTGTCGAGCGCAAACGCAAAAGCGGGACGCGCGTCACCAAGGAACCGCAGAAACAGGCCAAGCTGGAAATTTCGCTGGCCCGGCAGGCAGTCGAAAAGCAGAACTCGGCCTATCGCTACGCTTTGGTCGAGCGCAAAGTCGTCTACAGCCCGGGCTGGCTGACGTCACAGCTGAATGTCGAACCCGATGCGCGGGTCCTGCATGTGATCTGCATGCACTACGCCGATAATCGACCTTTCCAACTTGAAGAACGCTGGATCAACATTGGTGCCGTCCCCGAGGTCGAGCATGCCGACCTGAACAATAGCGGACCGCATGAATGGTTGCTGAGCGCTGCACCCTTTACCGAAGCGGAAATCTCGTTCTGCGCGGTATCCGCTGACGGACGTTTGGCCGAATTCATGGGCACCACGACCGGGACTTCTATGATACAGCTCGAGCGGACGACGTGGCGTGACGGCACCCCGATGACATTTGCCCGCATGACACATCACCCGGGATACTGCATCCGGTCGAGGTACTGATACCGGCCTATCCGATCGGTCCCGGAAAGCGTTCTTCGCTCAGCAGCACGTTGGCCTCGACGTCGCCCGCCCCTGGTAAGGTCATGATCCGACGCCGCAACACGCGTTCGAAATCCGAGAGATCGCGCGCAACCACCCGCAGACGATAGTCGTAAAGCCCCAGCACATGCTCGACGGTCTGAACCTCGGGAATGGCGCTTACGGCGCGTTCAAAATCTTCAAGGCTGACATGCCCTTTGCGGGCCAGCTTGACCCCTAGAAACACGGTGACGCCAAAACCCAGCGCCTCGGCATTCAGCCGCAGGCGACGCCCTTTGAGGATGCCTGCCTGCTCCAGCCTGCGAATGCGCCGCCATGTAGCGGGCTGAGACAGCCCAAAACGCCGCCCCAGCGCCCCGGCACTTTGCGTCGCGTCTTGGGCCAGCGCGCGCAAAATCTTGCGGTCGATTTCGTCCAATTCGGTCATACCGGCAGCCCCTCATCGTGCTTGACCCGTGCGATATGCATCAGGGCCTCGATATCGGCGATATGGGGCAGCGTCAGAATGCGATCGCGATAAACCTGCTGATAATGCGCCATATCCCGCGCCAGAACCGACAAGCGCACATCCACCCGTCCCAGAAATGTCTGAATCTCGATGACCTCGGCCACGCTTCGAGCCGCGGCAGTAAACTCGTCAAAGGCGCGCGCTTGAGTCTTGTCCAGCGTGACACGCAAGGAAACCTCAACCGCATAGCCAAGCGCGGCCCAGTCGATCACCGCCTCTTGCCCCTCAATGATCCCGGCCGCCTGCATCTTTTCGATCCGCCGCCAACAGACGCCCGGACTTATGCGGCATCGTTCCGCCAGTTCTGCGGCCGACAGGCTGGGTTCGGCCTGAAATTGGCGCAGGATACGCCGATCAAGATCATCGAGCATGATTTTCACGTTTTTTTCTTTATTGAAGAATTAATCTTCGCCTTTTTCCTAAATACTCAATTCTACAACACTCGCCAATACCCATTCACCCAGATAAAACCACCGCAATTGAAACAGAAAGGACCGGCAAAATGCGCGTCTATTACGATCGCGATTGCGACATCAACCTGATCAAAGACAAAAAAGTGGCTATCCTGGGCTATGGCTCGCAAGGCCACGCCCATGCGCTGAACCTGCGCGACTCGGGCGCCAAGAACCTGGTCATCGCACTGCGCGAAGGTTCGCCTTCGGCCAAGAAAGCCGAAGCCGAAGGTCTGCAGGTCATGGGTATCGCCGAAGCGGCAGCCTGGTGTGACGTGATCATGTTCACCATGCCCGACGAATTGCAGGCCGAGACCTACAAGAAATACGTCCACGACAACATCAAGCCAGGCGCTGCCATCGCATTTGCCCACGGCCTGAACGTGCATTTCGGCCTGATCGAGCCGAAAGAAGGCGTCGACGTCATCATGATGGCCCCCAAAGGCCCCGGCCACACCGTGCGTGGCGAATACACCAAAGGCGGCGGCGTGCCCTGCCTGGTCGCCGTTCACAACGACGCAACCGGCAAAGCGCTGGAAATCGGCCTGTCCTATTGCTCGGCCATCGGTGGTGGACGCTCGGGCATCATCGAAACCAACTTCCGCGAAGAATGTGAAACCGACCTGTTCGGTGAACAGGCGGTTCTCTGTGGTGGTCTGGTCGAATTGATCCGCTGCGGTTTTGAAACTCTGGTCGAAGCTGGCTACGCGCCCGAAATGGCCTATTTCGAGTGTCTGCACGAGGTGAAGCTGATCGTTGACCTGATCTATGAAGGCGGCATCGCCAACATGGATTACTCGATCTCGAACACGGCAGAGTACGGCCAGTACGTCACCGGCCCGCGTATCCTGAAATACGACGAAACCAAAGCGCGGATGAAAGCCGTTCTGGACGACATCCAGCAGGGTAAATTCGTTCGCGACTTCATGCTGGAAAACGCCGTTGGTCAGCCGACCATCAAAGCGTCGCGCCGTGCCAATGACGAGCACATGATTGAAGAAACCGGCGCCAAGCTGCGTGGCATGATGCCATGGATTTCGGCCGGTAAGATGGTCGACAAAGAAAAGAACTAAACCTGACTTCAGTCAGTGAACGGGCGGCCTCGGTGGCCGCCCTTTTTCATGCGGTGACCGCGTTCGCGAAACACTGCCCCAGCACAAAATCCCACCCGGAATCGTACCCGCTGCGTTTGTCCGGGGCGTCGCTGGCCCAGATTTCCCAACCCGAATGCGTCAACGTCACCGTTGCCTGCCCGGCCCCATTATCTTCGAAAGCGACGTCCACGCGGGTTGGTTTGTCAGCGTTGGTCCCCGGATGCCAGGTAAATGCCAAACGGTGCCCGACATCGAATTCCAACACCTTCCCCCAATCGGCACGTGTTCCGTCGAACATTGTCTCGTAGATCGCCCCGCCGACCAGAGGTTCGATAACCACAGCAAGCGCTGGCTTGCCTTTCGATGCCGAAACAGCATGACCGCCCAGAGGCCACCATTTCGCGATCCGATTGACGAAGATATCAAAGGCGCGTTCTGCCGAGGCATTGACGATCACGGTCTTAACAATTGGCTCGGTCATTGGCCCTCTCCCCCTTCGTTAACTTCTTCGGCAAAGCTGTTCATGACATCGGACCAATACTGATCCAGCCAGGCGCGCAGTTCTGCCAACCCTTCGGATCTTACGGCATAGATCCGTCGCGTGCCTTCTGCTTGGCTCATGACCAATCCCGCGTCAGATAGCACCTTCAGGTGCTGCGACACTGCAGGTCGGCTGACAGGCAATTCGGCGGCAATTTCGCCCACTGCCCGAGGCTTGCCTGCCAATACCTCAAACACCCGTCTTCGGGTTGGATCTGCCAGAGCTGAAAATGCCAATTCGTAAGTCATTACTTACCGTAAGTGAAAGCTTACAATAAGTCAATATCACCGCGTGACTCTGATCACGACGCGGGATAAGGGGATGAAATGATTCAACAACCCAACCAACGCGACTGGGCCGGTGTCTTCTCGCTCGGCTTGATCTGGGGTGCCACATTCATGGTGGTTGCCTTAGCGCTAGAAGGCTATGGGCCGGTGACCGTCGCAACAGCTCGGACCACATTGGGTGCGCTCACTTTGCTGCTATTGATGCAGGCGACGGGGCGTCGGCTGCCAAGCCTCGACACCTCGCTATGGGTATCAATCCTTTTCATCGGGTCCCTGTCGACCGCGCTGCCCTTCATGTTGCTGAGCTGGGGCCAACAATATGTGCCGTCTGCTTTTGCGGGCCTTTCGATGGCTGCGGTACCTCTGATGGTGCTGCCACTTGCGCATTTCTTTTCGGACGAACCGCTGAATCTACGTCGCCTTGTTGGTGTGCTATTTGGCTTTTCTGGTGCGTTGGTGCTGATTGGGCCGGGTCTTGCTCAATTGGGTCAGGGCGCGGTTCCACTGGCACAGCTGGCCTGCATCGGGGCTGCGCTCTGCTATGCCTGCTCGTCAATTCTGACCCGACGCTGCCCACCGATTGACCCGGTAACACTGGCCGCTTTGTCGTTGGTTGTCGGGGCGGTAATCCTGCTACCCATTATGCTGATCACCGAAGGAGTCCCAACCTGGCAAGACAACCGCTCTAGCCTTGCCATCATCGTTTTGGGCCTGATACCAACCGCGTTTGCAACACTGCTTCGCGTATCTGTCATCCGCAGCGCCGGGTCGGTCTTCATGAACCTCGTCAACTACCAGGTACCCATCTGGTCCATGGTTTTCGGCGCCTGGGTTCTGTCCGAGGCGCTGCCGTTGCGGTTCTATATCGCTTTGATCATGATCCTGACCGGTTTGGCCATCAGCCAATGGTTCAGTCTGCGAAAAATGCTGATCGGACGCTAACCGGCTGCCGCCTCGACCTCGGCCACGATGCCGTCGACCACCTGCAGCAACAGCGCATCATCCTCGCACTCGGCCATGACGCGGATCAGCGGCTCGGTCCCGGATTTGCGGATCAGCAGGCGGCCTTGCCCGCTCAGACGTGCTTCGGCATCAACAATCGCCGCCTGTACGTTAGCCGCTTCGAGCGGCAATTGACCCGCCTGATAGCGCACATTCTTCAACAGTTGCGGCACCGTTTCGAATTGCCGCGCCAGTTCCGAGGCTTTGCGCCCGGTCAAAACCATCTCGGACAGGAAATGCAGACCAGCCATCAGGCCGTCTCCGGTGGTGGCATAGTCGCTCATCACGATATGGCCGGATTGCTCACCACCCAGGTTAAAGCCCCCCTCGCGCATGCGCTCGACCACATAGCGGTCGCCCACAGCCGTTCGTTCAAGACGCAAACCCTGTCCGGTCAGGTGCCGTTCCAGCCCAAGGTTCGACATCACCGTTGCAACCAGCGCCCCACCCTTCAACTGATCTGCTCGCGACCAGGCACCGGCCAGCAGCGCCATCAATTGATCGCCATCGGCCACCTGACCATTTTCGTCGATCACAACGACGCGATCCGCGTCACCGTCCAGACAAATGCCCACATCCGCACCATGCGAGACCACGGTTTCCGCCGCCACACGCGGTTTGGTCGATCCGCAATCCAGATTGATGTTCTTACCGTTCGGAGAGATACCAACCGGGATCACTTCGGCACCAAGCTCCCACAGAACTTCGGGCGCTGTGCGGTGGGCCGCGCCGTTGGCGCAGTCGACCACCACTTTCAGGCCATCAAAGCGCACCTGACGCGGCAGCGACGATTTCACCCGTTCACCATAGCGGAAACGGGCGTCATCCACCCGACGGGCACGGCCGATGTTCTGAGCCTGCGCCGGGCTGACACCCTGCTCGATCAGTTGTTCGATCTCAGCTTCCGCCTGATCGGACAGCTTGTATCCGTCTGGCCCGAAGAATTTGATGCCGTTATCTTCGGCCGGATTGTGGCTGGCTGAGATCATGACGCCCAAATCAGCGCGCATCGACCGAGTCATCAGCCCAACCGCAGGGGTCGGCACCGGTCCCAGCAGCAGCACGTTCATTCCGGTCGAGGTCAGCCCGGCCGTCAGAGCGTTCTCGAGCATATACCCTGACAGGCGCGTATCCTTGCCGATCACCACCCGGTGCACGCCCGAGGCGTCGCGGCGGAAATACCGCCCCACAGCGGCACCGATGCGCAACGCCATTTCCGCCGTCATCGGGTGCGTGTTGGCGGTGCCTCGCACCCCATCGGTTCCGAACAGCTTGCGCATGTGTAGATCTCCTGAAACTTCTTTCGAACCGATTACCGGACAGCAGCCCACAGACGCAAGGCCTGAGCAGTCTCAGCGACATCATGTACACGAAGGATCTGCACGCCTTGCGACAGACCCGACAAAGCAACCGCGATCGATCCGGGCGCGCGCGCGTCCTTGCGTGGCTCTTTACCGATCTGTCCGATAAAGCCCTTCCGGGATACGCCCAGCAGAATTGGGCAACCCAAACCGTGAAACAGGCTGAGATTGCGCAGAAGCGCAAGATTATGCGCCTCGGTCTTGCCGAAACCGATACCGGGATCGACGATGATCATGTCCCGTGGCAGGCCAAGCGAAACCAGCTTTGCGATCTGACCTTCAAGAAAATCAAAGACGTCCAAAACCACATCATCGTATTGTGGATCATCTTGCATCGTCGCGGGGTCACCCTGCATATGCATCACGCAGACAGGCACTTTGGTTTCGGCACAAAACGGGGCCAGATACGCGTCGAAGGTGAAGCCCGAGACATCGTTGATCAAGCCCGCGCCAGCCTCGTGCGCAACCCGAGCGACCGCCGCTTTCCGCGTGTCGATCGAAATCAGCGCGTTTGTTTCGGCCTGGATCGCCTCGATCAGTGGCTGCGTTCTTGCGATCTCTTCTTTCTCATGGACCAGCGTTGCACCTGGGCGCGTCGATTCTCCGCCGATATCCAGGATGCTGGCACCTTGCGCAACCATGTCTCTGGCCGCCGCCAGTGCGACATCAACCGAATTATGAACTCCGCCGTCTGAAAAGCTGTCCGGAGTGGCGTTCAAGATGCCCATGATTTGCGAGGTTGCCATGTCCAGGCCAGCGATGGCCGCGCGCGGCGCTGTCAATCTAGTTGAGGTTTCAGGCGGAACTTCTTGTGCGGAAACAATTTCTGCGGATCCGTGGCGGGCAAGAGCTTCGGCATGGGTGAACCACAATTCCTGCCCCGCCAGCGGCATCGCACCGGCAGGCCTGTTTGGCCCATGTTGAACCAATGGCCGGTAATATGTGGTCACAGCTTGGCCTGCGCTGTGGAAACCGCACGCAGGGGCGTTTTCGGCGCATCGGGCAACTCGCCTCCGATCACCAGCATCTCGCTGGCCTCGAACGTCGCCGCAAACCACGCCGCCAGCGCCACAGCATCAGACGGAGCAGCGGAAGGACCATCCACCGCATCCAGAACGATTTTCGACGGGGCCCAGACGCAGATCTGACCGTTCTTCATCGCCCAATCCAGTTCGGTCCGCGTCGAGACCACAACACAGCGGTGATCGCGCGCGGCCAGAACCCAGGCATTCTGCTCGATCGCCAAAAGGTCAATCCGGCGCTGCGTCATCGCATGTCCTGTTTGCGGAACGGCCATATCCGCCGCGCCAACGCAGAGGATCAGGGGGCGTTGACGATTTTCCAACTGGTCAATCCAGCCGGTCAGATTGTCCGATGCGATGGCGGCGTTGGACAGAAAAACCAGACGCGGATGCGGGCGCTCCTCCTCGGTGACCTCGGCGTGAACCGCGTCTTTGCCACGCACGATCTCGACACCCAGAGCACCCGGCCCACGATCCAGTTTTTCGATGCGAACAAAGGCCCTTACAGCCTGCGGCTCAAGCAATATCCGTTCCGCCACGCGGTCCGCCAGCGTTTCCAACAGGTTCAATCGCTCGGCGGCCAGCTCATAGGCAATCGCTTCGGTCACACGGTCATAGGACAGAATACGATCAACATCATCGTCAATCGGATCGGTCAGAGGGCGCACCTCGACCACGATATTGAAACAGATACGCTGCGTGGTGCCACGCTCGGCCTGAAACGCACCAATCTCGACATCAACGATGTGGTCGCGCAACGAGATGCGATCCAACGGACCGCGCGTGGCTGTCGCCTCCGAACGCTCGGATGGATGCGCGAAGGCAAGACGAATCTCAGAACTCATGGGTCGGGCCCTTTGCCAACATGAAGAGTTCACCCAATTTAGGTGTCCCGAGGGCCTATAGCATCGCGACAAGCGCCATTCTACCCGCCGAATGCGGCGTCACGCGCGACATTCGGCCGGTTCTCAGTTGCTGGCGGTGCGGTAATTGTGGCGATAGAAGATATGAACGCCGATCCGGGCGGTTTCTTTGTACACCCGCGACCAGGACGGACGCACTGCCTTGGTGTGGTAGTGCGTTGCACCAGACGTCATCTCATCACTCACGCCGTCAATTGCAGCGCGGGCCACCTTGGCCACACGTTCATAGGCGCGTTTTTCGTGGATGACTTCTTTCTTACCGTCGCAGGTATAGGTGAACTGGCATTGGTATTTCTTACCGGTTCCCTGATTGATCACGCCACACAGCGAATTGGGAAAGCGAGAGCTGTCGACGCGGTTCAGGATCACCTCGGCAACGGCAAACTGACCACGGATGCTTTCACCGCGCGCTTCGAAATACAGCGCTTCGGCCAGGCAGCGAAAATGTTCGTCCCCTGATGCCTTGGGCAGCTGATCCAGCCAGGCTTTCGTGTAAGAGATTTCGACCGGTTCCGGCGCTTTACGCGGCTTGAACAGCTTCAGATAGTCGCGAAAGCTCTGCGCCGGAAGTTCATTCCGGGCGACCAGTTCATTTTTTGTGGTTTCGACACCCCGCCTCTCGGCAGCGGACAGACTCGGCAGCACGGTTGCCGCCGCTAAGGCAACAGCCACTATGTAGCGTTTCATCAGATAACCTCGCACAGGCACACAAACGCGCCAAACCCTCCCCCGGCGGGCGCGAGGAGGCTGATACCCGATACGAGGGCAAACGTCCAGTTTTGTGGAAAACGCAAGAGGAATCTTGCGCAGGTGCCCAAAAAACTTTGGCCACCATTCCATCCCAAACCCACTATTTCTAGGGCTTTGAGGCTAAGTCAACCCCCAAGTTTGGAGGAAATCGCCAGTTGAGCGGCAGATAGCCGAGCGACGGGTACCCGGAAGGGTGAGCACGAGACATAGTCAAATCCAAGCGCGCGGCAGATGGCGATTGATTCGGGGTTTCCCCCATGCTCGCCACAAACAGAAAGTGTAACGTCTGGTTGTGCTTGGCGCCCGCGCTCAGCCCCCAGTTTCAACAGCTCACCGACGCCATCCGCGTCAAGTACGTGAAACGGGTCTTCGTTGAATACACCCAGCCGAACATAAGCGGACATAAACCGCCCAGCGTCATCGCGCGACAGCCCATAGGTCATCTGCGTCAGATCGTTGGTGCCAAAGCTCAGAAACGCCGAATGCGGCGCGATCTCGTCGGCGCGCATGCAGGCGCGCGGGGTTTCCACCATCACGCCCAGTCGATAATTGATCTCTTGCCCTTTTTCCGAGGCGACTTCGGCAGCGACCGTATCGATGCGCGCCTTGACCAGCTCGACTTCTCGCTTGGCGGATACCAGCGGGATCATCACCTCGGGCACAACGGGTGCACCGTCCTTGCTGGCCTCAAGCGTTGCTTCAAAAATCGCGCGCGCCTGCATGTCGTAGATCTCTGGCACGGTGACACCCAGTCGGACCCCGCGCAAACCCAGCATCGGGTTGTATTCGCTCATGGCGTCCACGCGGCGTTCGACATCGGACACCGGCAAATCCAGCGCTTCGGCCAGCTCGCGTTGGCCAGTGCGGGTGGTCGGCAGAAACTCGTGCAGCGGCGGATCGAACAGGCGGATACAGACCGGCTGACCTTCCATGATGCGGAAGAGTTGTACGAAATCCTGCCGCTGCATTGGCAGCAGGCGTTCCAGAACAGCTGCCCGGCCCGATGGTGTTTGCGCAAAGATCATCTCGCGCATCACAGTCAGGCGACCGGGATCAAAGAACATATGCTCGGTGCGGCACAATCCGATTCCCTGCGCCTGAAAGTTTCGTGCGGTCTGCGCGTCGGCGGGGGTGTCGGCATTCGCGCGAATGGCAATGTCGCGCTCGGCATCGGCCCAGGACATAAGGGTTTGAAAACAATCGTCCAATGCCGCCTCAAGCATTGCGGGCTGCCCCGCCAAGACCTGGCCGGATGACCCGTCGATCGTCAGAGTATCACCTGTTTTGAAGGTGCGCCCATCCGGCGCCGTCAGCAGCTTTTTCTTGGTCTGAAACCGCATCTCTGACGCGCCGACGATACAGGGCAGCCCCAAACCGCGCCCGATCACGGCGGCGTGGCTGGTCATGCCGCCCTTTTCCGTCAGAACCGCCACGGCGGCGTGCATTCCGCGCACATCTTCGGGTGAGGTTTCACGGCGCACCAGAATGCACGGCTCGCCCCGCGCCGCGCTGGCTTGCGCCTCGGCTGCGGTGAAAACGACGCGCCCGGTCGCAGCCCCGGGGCTTGCGGCAATGCCGGTTGTCAGCACGTCGCGCTCGGCATCCGGGTGAACCTGACGGTGTAGCAATTCGTTCAGAGAATGCGGATCGATCCGCATGACCGCCTCTTGCTGCGGGATGATGCCATCCTCGGCCAGCCGCACCGCAATCCGCATTGATGCACGAGAGCCGCGCGGAACCCGAACTCCGTCCAGAATATGCACATGGCCGTTTTCGATCACGAATTCGACCTGCATTTCTTCCCGCAACTTTTCACGCATCAGGGCGGCATGCGCTTTGAGCTCGTCAAATGCCTCGGGGGCCACATCTTCCAGCGACTGCCCGCGTGGATCCTTTTCCAGATAGAGGGCCGAGACCCCCTCACCTAGCGCATCGCGCCCCTGACTCTGGCTTAGATAACGGCCGGTGATCTGCGGCATACCGGTGGCCGGATCAACCAATTGCAGTACACCTGATCCGCATTCGCCCTGCCCGACGCCCGGGATCATCTCTTGGATCACCAGGCCCAGACCGGCGTCCGCAGGGGCGCCCTTGGCCTGCCTCAGCAGCCGGGCCGAGGTTCCGTCCCACGCACGCGCCATCGACCGCAGCACTCCGATCAGTTGCTCGCCTCGATCCTGGGGGAATGCCTCGTCGGTTTCGTCCTCATAGGCGCGCAAGGACAGGCTCAGCCCCTCGCGCCCGTCTGCCTCGATATCGTCGAACACATCAGGGTCCAGACGGGCCACATGCATCGCATAGCTTTGCACGAACCTCAGATACAACGCTGCCGCCGCATCCCGGCCCATCTCGGCAGACACATCCAAATAGCGTGCGTCGTTCATCCCGATGTTCAAAACCGCACCGGGGCCGCCCCAATCGGGGTCTTGCGAGCTGGGACGCACGCACAACAACGAAGACGGGTCGAACTGTTCAAGAATGGCGGCCATGTCCGGGAATTGACCGTTTGCAATCTGCTGCACGGCCTCAAACGACAGGGCCACCGTCCGGGGCACCGGCAATTCCAGCCGGGCCAGTCGTTGCAGGCACTTCGCCCGGCCACCATGGGTGTCGGCGGCAACAGGGGCGTCAGCGGTGATAAGCGTTGTATGCGGATTATTCTGCACTGCGGCACCTTTTGGTTTCACCGCAGCATAGGCACCTGCGCCCCTCACGCAAGGGCGTTCTGGGCGCGCAGGAACGCGCGCGCCCTTGGATCAGCCCTCGATCCGGGTCAGATCGGCAACGCTGGAGCAGACCTGACGGATCTGGCTGAGCAGGTTCAGACGGTTGCGACGCAGGATGTCATTGTCGGAATTGACCTGCACATCCTCAAAAAACGCATCTACCGGCCCGCGCAACGTGGCCATCGCGGCCATGGCGGCCGGGAAGTCCTCGGCCTTCAAGGCCGGGTCGATCTTGGCCTTGGCTGCCTCCAGCGCCGCAAACAGAGCCTTCTCGCTGTCGGTTTCCGCAAACTTGATGTCCGCGCCATAGGAGTATTCCACGCCATCCTTCTCCTCGGCCTGGGTCAGAATATTGTTGGCACGCTTGAAGCCCTGTACGAGGTTTTCCCCATCCTCGGTCGCAATCACCGCGTTCAGCGCGCGGGCGCGTTTGACCAGCAGATTGAGGTCGTCATTCCCCTCCATCGCGATACAAGCGTCGATGATGTCGTGACGGATGCCTTCGTCTCGGAGGAAGACCTTGAGGCGATCATGGAAGAAGGAGAGGAGGTTTAGCTTGTCCTTGTCCAGTCGTGACAAATGCCGTTCTTCGGTTGTCGTCCCATCGCTGTCCACGACAGCGTAAGCCAGTTCTTGCAGCTGATCGTTGGACAGGTATTCTGCTATCCCACTTTTGCCAATAGCATCGCCTTTCGCGCGCACCTCACTGCCTTTGACTGCGATAAGAGTAGCGAGCAAATGGCGCTCAATCGTTCGAGAGGCTAGGCCAATTCTCAGATTGTTGCCCAAAACTAGTCTTACGACCCCCAGCGCTGATCTTCGCAGAGCAAACGGGTCTTTCGAGCCGGTGGGTTTCTCATCAATCGCCCAGAACCCGGTCAGCGTGTCCAGCTTGTCGGCCAGCGCCACGGTCACCGAGAGCGGCGCGGTTGGCACGTCATCCGATGGTCCCAACGGCGAGTAATGCTCCTGCGCCACGGCGGCGACGGCAGCGTTTTCGCCAGCTGCTTCGATATAGTACCGCCCCATAAGCCCTTGCAATTCCGGGAATTCATAGACCATCTCGGAACTCAGATCGGCCTTGGCCAGACGCGCGGCTTTCTCAGCTTGGTCCGCGTCTGCCCCAGTCACCGGGGCCAGTTCGCGGGCCAGCGCGGCGATGCGGTCGATCCGTTCGGCCTGCGTGCCCAGCTTGTTGTGGAAGGTCACGTTTTCCAACGCACGGGTCCATTGGGCGATGTCCGATTTGGCGACACGCAGGTCGTTCTCCCAGAAGAACTTGGCATCCGCCAGACGCGCCGACAGCACCTTCTGGTTCCCCGCCAAAATGGTCGCGCCATTGTCGGCGGTTTCGCGATTGGCGACGGTGACAAAGCGTTCGATCCGGCCTGTTTTGGGGTTCTTCATGGAAAAGAATTTCTGGTGTTCTTTCATCGAGGTCTGCAGCACCTCGGGCGGCAATTCGAGGAATTCCTCGTCAATCTGCCCCATCAGAACCACCGGCCATTCGACCAGCCCGGCCACCTCGGCCAGCAGACCCTTGTCCTCGACCACTTCCAGACCGGCGGCAAAGGCCATGTTCTGGGCGTCGTTCCAGATGTGCTCAGCACGTTCCTCGGGCGACAGGACCACAAAGGCGCGCTTCAGCTTGGCCGCGTAGTCGTCGAAAGACGTCACCGAGAACCGGTTCGGCGCCATAAAGCGATGACCTTCGGTCGTGTCGCCGGATTTGATCCCTTCAACCTCCATCGGCACGACCTGCGCACCGGAGTCGTCAGACAGAATGCACAGGATCGAGTGCAGAGGACGCACCCAGCGCATGCCACCCCTGCCCCAGCGCATTGATTTGGGCCACGGGAAGTTGCGCATCGTCGCTTCTAGAACCTCGGCCACGATTTCGGCAGCCGGGCGGCCGGGTTTTTCGATGGTGGCGAAATAGACCGCCCCTTTGGGCGTATCCCGCTCTTCCAATTGATCCCGGGTCAGGCCTGCGCCGCGCAAAAAGCCCTCGATGGCTTTGTCCGGCGCGCCGACTTTGGGACCCTTGCGTTCTTCGCGGATCGTGGGACTTTCTGCCAGCAGCCCTTCGACCGCCAGCGTCAGGCGACGCGGTGTAGTCAGCGCAGCAGCCCCGGCGTAGGTCAGACCGCCCTCGACCAGACCGTCGGTGATCCGCTTTTTCAGGTCTTCACCGGCGCGCGTCTGCATGCGCGCGGGGATTTCCTCGGAAAACAGTTCGATCAGCAGGTCGGGCATTTTCGGTCCTTAGAAATTGACGATCGTCTGGATGACGATGGCATTGGCGATATCCACAAAGAATGCGGATACAAGGGGCAGCACGATAAAGGCAATAGGCGACGGGCCATATCGCTTGGTCACGGCGGTCATATTTGCAATCGCGGTCGGGGTTGCGCCCAAAGCGAAACCGCCGAAGCCCGCTGCCAGCACAGCGGCGCGGTAGTTGGAGCCCATGACCGGGAACAGCACCCAGATAACGAATACAAGCGCAAAGAGCGTTTGGGCCGTCATGATAACAACGATCGCAAGCCCAAGTTCCGCTATGGTCCACAATTGCAGGCTCATCAGCGACATGGCCAGAAAGGCACCCAGCGAAAACTCCGAGATCAGCGCCAAAGATGGTGTCTGCGATACAGGAGGCCGATTGGGAACAAGCGCGGTGCGCAGATTGGCGATGACAATTCCCATGATCAGACAGGGTACAAACAGCGGTAGCTTCAGCCCGGCAGCGCTGATGACTTCGCCCAGAAAATAGCCCGCGATAATGGCGAGGTTCAGATACAGAAGCACCCGCATGATCGTCAGGTGGTCGATTTTGGTGTCCGCATCGGTCGGGTCGTTCGGCAGGCCGATCGTGTGTTCTTCGTTGGGACGCGACGGGCTGAGGCTGCGGCCTTCGACCAGATACTTGGCAATCGGACCACCGATCAGCGCCGCCAGAACCAAACCCAGCGTCGCCACCGCAACGCCCAGTTCGGTCGCGCCGTCCAACCCGGTAACTTCGGCCACTTCGGGCGCCCATGCAATTGCCGTACCGTGCCCTCCGATCAATGCAGCAGAGCCAAACAGAACCCCGGCTTGCGTGGGATATCCGAACAGCGACGCACCAAATGCGCCCAGTACGTTTTGGGCTATGATCGTGATCAGTGTCAGGATCAGAAGCAAAAACAGGGGCTTGCCGCCCGAAATCAAATCTGAGATTCGCGCGTTCAGACCGATGCCCGCAAAGAACACGACAAGCAGAAAGTCCCGGGTACCAAGCTCGAAAGACAGCTCAATATCGAACACCAGATACAGCAGCAGCACGACCAGAGAGGCCAGCAACCCTCCGCTGACGGGTTCGGGGATGTTGAACTGCCGCAATGCGGCGACGCGCGCATTGATCTCGGCCCCCAGAAGGTAGACCGCGAACCCCAGCGTTGCGGTCAGAAAATCTGGGATATGAACGGTTGCGGCGCTCATGCGGTCCTCATTCGGTTGGCCGGGGCGGGCACTCCTCGCCAACCACGGTCCCGTCATAGGCTTTCTCACCGCAATTGTTCAACGCGTGCCAGACATATCCTTTACCGTCTTGGGTGACGGCGACAATTCGGTCGACACCGTAGTGGACGTTCTTGACCCCCAAGTAGGCCTGCGCTTGCCCCGATTTCAGCGCATCAGCCAGAGCGGCCGCGTCATAGCAATCGAACCACCCCGGTGCGGTCAGGGGTTCCGCATCCTCGACTGTTTGATAGGCGCGAAGGTCATCATGCGTCAGGTCTGTTTCAAAACAAGCACGATAGCGGATCGGTGAACTGTCTGCATCAATCGCCTGAAAGGCGGTGTAAGAAATGGCCGTCGGGTCTTCTGCGCCTTGGGCCACCAGCGCCACATCCTGTCCGGGTTTCGCTTCGACATCATAGTAGAACCCGTAAATTTGCAGGTAATACATACCGATCCCGGCGGCTAGGGCCGAGACCAGCAGTACAATCGCAAGCAGTTTTCCGGTCATAGTCTTCCTCTCATGCTTACGATGCCCCTTTCATGCGGCGCGAAAATAGGACAGGTTCCGATGGATTACAGGGCAAAACGAGATTTGTGGAATGGACACGACCCTTGCCGTAGGATTCTTTGGCGCGCTTTTTGCAATCATGAACCCGATTACGAACCTGCCGGTATTTCTGAGCGTGACGGACGGGTTGCCTCCGGCGGACCAAAGAAAAGTCGCCGCAAAAACAGCCGTCTACTGCCTGATACTTGGCGCGGCCTTCGCCGCGATCGGGAACAAAACACTGAGCCTGTTCGGGATCAGCGTTGATGACCTGCGCGTTGCGGGCGGGCTGGTCGTCCTGATGATCGGGCTGAATATGCTGAATGGTAATCAAAGCACGTCCCACCACGGCACCAAGGGGGAACGGGAATCCTACCCTGAGCCCGACACAGTTGCATTTTATCCCTTGGCATTCCCGATCCTTGTCGGCCCAGGTACGATCACGACACTGATCCTGTATGCGCACCACATCAGCAGCGCCATTGATGCCATTGTTTATGCTGGCGTATTTCTGGTTGTCCTGTTGCTGCTGTTCGTCACTTTCTGGAACGCCTCGGCCATCGCCAAGCGTCTGTCGGAAAATGCCCGCGTGATCATGAGCCGTTTCATGGGCATGATCCTGTCGGCCATCGCAATCGGCATGATCGCGGCTGGCCTGAAGGTTTTGCTGCCTGGTTTGGCCTGAAAGGCGCATCAGGCCACGTGCCCGGCGGCCTCGGTTTGAACGAAGGCGTCGGCGCATTGCTTGGCCAGCGCACGGACCCGGCCGATATAGGCCTGCCGTTCGGTCACCGAGATCACGCCCCGTGCATCCAGCAGGTTGAAGATGTGACTGGCCTTGATGCACTGATCATAAGCGGGATGCGCCATGATGATGCGCTTGCCGGTTTTCGGATCGTCATGTACCTGCGCCAGAATAGCGGCGCACTCGGCCTCGGCCTCTTCGAAATGGCGCAGCAGAACTTCGGTGTTGGCCACGTCGAAATTCCAACGGGCGTATTCCTCTTCGGTCTGTTTGAAGATATCGCCGTAGGTCAACGGGCTGGGCGATTGCGGATCGTTAAAGGGCATGTCCATCACATGATCGATACCCAGCACGTACATCGCCAGACGCTCAAGCCCATAGGTCAGTTCGCCCGAGACCGGCGCGCAGTCATGGCCGCCCACCTGTTGGAAATAGGTGAACTGGCTAACCTCCATGCCATCGCACCAGACCTCCCAACCCAGCCCCCAGGCGCCCAGCGTCGGGCTTTCCCAGTCATCCTCGACAAAGCGGATATCGTGCAGGTCCATATCGATGCCGATGGCCTGCAACGATCCCAGATACAGTTCCTGCAAATCAGGCGGGCTGGGTTTGATCAGCACCTGATACTGATAATAATGCTGCAACCGGTTCGGGTTCTCACCATAGCGCCCGTCGGTCGGACGGCGCGAGGGCTGCACATAGGCCGCCGCCCAAGCCTTGGACCCCAAAGCGCGCAGGGTGGTTGCCGGATGGAACGTCCCTGCCCCTACTTCCATGTCATAGGGCTGCAGGATGGCGCAGCCCTTGGATGCCCAATAGGTCTGAAGACGCAGGATAATTTCCTGAAACGAGCGTGGTGCGCTGGACGGTTCGGTCATGACATTCCCTCTGGGTGCAACAGCACCCGGTTCCGGTCGGTTTCGCCCTTCCTATGCAAGGGGCAAAGGGGCGTCAACGGGCCAATGGCCACGGGCTGTCACTGAGCCGCCACACTGTCGATCCGCCTTCATAGGGGCATGGCGTTTGATCCATGCTTTCGCGTAATCTGCGCCAAAGACAAAACACTGCGAAACGGGCAGACAATGACACGTGTATTTTCGGTAATTCTTTTAATTTTCCTTTTCGGCCTGCGCGCCGCAAGCGCGCAGCAGGATCAGGGCGTTTGGGTCCAGGTCGAGGCACAGCCTTCGCTGCGCGAGGCGCAGGAACGGGCGCAGGCCTATGCCAGCAATCTTCCGGATGTCAGCGGATTTCGCTTGAACAGTGGCTGGTATGCAATTGTTATCGGACCATATTCTCGTTCGGATGCTGAACAGGTTCTGCGCGTCTATCGGACGGAACGCCAGATTCCCAATGACAGCTACATCGCGTTCTCGAACTCGTTCAATCAGCAGTTCTGGCCCGTTGGCATCAACACTTTGGACCGCCCGGCCATAGCCACGCCGGTCACGCCCGAGGAACAACCGCAGGCCAGCTTAACCATCCAGCCGTCAGAGGAAACCCGGGCCGAAGCCCTGCGCGGTGAACGTCTGCTGACCGCGCAGGAACGTAAGGACCTGCAAACCGCATTGCAGGCCGCAGGGTTCTACGCCTCGACCATCGATGGCGCCTTTGGCGCTGGAACCCGTCGGTCCATGCAGGAATGGCAGCGGTTCAACGGCTATGAAGCAACCGGCGTTCTAACCACCCTGCAACGCAAGGCGCTGATGGACGACTACAACGCGCCGCTGATCAGCGTCGGGATGGGTCGCTATGCCGACAGCGATGCAGGCATTTCGCTGGATCTGCCGCTAGAGGTCCTGGCCTTTGACCGGTACGAAGCCCCGTTTGCCCATTTCAAGCCCACCTCGGATCTGGACGCAAAGGCCCTGCTGATCAGTCAAGAAGGGTCCCCGGCCACGCTACGGGCGCTTTACGACGTGATGCAGTCGCTTGAAATTGTGCCGTTGAACGGCCCCCGCGACCTGCGCGGCAACAGCTTTTCGATCGAGGGGCACGGCAATGGGATCGTTTCATACACGCAGGCAGCGTTGGACGACGGCAAGATCAAAGGGTTCACGCTGGTCTGGCCCGAAGGCGACGACGCGCGCCGGTCCCGGGTTCTGGCCGCGATGCGCGCCAGTTTTGCGACCACCGACGCGGTGCTTGATGACGGCGCAGGAGCTGACGCAGAACAAAGCATCGACCTGATCTCGGGCCTGCAAGTCCGCAAGCCGCGTCTGTCTCGCTCGGGCTTCTTTGCGGATACCGGAGGCTCCGTCCTGACCGTCGCCGAGGCTGCAAACAACTGCGCCCGCATCACTCTGGATGGCGACCAAGAGGTGCAAGTGGCTTGGGCCGACGCTGACTTGGGGGTTGCGGTGCTGCGTCCGACGCGAACGCTGAGCCCGATCAGCGTGGCCGAGTTTAATTCGGAGCAGCCACGCATTCAGTCGGATGTGGCCGTGTCCGGTTTCTCGTATCAGGGGGCTTTGGGTGCACCGACGCTCAGCTTCGGGCAGGTCGCCGATATTCGCGGCCTGAACGGTGAGGCCGGCGTGAAACGCCTGAGCCTGTCGACCCAACCAGGCGATGCGGGTGGCCCGGTCTTCGACGGCAGCGGCAATGTGATCGGAATGGTGCTGCCGACACCTTCGGACGGGCGCAGCCTGCCTGCCAGCGTCAGCCTTGCAGCAAACGTGGATCGGTTGACGGAAATCCTTGGAAAGGCAGGAGTTTCAGGTCAGCCCGGTCAAGGCACAGCCAACATTTCACCAAACGAGCTCAGCCGACGCGCGACAGGTATGACCGTCCTGGTGCATTGCTGGGACTAAACCAAATGCCATCAGGTAAACGGCGCTGTATTCAACAGCGCCGTTTTTCTTTGGATCAAAGAATATCCGGCGTTACGCGGATCAGTGTTGGCACAGGTGCCGCAAATGCGTCGCGCAAAGCAATTTGCATCTCGTCGAGATTGCTGGGCGCAGCCGAGCGCGCACCGTAGGCCTCGGCGAGTTTGCAGAAATCGGGATTGCGCGCCACCACAGCGTTCGGCGCGATTTGGCCGCGGACCATGCTGTCTTCGATCTCTTTCAGCTTGCCGTTGTCCCAGAGGATGATCGGTAGCGACAGGCCCAGTTCCACCGCCGTTCCCAATTCTTGCACTGTGTACTGAAACCCGTAATCACCTGCGACTACGGCGGTCGGTTTCCCGCGTCGTGCCACCGCCCCGCCGATAGCTGCGGGCAGCGCATAGCCCAGCGTTCCGAACCCCGTCGGATGGTGCCAATGACCGGGGTAAGCCATATCCCAAACCTCTTTCGCGACATACGCAAATTGGGTCATATCTGAATAGATCATGGCGTCCAAAGGCATAGCAGCCCGCAGCGCATCCAGCACGGGGACAATGCCCGGACGTTCGGCATCAATCTCGGCCCGCCAGCGACTGCGGGCCTGTGCGACCTCCTCAGCGCTCCAACCTGTCGCGGGCTTCACCTGATCAGAAGCGGCAAGCAGGGCATGGGCAAAGCTCTCGCTATCTGCCTGCAGTTTGATTGCGGCACGGTGACGATCCGACAGCACTTCAGGGTCCAGATCGACGCGAACAAGATTGGCTGCATGCCCTAAATCGGTGCGCCACAGATCCACCTCGGCCAGTTCCGTCCCGACCGCAACCACCAGATCAGCCGAGGCGATCACTTCGGCGCTGCTTGGTCTGGGCAACATGGCTCCAAAGTCCAAGTTATAGCCGGTACCCGTCAGACCGCGACCGGCATAGGTCGTGAAGCACGCAGCCCCCAACTGTGTCAAAATCTGCCGCCAAAGGTTTGACCGTGCACCACCGCCCAGAATGAACAGCGGTCGCTTGGCGATGTTCAGCATCGACATGACCGGTGCAACATCTGGCGGCAGAACCTTGGTGCGTAACGCGGGTTGGTTTGGAAACGGCGCGGGGTCGGCTTCGGCCTCGAGCTGCGCGATGGGAACCTGAATGTGTTTTGGCCTTGGGCGCGATAGCTCAAACTCTTCGAACGCGCGCTCGATCAGACCGTACGCAGCTTGTGCAGTGTCGGCCTGACACGACCAGTCGGTAACCGTTTCGGCTGCGGCCCTCTGATCCTTCATCTGATGCAATTGGCCGCGCTGTGCCTGTGTCTCATCAAGGCAGGACGAGATCACCAGCATCGGCACCGAGTCGCTATAAGCCTGCCCCATCGGCGTCATCGTATTGCATAACCCCGGCCCGGTTATCACATAGGCAACACCCGGCTTGCCTGTCGCGCGCGCATAGCCATCCGCCATGAACCCTGCACCCTGCTCGTGCCGCGCCAGAACATGGCTAATCCCAGCCTCTTCGATCCCGCGATACATCTCCTGATTATGCACACCCGGAATGCCAAAGATGACATCCACACCGCGTTCTTTCAGCGCGTGAGAGATTTGCGCGCCAAGGGGTCTTTTCATCAGCCTCTCCAGAATTGGACGGTAAATATTGCGTATACGGCCAACAGCTCTAACCGCCCGACCAGCATGCCAATGGTCAGCATCCACTTGGCCGTGTCATTCAACCCGGCAAAGTTGCCAGCCGGACCGATCTGGTCACCCAGGCCCGGTCCCACGTTTGCCAACGCCGTTGCCGCGCCGGAAACGGAAGTGATGAAATCCAGACCGGTCAGCGCCAGCGCCCAGGACAGCACCCCCATCGACAGGACGAAGAACATGAAAAAGCTCATGACCGAGGTCAGAACATCGCGGCTGATCGGGCGACCGTCATAGGTAGGTACAAAGACCCCATGCGGCGTTCTGATCCGGTTGATTTGGGTTTTGATGGACGCGATCAATAGCTGATAGCGGAAGATCTTGATTGAACAGGCGGTCGATCCGGCACACCCGCCGATCAGGCCGATCAGAAAGAACACCATGATCGGGAACCCGCCCCAGCCCATATAATCAACACTGGCATAGCCGGTGCCCGAGATGATCGAGGTGATGTTGAACAGCGACTCGCGGAACGCCTGTTCCCAATGGTGCGGAAACACGGAAGTCAGAAACACGGTCATGACGATGACCAGCACCAGGATTGTCGCCAGAAAGGCCCGGATCTGACTGTCACGCAGCAACGATGTGCTGTGTCCATTGGCCAGTTGCACATACCGCACGAAGGGCAGCGCAGCGAGGATCATGAATACCGAAGCTGCATATTCCGCTGGCCCCGAAAACGTACCAAAAGACGCATCGTAATTCGAAAACCCGCCCGTTGATATTGTCGTGAACGCATGCACCACGGCGTCAAAAAAGCTCATTCCCAGACCGGCATAGACCAACGCACAAACAACAGTCAGGAAGACATAGATCAGGGAAATTTGGCCCGCTATCTCCTGCGCGCGTGGCAGGATTTTCCCCATGGTTTCAAACCCTTCCGAGCGGAAGATTTGCATCCCGCCAACCCGCAATTCGGGCAGGAACACCATCGCGACGACGATGATCCCGATACCGCCAAGCCACTGCAGAACGCCGCGCCACAGCAACAGCCCGCGCGGCAGGTCATCCAGACCCGAGATCACGGTGGAACCGGTGGTCGTCAGGCCGGACATGGCCTCGAAATAGGCATCGACGAACCGCAATTCGGTTTCGCCGAACAGAAAGGGGATCGCGCCGAAAACAGGCAGCGCGACCCAGACGCCGGTGGTCAGCAGAAACGTCTGCCGAATGGTCAGCCCCTCGCCTACGCCGTTCGAACAGGCCATCGCCAGGACCGTGCCGGTCAGCATCGTGATGACCGCGCTTTCAAGGAAAACGTGCCACTCCCCCCGGCCCTCGATCAGGTCCGCAAGCATAGGCAGCAGCATGGTCGCCCCAAGAATGGCGACCAGCAGGCCAATCACATATCCGACCGGGCGAAAGTCCATCATCCCGCGAAGGGTTGGCTTGGTGGCCCGGTGGTGTCAAGCGGGTGGACTTGTATTAATCCCCGGATTTCTCTGTTTGTGTCGGCATTGCCGGCGGTTTCGAGGGCGCGCGGGTCCGGCGGGCCGGTGTCGTGGGCTCGACATTGGACTGCACCGGTTGCTCGGGCTTGGTTGCGGCAGGTTTGGCCGGAGCTGCGCGTTGCGCTTGCCGGGGGGCCGGTTTTGCTTCTGATTTGGGTGCCGGGTCCGCAGGTTTGGGTGCCGTCTTTGCGGCAGCAGCGGTTTTCGCTGCGGCGACCGCCTTGGCGGCGGGTGTTGCTGCCTGCACGCGTGGCTTGGGCGCAGCTTTACGAGCCGGCGCGGGTTTGGGTGCGGGTGCCTGTGCGCGGACGGCCGGAGCTTTGGGCTGTTCTGCAGCAGCCAGAGCCTTGGGTTTTGGTGCAGCTTTGACTTTCGGTGCGGCTTCAACCTTGGGCTTTGCCACAACAGTGGCTTTCGGTTTCGCAGCAACCGGAGGCTTGGCTTTTGGCGCAACAGCGGGCTTCGCTTTGGCCACCGAATTGGGTTTGGTGGCTGGTTTAGCAGCCGGGGCCGCTTTGGCTTTCGGTGCGACTTTGCGCTCAGCGGGCTTCGGCGTGACCGGAGCGGGTTCGGACGCTGCTGCGTGCAGGGCGTGAACCGGGGCCATCGGCAATTCGATGGCCGAACGCGCCATGATCTGCATGATTTTCAACTGACTGACCATGGCATACCCGGCGACGCGGAATGCAGCGGCCTGAAACTCAAGCGGTTGGGAAATTGGATTCATTGCATGTCTCTCCTATGAAAGCGATGCAGCGGAAATCGGCAAAAAGAACCCCGCCCAACCCGATCATTCGGGTGGCTTCACAAAATTGCGGACCTGGGCCTTGCACGTACCGGCTTCCTTTCAGGCTGCACCTTGGAATATCTTCGTAGGACTTGATCATTCAGCGCATTTTGACCGCGGCGCAGCAGCTGCACTCGGCCCACTCATACGTGAAAAAAAACGCGGATGCAGCATTTCCTGCTGCGTTGCGGCAATTTTACGCCAATCGCTGAAATTTAAGCCTGATTCCAACCGGTTCCGCCGGTTTTTCAGCCGACGTGAAACAGGGTAGTAAACAATCTCGGGTCAACGCTTGCGGCCTCGAATGTGGGGCCTTCGGTCAGAATCGAGATCGCATCATGGCTGTGCAGGCTTTCCTGATGGCTTGCGATCACCCGGAAATCACCGACGTGATGATCGACCTGCAATTCGGCACAGAACAGACGCACCGCATCTTCGACAAAGATCGGGTTGGCGGCGTTCAATTCCGCAAAGGCCTGCTCGTCCTCGCGCTTGACCATGACCTGCGTTTCGGTGGGCACAGCCCTGCGACACAGGGCAATCAGGTCCTCGAACCACAGGCAATCGGCATCACAATCGACAACCACTGAAATTCGCGCGACCGAGCGTTGCGAGTGCGGTGTTGCCAACTGCCCACGCGTTGAACGCGCATGTTCGCTCAATTCCAGCGAACACGGGCAGGTCGAGGAATAAACATAGTCCAGATGCATGATCTTCAGGCGTTCGCCGCCCTGTTCGACCAGTTCCAACGCGATGTCATAATACTGATATCCCGAAAGGCCGGACCGAAGGCTTTCGACCCGATCGGGATAGGAAAAGCGCATCTGGATACGGGCGTCAAAACTGTCGAGATCGGTTTTATAGTCTTCCAGCGCGGCTTCCATAACCTCGAAACTGAATGTGCTTTCGGCATGCTTGTAAAACGACCGCATGATCCGGGACATGTTGATGCCCTTCTTTTCGGCCTCAAGACTAACCGAACCGGTCACCGAGGTTTCCAGCGTCAAATCCTCGCCATGCTTGCGGTGGAACCGAATCGGCAGACGGAAATTGGAAATCCCCACGTGCTGAATCTGCTGTTTGGCGCCACGGATCAGACTGGACGGCCCATTCTGCAGATCCGGCAACGAGGCTTTATAGGCATCGTCTACACGAAAATCCGCTGGGTACTCACGTGAGAGCGACGGGTAATTGACAGGCGCCAATCCCGGGATCAGGCGCGCAACTGTCGGGTCAAGCTGACTGATTTCCGCATCAGACGCAGACGAGGCCCACTTGCGCAAAACCTTAAGCGCAGCCTCGGCCTCATCACGATCGGGGGTATCGTCCAAAGTGCGTGGATGTACGTTCATACGCCAGTGTCCTTGTTTCGCCGCCGGACTATAGGCGGTTTTGCAACTTGTTCCAGTCCCCTCGGATACGCGCAAGATACCTGATCGGATTGAAAAAATCAGCGCAAATCCGACATTCTCGGGCCATGCACGCCCTGCGCGGGATCGAACCCGCCCCAGAGCGACCCCTCCGGCGGTCTTGGTTTATTGCTGCGACGCGGTCAAAGCCTGTTGAATATCGGCCAGCAGGTCGGACGCATCCTCAAGCCCGACCGAGAAGCGTATCAGCCCGGGGGTAATCCCCAGCTCATCCCGCTGTGCGTCGCTCAGACGTTGGTGTGTCGTGGTTGCCGGATGCGTCGCGATCGACTTGGCGTCGCCCAGATTGTTCGAAATCACCGGAATCGTCAGCGCATTCAGAAACGCAAATGCCGCCGCCTTGCCACCTTTGATATCCAACGACAAAACCGTGCCGCCTTTGCCGCCAAGCTGAGATTGCACCAGAGCATTCTGCGCGTGGGTTTTCAGCCCGGGGAACAATGTGCGTTCAAGGGCCGGATGCCCCTCCAGCGCTTCGGCAATGGTCTGCGCCGTTTCCGCCTGCGCATTGACCCGCAGGGCAATGGTTTCCAGACCTTTCAGCATGACCCAAGCATTGAACGGGCTGAGCGCGCCGCCTGTGTGCTTGAGATAGGGCTCAACAGTGCCGCGAATAAAGTCTTTGGTGCCGATGATGACACCGCCCAGCGCGCGCCCCTGCCCGTCGATATGTTTGGTGGCCGAGTAGACGACCACATCCGCGCCCTGCTCGATCGCGCGCGAAAATACCGGGGTCGAAAAGACGTTGTCGACAATGACAGTAGCACCGACTGTATGCGCCAGGTTCGAAACCGCCTCGATATCGATAACCTCAAGCGTTGGGTTCGACATGGATTCAAAGAACACAGCCTTGGTGTCGGGTCGGATCGCGGCCTCCCACTGCGCCAGGTCGGTGCCGTCGACAAACGTAACCTCGACCCCATAGCGGGTCAGGATATTCTCGAGAATATAAAGACACGAGCCAAACAGCGCCTTGGCCGAGACCACGTGATCGCCAGCCTTCAACATCGAAGCCAGAGCGCCATTGACCGCCGCCATGCCCGAAGCAGTGGCAAAAGCGTCTTCGCCCCCTTCCAGCGCCGCGATACGCTGTTCGAACATCGATACGGTCGGATTGCCATAGCGGGCATAGATGAATTCATCCGGGCCGGATTCGATGAACCGGGCCTCGGCCTGCTCGGCGTTGTCATAGACAAAGCCCTGGGTCAGAAAGATTGCCTCGCTGACCTCTTTGTATTGGCTGCGGCGAGTGCCGCCATGGACGGCTTGGGTGCGCTTGTTCCAGCTCTTGCTCATCTCAATCCTTTCAGCCCCGGTAAGAGGCAAACAAAAAACCCCAGACGCGGCCAAGCGAAAGGGGTCTTTCATCCTGACCTTTTAGCGGTGTTGTTTAGCGTGGCCCGCAATCCGGTAACAAATCGCCACGTAGCTCTGCGTCGGCAATACGCCTCGCGCCGTATGACGTCAAGCCCGCGCTGCGTGTCCGTCACGCTTTCGTAGGCTGACCTTGCCGTTCCGGCAGAAAACCGCATGATCACCTGAACATCAGGAGGACTCATGGCAGACCCGATCGATCTGTATTTCTGGCCCACGCCGAATGGATGGAAGGCGTCCATCGCTTTGGAAGAGATGGAGCTGCCCTACACAACCCATCTGATCAATATCGGCAAGGGGGACCAGTTCGACCCCGAGTTTCTCAAAATCTCGCCAAACAACCGCATGCCCGCCATCGTTGATCCCAATGGCCCGGATGGCGCGCCGGTTTCCGTATTCGAAAGCGGCGCGATCCTGATGTACCTGGCCCGAAAGACCGGTCGTTTTTACGGCCATACCGAGCGTGACCGGATCGCCATCGAGGAATGGCTGATGTGGCAGATGGGTGGTGTTGGCCCGATGGCCGGACAGGCGCATCATTTTCTGAAATACGCCCCGCAACTGGACCCACCGCAGGACCTGCCCTACCCCAAAGATCGCTATCGGGCTGAAGTCGGGCGCCTATACGGCGTGCTCGACCGGCGGCTGGCTGAAAACGAGTACGTGGCGGGTGACTTCTATTCCATCGCCGACATGTCGATCTGGGGCTGGGCCAGCCTGTGGGAGGGCCAGCAACAGGTGCTGGAAGACAAGCCGCATTTCGCCCGCTGGCTTGAAACAGTCAGCGCCCGCCCCGGCGTTCAGGCCGGTCGCGCGCTACACGCCGAACTGCGCGGTGATCACAGGGACAAGCAGTCGCAAGGGGTATTGTTCAAGCGGTGACGCAGTCGGAACAGTCGCCGGACCACTTGCAATTGGTGATTGCGGAAATCAGTAGCTTAACGACTCTGACAGGGCCTCGAATGCTCTCGCCTGCAAACAAAGAGGGCAAATCGCTTGGCAATCACGCCTCCGCAGGCTGAACGGCGCGCCGATAGAGGTGCCAGGTGGTATGGCCCAGAATTGGCAAAGTGAAGATCAGGCCCAGAAATGCCGGTATCAGAGACACCAGCATGGTGACCGAGATGATCGCTGCCCAGGACAGCATGACCACCGGGTTTTCCGTCACGACTCGGATCGATGTGAGCATCGCGGAAACGAAATTGGTTTCCCGATCCAGCAGCAGCGGCATTGCGATAACGGTTACCGAGAACAAAACGGCCGAAAGAAATGCGCCTATGCAGGTGCCAACAGCCAGAAAGGTCCAGCCCTGTGGCGTGAAGAAAACAGTCGCCAAAAACCCGTCAAAATCCGAGAACGATGCATTCTGCAAGATAATCGCCAGCCAAAGCCGCACCTGATAGATCCACACCCAGAAGATGAACAAGGTGACAAAGGCCATCCATCCCATCTCACGCTTGCGTTGATCGGCCATGACGGTGAGGATTTCAGACCAGCCGAATGTCTCTCCAAGCTGTCGCCGCCGAGACATTTCATACAATCCTGCAGCAGCGAACGGGGCGACCAGCGGAAACCCTACGATGGCGGGAATGATCATCCATATCTTGCCCAGCCAAACCAGACACCAGACCATCAGGATCCCGAAAACTGCATAGAACAGGCCAAAGAACCCGCTCATGAGGGGCCGCGCCAGAAAATCCGAGACCCCGGCTTTCAACGATGCGATGATATCGCCCGCCGTCACTTTGTTGACCTTGAGCTTGACCTGCGGTTGCGGCGTCAGATCTTCCGGCGGTGTGGAACCTGCGGTTTTGGATGTCATGACACACTCCTGCCAAAGCTGGGGTTAGCACCGGTCCGTTTGCCAACGGACCCGGCAATGAAACAGACATCGCGCTTCCGATTTCAGTTTTGCATCAGGCAGCGCACTAGGGCAAGTGCAGCGCCTTCAATCCAGACCCGCCCCATGCGTGACCTCTGCACGCCAAGATAACCGAGGGCGCCCCGAGTTATTCTCCGCCCAAGTCCGTCGTAGATTTTGCACCTGTCCAAAGAAGGTCGCCCGGGACCATTGCGGTCATTCGACAGGCTGACGACCAAACGCCAGAACAAAAAGCGAAAATCACCGCGGAAAGTCTCAGGGCGGCGTGTCGAGTCGCAAATGACACTGGAAAGACCTATTCGCCTTGACTAAGGAAGAAATCGACAATCGAAAAAGGAAGACGCACGCAATGGCAAAGATCACCTATGTCGAGCACGGCGGTACCGAACATACAGTCGAGGTCGCCAACGGACTGACCGTCATGGAAGGGGCCCGTGACAACAATATTCCCGGCATCGAGGCCGATTGCGGCGGCGCTTGTGCTTGCTCGACCTGCCATGTTTACGTCGACCCCGCCTGGGTCGAGAAAATCCCGGCTAAGGACGACATGGAAGAAGACATGCTGGACTTTGCATTTGAGCCCGACCCCGCGCGCTCGCGCCTGACCTGCCAGATCAAGGTCACCGACGCGTTGGACGGTCTGGTCGTACAGATGCCCGAAAAACAAATCTGATGTTTCACAAAGCGCCGCGTCTGCCCGTCTGCCTGTGGCGAAGTTGGGCACGCGGTGCGCTGCTGATGTTGTGCCTATGGATTGCAGAGGCCGATCCCGCCACAGCCGCAGACACCATCACTTCGGCTCGTTTCATCGAACCGACCAAACGATATGCGCATGGCGTGCTTGGGGATGACATCGAATACGGATCTCTCGAGATTACGATTAACAACTCCGCCCTGCCGAAAGACCCGTACACCGGTAATACCGACTACGTAATCAATCCGGTTATCAAGCGGTCAGTCTTCACGATACGCCTACCTGCAGACCGTGTGTTCGAAGACCTGGAACCCCGATTGGTGGACGTTGACCAAAATGGGACTAACGAAGTTATCGTTGTTGAATCTCAACAAGACACCGGCGCTCAGCTCGCCATCTACGACGTACGCGGAAAAAAAATCGCTGCGACGCCCCATATCGGCGCCCCCAATCGCTGGCTCGCCCCTGTTGGCGCCGCCGACCTCGACGGCGATGGCCATGTCGAGATTGCCTATGTAGATCGTCCGCATCTCGCCAAAACCCTGCGCATCTGGCGCTTCAAAAACCATAAGCTCAGCGAAATTGCCGCGATCCCCGGCCTCACCAACCACAAGATCGGCGAAGATTTCATATCCGGTGGTCTACGCTCCTGTCGCGCTCGCCCAGTACTTGTACTTGCAAGCTCTGATTGGTCCCGAATCATCCGGGTGTCATACAATGACAGATGGCAAACCACCGATCTCGGTCCGCTCCAAAAACGCCAAGACCTGACGGCAGTATTCAGCTGCGGATCCGCATCTTCATCTGACTGAAAATATCCCGGAGAGCGCGAGGGGCAGCGCCCCTCGCCCCAAACGATCGAGACGGGCGCAGCCCGGCAATTGGATCACAGCGCCCGCCAGCCGATATCGCGACGATAGAACCCCTCGGGCCAATCGATGCCATCGACCATCGCATAAGCCCGATCCCGCGCAGCAACCAACGAATCCCCACGTGCTGTCACGTTCAAAACCCGACCGCCCGACGCCACGATCTGCCCGTCCGATGCCTTTGTGCCCGCATGAAACACCATGTTGCTGCTGTCTTCGGGCAAAGCCGACAAACCGTTGATCGCCGAGCCCTTGTCATACGCCCCCGGATACCCGTTGGCGGCCATCACCACGGTCATTGCGTGATCGTCCGCCCAGTTCACTTGTGCCTCGCTCAGACGGCCCTCGGCGGCGGCGTGCATCAAATCCATCGCCTGCGCACCTAGCCGCATCATCAACACCTGACACTCAGGATCGCCGAAACGGACATTGTATTCCACCAGGCGCGGCTGCCCCTCCTTGATCATCAGACCCGCATACAGCACCCCCTGAAACGGCATGCCGCGCCGTTTCATCTCGGCCATCGTCGGGCGCACAATTTCTTCCATCGCGCGCGCTTCGACCTCGGCACTCAGGACCGGAGCCGGAGAATACGCCCCCATGCCGCCCGTGTTCAGCCCGGTATCGCCCTCACCCACGCGCTTGTGGTCCTGCGCGGTTCCGATGGACAGGATGTCCTCGCCATCGCACAGAACAAAGAGCGAGGCTTCTTCGCCCTCCATAAACTCTTCGATGACAACTTCGGCCCCGGCCCCGCCAAATGCACCGCCAAACATGTCGTCTATCGCGTCCAAGGCCGTTTGCTCATCCATCGCCACGATCACACCTTTGCCCGCCGCCAGACCATCGGCCTTGACCACAATCGGCGCGCCCTGCTCGCGGATGTAGGCCCTGGCAGGTTCGGCTTCGGTGAAACGTGCATAGGCTGCCGTAGGCGCGTTTGCAGCGTCGCAAATCTCTTTGGTGAAGCTCTTTGACGCCTCCAATTGCGCCGCATCCGCAGACGGGCCGAAAACCAGAACGCCCGCTTCGCGCAAGCGGTCAGCGACACCTGCAGCCAGCGGAGCCTCGGGGCCGACAATCACGAAATCAATCGCGTTTTCCTCGGCAAAGCTGACCACCGCGCCGCCATTCTCGATGTCCAGCGCCGCGCAATCCGCGATCTGAGCAATTCCGGCATTGCCCGGAGCGACGATGAGACGGTCGCATTTGGGGTTCTGCATTACAGCCCAGGCCAGCGAATGCTCTCGCCCGCCGCTGCCGAGAATGAGGATGTTCATGAATGCTCTCCGATCTGCTTGGCCTTGCCTGCGCGGCGTTCTAAGCTGGGCGGGCATTTGACACAAGGCGCTGAAATGTCCGACCTGCTCGATGACCCGATCCCGGGCCAAAATACCCCTGAATACACCGTTTCGGACATCTCGGGCGAGGTGAAACGCACGCTTGAAGGCACGTTTGGGCGAATCCGTGTGCGAGGCGAGGTTGGCCGTGTGTTCAAGGCACGCTCAGGCCATCTGTACTACGACATCAAGGATGACCGAAACGTGCTGGCCTGCACCACGTGGAAGGGGCAGATCTCGGGCCTGTCTGTTGTTCCCGAAGAAGGGCTGGAGGTTGTCGTCACCGGCCGCCTGACGGCCTTTGGTGCGCAATCGAAGTACAACCTGAACGTAGATGAGGTTGCCGTCGCCGGACAGGGCGCGCTGATGGCGCTGCTGGAAAAGCGCAAGAAACAGCTTGAGGCCGAAGGGTTGTTCGCGCCCGAACGCAAGAAACCTCTTCCCTATCTACCGCAGATCATTGGCGTTGTGACCTCGCCTTCCGGCGCGGTGATCCGCGACATCCTGCACAGGTTGCGCGATCGTTTCCCGCGAAAGGTGCTGATCTGGCCGGTCGCGGTGCAAGGGGCCAACTGCGCACCAGAGGTGGCGCGGGCCATCGATGGGTTCAACAAGCTGACACCGGGCGGCGCCCTGCCCCGCCCGGATCTGATCATCGTCGCAAGGGGTGGCGGGTCAATTGAGGACCTGTGGGGATTCAACGAAGAAATTGTTGCGCGCGCGGCGGCAGGTTCGCAAATACCCCTTATCTCTGCCGTCGGGCACGAGACCGACACGACGCTGATCGATTTTGTCTCGGATCGCCGCGCGCCGACGCCGACAGCGGCGGCCGAACTTGCAGTTCCGGTGCGGATCGAACTGCTAGCCTGGACCAACGAGCAAGGCGCACGACTGTCGCGCGCCGCCACCGACGACGTAAAGCACCGCAGCCAACGGCTGAGCGACCTGTCTCGCGCGTTGCCTCGGCCAGACAGTTTGCTGAACACCCCACGACAACGCCTTGACCTGATCGCAGACCGTCTGGCACCGGCGCTTGATCGCGGCGTACAGGCGCGCCGCCTGCAAATGGTAAAATTGTCGGCGCATCTGCGACCGTCGGCGTTGAGAAACCTGGTTTCAACGCGGCAGGAACGTTTGGACAACCTGTCGTCCCGCCTGTCGGTGCGGCCGATACAAAAAGAGATCAAGCTGCGCAGCGACGCGATCGTTCGATTGGCCGAACGGATGCACATTGCCCAAACCGGTCGCATCGACAGGTTGAGACGCCAGATTGACGCCACCGAGCGCCTTCGCAGCTCACTGGGCTATGAATCTACCTTGGAGCGCGGGTTCGCAGTTGTCCGCGCGGATGAGGAAATCGTCACCTCAAAGGAACGCGCCAGCCAACACGCAACTTTGGAGATTCAGTTCGCCGATGGCCGCATAACCACGGGACAGACCCCTGTGCGGAAAACCGCGTCGAAAAAGGCTCCCAAGCCGCCGACCGAGGATCAGGGGTCGCTGTTCTGATGCCGACATCAAGCGCCGACATCCGGCCCATAGCAGACCATCTCTTCCCCGATATCCTGTGCCTCATATAGTTCGGTGGCTTGTGGATCCCCCTCAAACTGCGCGATCAGACCGGTTCCCGTTTGGGTAAAGACCCAGCATTGCGGATCCAACCGGTCTTCATAGAGAAAACAGATCTGATCTTCCCGCTCGTACCAGATGCCTTCCTTGCAATCCCCGTCCAGAAAAGACCAGATGACGCGGCGATTGGGTAGATAGCGCTCGACGCCGTATACGGTTCCGTCAAAGCCGTAGAACAAAGTTTTTCCTCGCGTATAGGCATCAAACTCGGCGCCCGACAGCGCGGTTTGCGCCCCTGCGGTCTGCGCATTCAAAGCAAGGAGAATCATCAGGTACTTCACCATAGGGTCATAGTGTCAGATGCACGTGAGCAACGCCAATCACATGGACTTTCAGAACTTGCCTCCACGTCACCGTTGAGCCTGATCTTTCGCAAAGCCAATGTTTCGGGAAACGGGGTTTCAAGAATGACGAACGCGCTTTTCTGGCTGGCCGCTGGCTGCGCCCTTGCCTACCTCCCGATGTCGCCCCGTGCTGCCAGCAGTCTGCGCACGGCGCTAAAGACCGCTTCGGTCGCAGTGCTGGCCGCCGTCGCTGCGCTTGGCGGCGGCCCCACCTTGCTGGTTCTGGCCTTGTCGCTTTGCGCTCTTGGGGATGCCTTGCTGTCTCGTGAGACCGACCAGACTTTCATGGCGGGAATTGGAGCATTCGCCGCTGGCCATATCGCCTATATCGCCCTGTTTCTGTCCCACCCAACAAGCAATGTAGAACTCATCCTCGATCGCCCAGGCTATTTCTGGTCACTCATCCTGCTGGGCATAATCACCGCGACAGTGCTGGTGCCGCGCGTTGGCGACCTCAAGGGACCAGTGCTGGCCTATATCCCCATCATCTTGGGCATGGGAATTGCGGTACTTTCGCTTCCCGAGGCTGGTGCCTTGCGGTGGGCGTTACCCGCGGCAGCCGCATTCATTGCTTCGGACCTGATCCTGGCGACCGAGAAGTTTTTGCTGCCACCCAACCATCCGGCCCTGAAATTGACACCCTTTCTGGTCTGGATTCTCTACTGGGCTGCGCAGGCCGGATTGCTGATCGCATTCACGGGACCCTTTGCAACCGCCGCAATTCCGCATTAGGTGAAGACAACACCTGCGGAGACCAAAGATGGCTTTTTTATCCAAGCTGAAGGATCGGCTGTTCAAATCCTCGTCCCGACTCGAACAGGGGCTTGATGCCATCGTCGAAGACGGGGGCGAGGAAAGCACACCGGACCCGATCATCCCCGACCCGGAACCCGAACCTCAGCCGGTTGCAGAAACACCCCAACCAGACGTGCCGCGCCCGTCCGAACAGGCAGAGCCCGCGACAACATCGCCCGAACAGCGCAAAGGCGTTCTCGGGCGGATTTTTGGCCGCAGCGAGAACCGCACAGTTGTCCGTCGGGTGTTGGACGACGATATGCTGGAGCAGCTCGAAGAACTGCTGATCGCCTCGGACATGGGGGTTGATACCGCCCTGCGTGTTACTGCCAACATGGCCGAGGGGCGCTTTGGGCGGAAGCTTTCAACCGACGAGATCAAACAGTTGCTGGCCCAGGAAGTGGCCCGCGTGATGGAGCCGGTTGCCAAGCCCCTGCCGATCTATTCCAAACGTCCTCAGGTGGTTCTGGTTGTCGGCGTCAACGGTTCGGGCAAGACGACAACGATCGGCAAACTGGCCAGCCAGTTCAAAGAGGCCGGAAAGAAAGTCGTCATCGCCGCCGGTGACACCTTCCGCGCCGCCGCCGTCGAACAGCTGCAAGTCTGGGGCGACCGCGCAGGAGTACCCGTACTCACAGCGCCCGAGGGATCGGACCCCGCCAGCCTCGCCTTTGACGCGCTGACCAAAGCGCAGGAGGAAGGTGCCGACCTTCTGATGATCGACACAGCCGGACGCCTGCAGAACCGCGCAGACCTGATGGAAGAGCTTGCCAAGATCGTCCGCGTGATCCGCAAGAAGGACGAAACCGCGCCCCACAACACGCTGCTGGTCCTCGACGCCACGACGGGACAAAACGCACTCAGCCAGGTCGAAACCTTCCGCAATCTCGCAGATGTGTCCGGGCTGGTGATGACCAAGCTCGATGGGACAGCCAAAGGCGGCGTTCTGGTGGCGCTGGCGGACAAGTTCGGCTTGCCGATCCACGCCATCGGCGTGGGCGAGCAGATCGACGACCTCGCCCCATTCGACCCCGAAGAATTCGCCGCCGCCCTTACCGGCGTGACCCAGACCTGATCCGCCACTTCATCTGGCTTTGAAATCCTCGTGGAGGCCGGGGCTGACAGCCCCTTGACCTCTCCTACGGCGAAAGAACCGACACTTGAGCGACTGGCTGATCTCTCTTGAAGGCACCGACGCGGGTCACAGGCTGGCGCTTGCGCTCGCGTTGTCCGCCGCTTTTCTGCATGCGGTATTCGGCGCGCTGCAAAAGGGTCGCCATGATCCCTGGCTGTCACGCGGTGCCATCGATGCAAGCTATTGCCTGATGGCCGCACCTTTCGCGTTTTTCGTAGTTCCCTGGCCCGAGCCCTATATGTGGCCCATCTTCGGGATGGTCTGGTTGATCCACATTGCCTACAAAACGCTTCAGGCAATGGCCTATACCAAAGGGTCCTATACTGTAGTCTACCCGGTTGTTCGCGGGACCGGCCCATTATTCACCGTCATCGGCGCCTACCTGTTGTTCGGCGAGACGTTTTCAGGTACGCAATGGCTGGGCGTCGCTGTCCTGCTTGCCGGCATCTTCGGTCTCGCAGCCTATAATCTGCGCTATCTGGAAACAAACCGTGAAACACTTGGAATAGCGTTGGTTCTGGCGGTCATCACCGGACTGTTCGTGGCGCTTTACACCACCTACGACGCCTACGGCATTCGCGCCACCGCCGACCCGTTCACCTTTCTGGCCTGGTTCTTCATGATCGACGGTGCCGCGATGCCGGTCTATGCTTTTCTCAGATGGCGCGCCATGATCGACCGTCCGACCATCGGGCCGCTGATGCTGCGTGGATTGGCCGGGGGCATCATCGCCCCCCTCTCGTTTGGATCGATTATGCTGGCGACACGGTTGGACAAAGTGGGCGAGGCCGCCGTTCTGCGCGAAACATCCACCGTCTTTGCCGCCCTCATCGGCTGGCTGGTTCTGAAAGAAACCGTCGGACCAAGGCGAATTGCGCTGATGGCATTGATTGCACTCGGCGCGATAATAGTTGAAATGGGCGGGTAAGCAGCAGGACGCGCGAAATGACAGGCAAGAAAGATATCAATCCGTTTCTGAAACAGGTGCTGGAATTGGGCCCGCCTCTGGCGTTCTTCTTCATCTACCTGCGTCTGCGGGATGACAGTTTCCAATTCGGCGGCACGGAATACTCGGGCTTTATCGTTGCCACGATCATCTTCGTCCCCCTTATGCTGGCCGCCATGGGCATCCTGTGGTTTCTGACGGGGAAACTCAGCCGGATGCAGATTTTCACCGCTTTCATGGTGATCTTCTTCGGCGGTCTGACCGCCTGGTTCAATGACGAGCGGTTCTTCAAGATGAAGACCACGCTGGTCTATGGCTTCTTTTCGGCCATCCTCGGGATCGGGCTGTTGCAGGGAAAATCCTATCTGGCCTACGTGTTGGACGAGATGCTGCCGATGCGTGACGAAGGCTGGATGATTCTGACCCGACGCCTTTGTGCCTGTTTCGCCATTCTTGCCGTAGCAAACGAATTGGTCTGGCGCACCCTGTCCACCGACCTGTGGGTCAAGATCGAAACCTTCGGGTTTCCGATCGCCCTGATGGTGTTCCTGATGCTGCAAATCAGCATGTTGCAAAGCTATATGGACGACCCGGACAAGCAATAAACGGGTGTCAACCTGGTCGCGGTTTCTACGGTTATGTCTAAAAAACCTTGGCATACCGATGAAGCTGTGAAAAATTAAGGCACCACCCGTCCCACTCAGCAGAGAAGTACGCACCACATGACGGCATTTCCCAATAGCGGATTCCTTTCCGAAGCCTCGGAACGGCTTCGGGCAATGCTTGCCGCGCAGGCAACCGAAGTCTCTTTGGATCGGGGCGAGGTTCTGTTTGAACAAGGTGACGAAGGCGATGCGCTGTTTGCCATTCTCGATGGCTTGCTCGAGGTCTCGTTTCTGGCGATGAGCGGGCGCAAGCTGGCGCTCAATCTGTTGCGCCCGGGCGAGGTTTTTGGCGAGATTGCCCTGTTCGACGATGGCCCGCGTACGGCTACCGTGACCGCGGCCGAACCCTCGCGCGTGCTGAAAGTGCGACAAAGGGATGTAATGGGACAAATCCGTCAACACCCGGACCTTGCGGTCGATATGATCCGGCTGGCTGGTCTGCGGATGCGGATGATGGGCGTTCAGTTGAACGAGCAGGTCTTTTTGCCCATGCCCATTCGCTTGGCGCGCAAATTGCTGCATCTGGCGAACGAGCAGGACGACCCGTCGCAGCGCATCACGCTGTCGCAAAGCGAGCTGGCCGAATTTGTTGGTGCCACGCGCGAAGCGGTGTCAAAAACAATCTCGATCTGGAAGCGTAGCAACGTGGTCGAAGCGTCGCGCGGCGGCCTGCAAATCCACGATCTCGACGCGCTACAGCAATTGGCTGAATCCGATCTGATCTGAACCAAACACTGGCAGCCCTATTGTGACCGGGATCACATACGTTGAAACCGGATCGGTCTAAGGTGATTCCTGTTACCGTAGGAGGTCAGCTTATCATCCCCGATATCTGTCCACTGACCTCTCCCTGTACACGAGCCATATGCCTTGCCCGGCATATGGCTCATTTCTTTTCTGGGGCTGCTTTGCGAAAATGGAGCCAAGGCAATCGCTAACAGCGCTCGAGCAGAAGTGTCATTCAAACGCTCGCAACTATGCGATTGAAAGATCGTCAATGATCGGTTCGAGCCCAATGAGCGTGATGCTGCAAGCAGCGGCAATATCGGCTACGGCGCAAAATTCCCGTCAGATGATCGAAACCTCGGCATCGCTCGGCTCGCGCTCGGTTCCATTCGTGTCAGCCAAATCCTGAGGGCACGCAGACAAGCATATGATTAGATCGGCCAACGCCGTAAGCTCAATAAAATCGCCGGGTCGGCTCAGGGGCGGATGGATTGCGGTGTCTCCGTCAAGGAGCGGCGCGTTTTCAAACAGGTTCAGTGGGCAGGGCACATGATCAATTGGGTATCCAAGTCCTGCCATCGCCTGTCTGAGATTGTCGCTGCAATTCCTGTGCGCCCCTTGGAACCCCAGCATTTCATAGCGGGCCTGATCGCAAGCGGCGAAGAACCAATCATGGACACCAGGTGACGTGTCTTCGTTAAATTCCAGCATGGGACATCGACGATTAGATCGAAAAATCGTTCCCTTCACCGGCGTCGGAGTGTCGCAATGAACGCGGGTATGTTCCATCGACATGAACTCGGCGATGTCATCCGCCATGAACGCCCACGCGTCGATTACCTGAGACCCGAACGTATTGGTAACTCGCAATTGTGCGCCTTGCACAAGACGAAACGCGCGGCCCGTGCGGGCCTTCAGCACAAAGGTTTCTGCCATCAGAACAGCAAAGCGCCGGTTGTTGGCAAGAGGACCGCATATACGCTTGTGGAGGCGGTGATGAACAGGCGATTGCGTTTCGGCCCGCCAAAGCAAACATTCGAGACCTCTTCTGGGACGAAAATCTTGCCCAGCAGCGTGCCATCCGGGTGGTAACAATGAACGCCGTCCTTTGCGCTCGTCCAGATACGGCCTTGGGTATCGAGCCGAAATCCGTCAAAGACGCCTTCTTCGCATTCAACAAAGACATCCCCGCCTGAGAGCTTGCCGTCTGCACCAACAGAGAACGCGCGGATATGATGCTCTCCGCTTGCGTAACGCGTGCCACCACTGTCAGCTATATACAGCGTTTGCTCGTCCAGCGAAAACGCAAGTCCATTCGGACAGGCGAAGTCAGTAGTCACTTGTGTAACATCGCCAGTGGCCGGATCGAGACGATAGACATGTTCACCGTCAAGCTCTGGGTCTGCCTGAAACCCTTCGTAGTCAGACTCGATTCCGTAGGCTGGGTCACTGAACCAGATCGTGTCATCTGATCGCACCACAACATCGTTGGGGCTGTTGAACGGCTTTCCCTCGAAGTGACTGGCCAGAGTCGTAACCGACCCATCATGCTCAATCCGGGTGACACTGCGCGTCCCATGCTCGCAAGCCACGATCCGCCCTTGCCGGTCGAGCGTTGAGCCATTCGTATAGCATCCGAGGCCTGAGCGGATGTCTCCGACTGCTCCGGTCAGTTCGTCCCAGCGGAGCCGTCGATCATTGGGAATGTCGCTCCAGATCAGGCATCTGAACGTCGGAGAATACACCGGTCCTTCCGTCCATTTACCACCTGTCCAGATTTGGTCGATCGGCTCATCCAGTTTGATGCTGCGTCTGAACCGATCATCGCGGACTTCGTAAGTATCAGTCTTGGTCATTGGCAATACTGGCTCGGGTTGCTATAAATTACATAGCAATATAGGACGCTACAGAAAGTATAGCAAGTGACTAAGATACCGATACCAGGTCAGCCTGTCCGTGGTTCAAAAAGCGGCGCGCCAATAATGGCTCTGTTCGACCTGCTTGGACGGCACTGGGCTATGGGAGTCCTTTGGACGCTGAGCGAGACTGGCCCATGCACATTCCGAAAGCTGCAAGAAGAATGCGAAACAATCTCACCTGCGGCACTCAACACCCGACTGAAAGAGCTTCAAGCCGCGGGATTTGTTCATCGCGTTGCCGAAGGATATGCGTCGACTGATCTGGGACAACACCTCTATGATCATCTCTGCCCACTCGGCGACTTCAGTAAGGAATGGGCGAAACACTTACACGCTCAGGAATAGGAGAGCTGCCGCTTAGAAATACGCACCCCCGCTGACAATGCGAGGGCACTCGTGTTGATTGGGCGGGTTGCGCTAAGCGTTGTGTTGCTGCGGCACCTCTCATCGAGAGACGCGCGCAGCGCACTGCCCCTAGCCATTTTTCGTTGGGAACCCCCTACTCTTCCAAGCTAAGCGCTACGAACCGCGGTTCTCCGCCGCGACGGACCAGAAGCAACAGGGATTTGCGGCCAGCCTCACGGGCTTCTTCCATGCGCGCCTGAAGATCTTCGATCGTGGTGACCTTTTGTTGCCCGGCTTCCGTGATCAGATCCCCCGCGCGCAGGCCCTTGGCAAACGCCTCGGACGCCTCGTCGACGTTGGACACCACCAGACCTTCGGCATCTTCGTCCAAACCCATCTCTCCACGCATCGCGTCAGTCAGCGGTGAGATGGTCAGGCCCAGGATATCGGTGTTTTCGGCTTCCTGATCTTCGTCAGTGGGCTCTTCCTCGCCGGCTTCGGCGCGCTCTGCATCTTCGCGGCGCCCCAGCGTCACCAGAACGGTCTGGGTTCCACCGTCACGGTGGACGACAACGCGCACCGATTTGCCAACCGTGGTTTCGCCAACCTGACGCACCAGGCCACGCGTATCCTCGACCTCGACCCCGTCAAAGCTGAGGATCACATCACCGGCCAGCAGCCCGGCATCCTTGGCTGGGCCATCCGGTACATCGCTGATCAGCGCGCCGCCGGGCTTGTCCAGGCCCATCGCCTCTGCCATGTCCTCGGTCACATCCTGAATGCGTACACCCAGCCAGCCGCGGCGGGTTTCACCAAATTCACGCAGTTGATCGACCACCTTGGTGACCACGTTCGAGGCCATCGAAAATCCAATCCCGATCGAGCCGCCATTGGGGGACAGAATCGCGGTGTTCACCCCGATCACCTCGCCATTCATATTGAACAGCGGGCCGCCCGAGTTTCCACGGTTAATGGCGGCATCTGTCTGGATGTAGTCGTCGTAAGACCCGCTCAGCGCCCGGTTCCGCGCGGACACGATCCCGGCCGAAACCGAAAAGCCCTGCCCCAGCGGGTTGCCCATCGCGATGACCCAGTCACCCACCCGCGCGGTGTCGCTGTCGCCGAACTGGACGTATTTCAGCGGCCCTGTTGCTTCGACTTTGAGCAGAGCGATGTCGGTTTTTTCATCCGTGCCAATCACCTTGGCGGGCAATTCCTCGGCGGGTTGGCCGTCGCCCGGAAAAAACTCGACCAGAATTTCATCCGCCTCGGCAATCACGTGGTTGTTGGTGACGATATAGCCATCCTCGGAGATCACAAAACCCGAGCCCAGCGCATTGCTGCGGCGGGGTGGCCTGTTGTCGTCACCGTTACGGTCCTGAAACTCGCGAAAGAAATCCTCAAACGGCGAACCTTCGGGTACAATCCCCTGCGGACCGGTCTGGCCTTCGACCAAGGTCGACGTGGTGATGTTGACAACTGCGGGGCTGATCTGCTCGGCCAGCGGTGCAAGGCTTTCACTGCGCGCCTGCGCTGCCACGCTTTGCGCCAGCACCAGCAGCATTCCGACAAAGGCCAGCCACATCAATCGAACCATGACACTTACATCGTCCCGCCGGACGGAAATACTGCGCGCTTTTGCCTGCACCTGGGCTCTCCTTGTCGACATCTCTTTTGGCGGCGGCCCTCGGGCAGCCGGTCTTAGAAACCAATGTAGTCAGTTTGGCCAAGCTAGCAACTCAGGATCGCGGGGAAATCACCCGCGCGTGAAGCCCTTGCGGTCAAAATCCGAACTGATAGGCCAGCCAGACAAGGATCAGACCGCTGACCACACATAGCAACCCCGCAAGCTGTCTTGCCTGCACCGGCAACGACCGCAGCGCCTCGAGCATACGTTCGATAAGCGAAGGGGCCAGCGCATAGGCCAGCCCCTCGACGATCAAAACCAGCCCGATGGCCAGAAGGATCAGGCCCATTACTGACGGGCCTGTCCGGTTGGTGACTTGAGATAGTTGAAGAACTCGGAATCCGGGGTCAGAACCAGCGAGCTGTTTCCACCCTGCAAGGCGTTCTCATAGGCCGAAAGCGAGCGGTAGAATTCAAAGAATTCAGGATCGGCACCATAGGCTTCGGCAAAGATCGCGTTGCGTTCGGCGTCGGCCTCACCACGGATGATTTCTGCTTCGCGGTTGGCGTCGGAGACGAGTTCAACCACAGTACGGTCGGCTTGCGCACGGACACGCTGCGCAGCCTCGTTACCACGAGCACGCTCATCGGTTGCCTCACGTTCCCGCTCGGCCTTCATCCGGTCAAAGGTCGCTTCGAGGTTTGCCTGCGGTAGATCTGTCGCCTTTAGACGCACGTCGATGACGTTGACACCCAACGCGCGCGCCTCGGCAATCGCGCTGTTACGAATGCGTAGCATCAGTGCCGCCCGGTCAGAACTCAGGATGTCGCGGGACGATACCGAACCCAAGACTTCGCGGGTTTCGGCACGCAGAATGCGATCAAGACGATCTTCGGCCACAGGGATGCCGCCAACACCAACGGCCTGACGGAACTGCTCAAGATCGGAAATCCGATAACGGGCAAAGGCATCAACCACCAGACGGCGATCATCCAGAGGCGTCACCTCCAACGGCTGAACGTCGATCGACAAGATACGGTCGTCATAGCGGACAACTTCTTGAATCAGCGGAATTTTGAACGCCAGTCCCGGTTCTTCCTTAACCGCCACGACGCGGCCAAATTGCAGAACCAGAGCACGCTCACGCTCATCCACGATGAAGATCGAGGACAGAAGGCCGACTATCGCGACAAAAATGATCGGCAGGATAATTGTCGTTTTACGCATTAGTTGCCCTCCTGACCGGAATTGCGGCGCAGCTCGTTCAGCGGCAGATACGGCACAACACCCTGCCCCGATCCTGTCGAGTTCTCGTCCAGGATGATCTTGTCGACGTCACCCAGAACCTGCTCCATCCGTTCCAGATACAGACGCTTGCGGGTCACATCCGGCGCCTTGGAATACTCTTCCAGAACCGCGCTGAAACGGCTGGCTTCACCTTGTGCGCTGTTGATCTGCTGCGCGCGGTAAGCTTCGGCTTCTTCCAGAACCTGCGCTGCCTCACCTCGCGCTTCCGCCAATACGCGGTTGGCATAGGCATCGGCCACGTTTTGCAGGCGGTCACGTTCCTGCGCGGCAGCCTGAACGTCGCGGAACGCGGCAATCACGTCCTGCGGCGGGTCGGCCTTGTCAAAGTTAACGCGAACGATGTTCACGCCCGAATCGTAGCTGTCCATAGTCGCCTGAATCAGCTCCTGTAAGCGTTCGGCAATGATGCCGCGGTCTCGGTTCAGGATCGGTGCCAACTCACTCTGCGCGATAATCTCACGCATCGCTGATTCTGATACCGCTTGAATGGTCTGGCGCGGATCACGCAGGTTGAACAGAAATTTTGCTGGGTCGTTGATGTTCCAGACCACCTGATAGTCGATGTCGACGACGTTTTCGTCGCCGGTCAGCATCAGGCCGTCATCGCTGCCGCGCGCGCCGCCCATGTCCTCGTTCTGTTCGCGCGTGACCGGAATGACTTCGGCCGTCACGAATGGCCAAGGCGCAAAGTTCAGACCGGGATTTCCAACCGCCGAAAATTCACCCAGAAACAGCTCAACCGACTGCTCTTCGGGCTTTACGGTGTAAAAGCTTGCCAGCCCCCACAGCACCGCAGCCGCTGCCAGGCCAATCGCGATCGTCCCCTTGGTGAATGCCGGACCATTTCCGCCGCCCTTGCCATTGGTCCCACGGCCACCGCCGCCGCGACCGCCCATCAGGACGCGCAGCTGCTCCTGGCCCTTTTTCATCAGCTCGTCGATCTCGGGGATCTGCGGGCCGTCGCCTTCGGGGGGCTTGCGCCCGTCCCCGTTGTTACCCCGATTTCCTCCGCCTCCGGATGAGCCTCCGCCCCCCCAGGGGCCACCGCTGTTGCCCGCCATATTTTTCGATTCCTTCGTTTAGGCCCGTGTGATCACGGGGTCCCTTGTAACTTGTGTGCGCGCGGTTGCAAATCAAGCCGTGCGAACAGGTTGCCGCATTGTCACCAGTTCCTCGGCCATTACCGGGTGAACTGCAACCGTGCGGTCGAAATCCTCTTTGGTTGCGCCCATCTTGACGGCGATTCCGGCCAGCTGAATCATCTCGCCCGCGCCGGGGGCCACGATGTGGCAGCCCAGAACCTTGCGCGTCGCCTGGCTGACGATCAGTTTCATCAGCACCCGCTGGGTCCCGCCTGCAAACGCCTTTTGCATCGGTTTGAACGAGGTCGCGTACACTTCGACCGGTTCTTGCGCGGCAGCCTCCTCTTCGCTGAGGCCCACTGTGCCGAATTCCGGCTGGGTGAAGATCGCCGTTGGAATTAGCTCGTGATCCACCGGCGTTGGGTTGCCTTTGAAGACGGTTTCGACAAAGGCCATGCCTTCGCGGATCGCAACCGGCGTCAGGTTCACCCGATCCGTCACATCGCCGATCGCGTAGATCGAGGGCACCCCGGTCTGGCTGTATTCATCCACGACGATCTCGCCCTTGCGACCCCGCTCAACACCGACAGCCTCCAGTCCCAGATCATCTGCGTTTGGCGCGCGCCCGGTGGCATACATCACCACATCAAAGCAATCTTCGGTGCCGTCCGTGGCCTTGACGCGAATTTGGTCGCCATCTTTGGTCATCTCAAGGACATTTGTACCCAGCCGCACGTCGATACCGTTCTGGCGCATCTCTTCGCAGATCAGACCCCGCGCTTCTTCGTCAAAGCCGCGTAGGATCTGCGCGCCACGATAGAACTGAGTCGTCTTGACCCCCATCCCGTTCATGATCCCGGCAAACTCACTGGCGATATAGCCGCCACCCACGATCAGGATATTTTCAGGAAGTTTCTCCAGGTGGAAAATCTCGTTCGACGTGATCGCCAGATCCGAGCCCGGAAACTCGGGCACAACTGGGCGACCACCGGTGGCAATCAGGATATGCTTGGCGGTCTTGCGGGTGCCATCGGCCAACTCGACCGTATGCGGATCGACCACGCGTGCGCGCTGATCAAAGCTTTCGACGCCATTGTTCTTCAGGATATTGCGGTAGATGCCTTCCAGCCGGTCCAGTTCCGCCACCAGCTTGCCGTGGAAGGTACTCCAGTTCAACGCACCGGGCTGAATATCCCAGCCATATTGCTGCGCATCGCCGACCATCCCGGAAAACTCGCTGGCGAAGACCATCAGCTTTTTGGGAACACAGCCACGTATGACACAGGTCCCGCCGTAGCGATCCTCTTCCGCAAGCGCCACTTTGGCACCAGTTTCTCCTGCCGCCACGCGCGCGGCCCGAACCCCGCCCGAGCCGCCACCAATGACGAACAGATCATAGTCAAAGCTCATGCCGGTTTCCTTCGTTCAACCTGAAATTGCCCTGCATATCTACGTAAGAAAACCTGCCTGCCAACCCCCCGGGCTGGGAAAAAGCGTATTTCCTCTGCCCTTAGCAGCCGCGATTGGATCAGAACTTAATCGGCCAAGTCCGAGAATAGGTTTTCACCACTGCTGGCTTCACCCATTTCGACCGTGCCTTCGTTCAGGTCGCGCAGCTCTACGCGACCGTCGCCATGGCCGATGACCACCTTGTCGCAAATGTCGATAAACAGCCCGTTTTCAACGACGCCGGGGATCTGGTTCAGCACCAGCGCCAGCTGCCGCGCGTTGCCGATGCGTTTGAGATGCAGGTCCAGGATGTGATTGCCTTCGTCGGTCACCTTGGGCGCTTGACCATTCATGCGCAGCGTCACCGAAGTGCCCAGCACGTCCATGGTGTCCAGCGCCTCTTCGATCAGGGTGCGGGTGGTCTGCCAGCCAAAGGGAATGACCTCGACCGGAAGGGGAAATGCACCCAGCGTTTCCACCTCTTTCCCGGCGTCGGCGATGACGACCATCTGATCGCTGGCGGTGGCTACGATCTTTTCCTGCAACAAGGCGGCGCCGCCGCCCTTGATCAGGCTGAACTCTCGGTCGAACTCATCCGCGCCGTCGATGGTCAGGTCAAGCCACCCCGCTTGATCCAGCGAAACGACCTCGATCCCCATTTCGCGTGCCAGTTGCGCAGTTGCGGTCGAGGTTGGCACGCCTTTAATCTTCAGCCCTTCTTCCTGCACCCGCTCGCCCAGTCGGCGCACCAGCCACGCGGCGGTCGATCCCGTACCCAGCCCGACACGCATTCCGTCCTGCACCAATTCGGCGGCACGGTTGGCGGCAACGTATTTTGCCTTTTCTATCGGTGACATTTCCCCGGTCATGGCAGCATCCCCTTGGTCATTTGTCGGATATATACGGAAAGCAAGTCGCAACTGCGAGGCCCAATCGCGTCTCCACATGTGTTAACATGTCGCTGAAATACGCGTTTCCGATGGGAATCGTCGCAATCGAGTATTCGCCCAGCGTCCGGACCGCCTAGATAGATCGCATGGAAACGCCGTATCGCCTGCACTATGCCCCCGACAATGCCTCGCTGGTCATCCGACTGGTGCTGGAAGAGATGGGACTGCCGTATCAGACCGTTCTGGTCGACCGCAGCCGCAATGAGCAGGACAGCGCAGCGTATCGCGCGTTGAACCCAAACGGATTGATCCCGGTGCTGGAAACAGAACAGGGTCCGATTTTCGAAACCGCCGCGATACTGTTGTGGCTCGCCGATCGGCACGGCCAAATGGCACCGGCTGCAGACAGTCCGGACAGGGCGGCGTTTCTGAAATGGCTGTTCTTTGCATCCAACACCTTGCACGCTGATCTGCGCATCAATTTCTACGCCGAGAAGTACATTGAGGCCGCGCAGGCGGGAACGCTGCGCCTGGGCATCCAGCCGCGGTTGCGGCAACACTTGCAGAACCTGGATGCCGTCGCGCGTGCAAAGCCCGCTTGGCTTGACGCCGATCAGCCCTCGGTTCTGGGCTATTATATCGCGTGCATGATGCGCTGGATGGCGCTTTACCCTGCGCGCACGGATCGCAGCTGGTATCAGCTGGCTGATACACCTTATTTGCAGGACCTTTTGATGCAGCTTGAAATGCGACCTGCCACCCGCACCGCCACCGCCGCCGAGGGGCTGGGGGTTACGCCCTTTACCTCTCCGACTTATGCCAATCCTCCAGAAGGGTCAGCGATCTGACATGTTTCTTTCAGTCTTCGATATGTTCAAAGTGGGCATCGGCCCGTCCTCGTCTCACACCATGGGCCCAATGGTGGCCGCCGCGCGATTTCTGGACCTGATGCGCGCTTCGCCGTTCGAGTTTTCGGGATTGCGCGGGTCGCTGCACGGGTCGCTGGCGTTCACCGGCGTTGGTCACGCGACGGACCGGGCAACCATTCTGGGACTGGCAGGGTTTGTGCCTGACACATATGACAATGAAAGGGCCGAGGCCGCATTGGCCACAATAGCGGAGACACACACTGTCTCGCCGGAAGGGTTGCCGACGCTTGGCTTTGATCCCAAGACCGATCTGATCTTTGATTTTGACAACAACCTGCCCGGTCACGCCAACGGGATGATCCTGATGGCCACCGATGCGCAGGGCGATGTGATCTTGCGGCAGGTCTATTATTCGATCGGCGGCGGCTTTGTCCTGACCGAAGAAGAACTGGCCGAGGGCAAGGCGACCGACGAAGGCGCGCCAGTCCCGTTCCCGTTCAAATCCGCAGTCGAGATGCTTGATATGGCCCGCGCCAGCGGCAAGAATATCGCCCAGATGAAGCGCGAGAACGAGATCGCGCGGGGTTGCGCCGACAGTTTCGCCAAAGGAACGGCGCGCCTGTGGCAGGTGATGAATGATTGTATCGAACGCGGTCTGACGACCGACGGAATACTGCCCGGCGGCCTGCATGTGCGCCGCCGCGCCAAGGGCATCCACGACGCCCTGCAGGCCGAGCGCGGCATGAACCTGAACGCCCCGCACACGATCAACGACTGGATGAGCGTCTATGCGATGGCGGTGAACGAGGAAAACGCTGCCGGCGGTCAGGTCGTCACTGCCCCGACCAATGGGGCGGCAGGTGTGTTGCCGGCGGTATTGCGCTATTACCTCGATCACGTTCCAGGCGCTTCGGAAAGCCGGATCGAAGACTTCCTGCTGACTGCTGCCGCCATCGGTGGGCTGGTCAAGTATAACGCCTCGATCTCAGGCGCCGAAGCGGGATGTCAGGCCGAGGTCGGCAGCGCCTCGGCCATGGCGGCTGCGGGTCTGTGCGCAGTAATGGGCGGCACGCCCGAGCAGGTCGAAAACGCCGCCGAAATCGCGCTGGAGCATCATCTTGGCATGACCTGCGATCCGGTTGCGGGACTGGTGCAGGTTCCCTGCATCGAACGCAACGGTCTGGGGGCGATCAAGGCGGTCTCGGCCGCGTCGCTAGCCCTGCGCGGCGACGGACAGCATTTCGTGCCGCTGGACGCTGTGATCGAAACCATGCGCCAGACCGGGCATGATATGCATGAAAAGTACAAGGAAACCTCTTTGGGCGGATTGGCGGTGAACATTCCCAACTGCTGACCCGACCAAAGGTGAGCTGCGCGAAAGGAACGACATGCAGGGACATTGCCTATGCGGCGCCATCCGATACGAGGTGGACCCGCCCGTTCTGTCCTGCGTCAATTGCCACTGCGACAGTTGCCGCCGTCAATGCGCGGCCCCGATGACGACCTATTTCGGTGTCCGGGACGGCCAATGGCGATGGACCGGGGAAGAGCCAAAGCGGTTCAAGTCCTCGCCCGGGGTCGAGCGCAGCTTCTGCCCGCATTGCGGGACGCCAATCTCGTTCCGCTCGACCGCGATGTCGGATGTGCTGCACCTTTACGTGGCGACGCTGGAAAACCCCGAAGCGCTGGAGCCAACGCTGAATGTGGCGCATGAGGAAAAGCTGCGCTGGCTGAATCTGGATGACGGGCTGCCCCATTGCATCGGACCGGATTATACCAAGGTCCAACCCATCGATTGATTTTGGGACACAGACGGCTTTCCAGTGCCGTCGCGACCCGTTAGCGTCGCGATCATGACCCATGACCGTCCCGTTCTAGGTATCTCGCTGATGCTTGGCTTTTGTCTGCTCGCCCCGCTAGGCGATGCGATGGCCAAGCTGTTGGGCGAGACCACGCCGCTGGGGATGCTGGTGTTTGTGCGGTTTGGTATCCAGTCCGTAATCTTGATTCCGCTGATCGCCGCTACGGGCCGACCCTGGCGCTTGCGGGGACGGGTTCTGCGATTAACCATCATTCGCACCGCCTTGCATATCGTCGGTATCGCCGCGATGTTCAGCGCGCTGCAATATCTTCCGCTGGCCGATGCCGTTGCAATTGCATTTGTCATGCCGTTCATCATGCTGCTTTTGGGGCGCTATGTGCTTGGCGAAGTCGTTGGCGTGCGCAGGCTGATGGCTTGTATCGTCGGGTTCATCGGTACGCTTTTGGTGATCCAGCCCAGTTTCGCGACAGTTGGTGCCCCGGCGCTGCTGCCGTTGATCGTCGCGGTGGTCTTTGCACTGTTCATGTTGGTGACACGACAGATCGCAAAGGAGACCGACCCGATTGCGTTGCAGGCCGTATCCGGTGCGATGGCAACGGCCTTTCTGTTTCCGCTTTTGCTGCTGGGAACGTATTTCTCGATTTGGGAGGTCTCTCTGATTGTCCCTCCGCAGCAGTCCCATTGGCTGCTGTTGGCGATCGGTGTCTTGGGAACGGTCGCACATCTGTTCATGACTTGGTCACTACGTTACGCGCCATCGGCCACACTTGCCCCGATGCAGTATCTCGAAATCCCCGTGGCCACCGTGGTCGGATGGTTGATCTTTCACGACCTGCCCAACGGGTTGGCGGCGGTTGGGATCCTCATCACCATTGCCGCTGGCCTCTATGTCATTCTGCGCGAGCGGGCCACTGCCCGGTCTGGCCCGACAGAAACGCCTGCATGACCTGATCCAATGCGTCGCGTGGCAGCATCACCACAAGACCGGGGCCGTCCAGCTTCAGCTCGATCGCGCCTAGCGCTCGGTTCGACGTCCCCACCTGACCACCGGGTTCCAGAACCAGCCCATCGATTGGCCATTCCAGGCCCCGGCTGCGCCCGCACACGCGCCGAAACGGGAACAGCGACACGGTCTGGCCCGATTCCATGAGCAGGGCGATCTGCGGTGGTGCATGGAAGATCACCTCACGCTCTCCCAGCAGAAGGCAGGGCCGGTCCTGCATCCGGACCAGCGTATTGAGAACGGCCAATTGATGGTCGACCCGACCGCCAAGGAACCCGACCCCCAGGACCAGCGGAGCCTGAATATGGCGCAGCGCCTTGTCGAAATCGGTGCTGTCCTGTTCGCGAATCCGAAATTGCCGGTCGTCGGGTATGCGGTCGCGGTAAATCTGCCCAAGTGAGTCGAAATCACCGATTACGGCGTCGGGAAGGTGCCCCGAATCGACCAGAATCGCCGCACCTCCGTCTGCCGCGACAATGCCATTGACGCGGTTTAGCGCCAGATTCAGGTCGTCAGAACCGATTTGACCGCCCCCAAACAGCGCAATTGGCCCTTCTGAACGTACAATTGGCTCATTTTTCACAAGATTGACCATATTTCCCGGTTTTGGACATAATGAGACCACAAAATGATAGACTCATGGACAAAGTTCAGAGTCGATTGTGGGTGGGCTGCGCCCGCAATGTGACTTGGTAGTTTGTAGAGGACGTGTGTCTGATGGTACAGAACAACAAGGTATTGACCGTTTCCTACGGTACATTCTCCTGCACATTGGAAGGTTTTGACGACTCCTTCGAGACGATGAAGGCGATCGCCGAATATTTTCGTGATCTTGCAGCGGATGACCGGTATTTCGGGTCGGAACCCCCCCAGCCAGACGCAGAAATGTTGACCCGTATTGCACAGCGCGATCAGGCGCAGCGGGTCGAAGCCAGCCGAAATGACAGCGGCTTGCTGCTGCGCGCAACGGATGAGGTACCGACCCCCGCCTCGCCCGCTGCGCCTGCAGTGCCAGCGGACGCGCCCATGGCCGCTCCGACGGACAGCGCGGCAGAGTTCTTTGCCAAATCCGAAACCGCCGAGCCCGCAGCCGCGGACAGCATCGCAGCCAAATTGCAGCGCATTCGCGCGGTGGTGTCACACTCGGACGAAGCTCCCGCGCGCTATAGCGAGGATGAGGACGAAAGCGGTGGATTCGTCGCCCCTGCTCAGCCCAAAGTCGATGCCATCTCGGCCGCGTTCGAAGCCGGTGCGCTGAAACCTGAAGATCTGCAGCCGCAAGCAGATGAGGCTGAGGAAGAGGAACAGCCGACCGCTGAGTTGCCGACGCCCATCCCGGCGGTTCAGGCCGAATCTGCCGAAGAACTGGCCGAAGTGGAAGAAACCGAAGAGGTATCTTCGGAAGTTGAAGAAGCATCGGTCGAACCCGAAGACGTAACGACCGAAGAAGACGTAACGACCGAAGTGGAAGAGGCTGAAGTCTCGACCGACGACGTCCTGTTTACCGATATCGAGGACGAAGCCGAAGCCGACGCCGAACCTGATGAGATCGTCAATATCCTAAACGATCAGACGGAAGAGACCGAAACAGCGGAAGAAGCCGAAGAAGACCTTCAGATTCTCAGCGCTGCCGACGAAGCAAAGCTGCTGGATGAAATTACCTTGGTGGAATCCGAGCTGGCCAAACGGACCTCGCAACACCTGCCTGAGACGAATGACCTCGAAGAAGACGTCTCGCGCCTGATGGAATCGGCGGGTGAACGTATGGACGACCCGGAAACCTCGGGCCAGCGTGAAACCTACTCGCATCTGCGCACTGCCGTGGCAGCCGCCGAAGCAGAGCGGTCCGAATCGCGGGACGAAGCAAAATCACGCGATCAGGACTATCGTGGCGATCTGCAATCCGTTGTCAGCCCGCGCCGCCCCGAAGTCCAGGTCACCAGCGCCCGTCCCGGAGCGGAAACTGCACCGCTGAAACTGGTGGCGGAACAGCGTATCGACACCGACGACTCAGACGTCGGTCCTGTTACACCTCGCCGTGTGACTGCGGATCAGGATGATGCAGAAGACGAAGAAGGTGGCTTTGCCCGCTTTGCGCAGGAACAGGGCGCACAGTCGCTGCCGGATCTGCTTGAGGCCGCCGCCGCCTATTTGGCCTTCATCGAAGGTCAGGAGCAATTTTCGCGCCCGCAACTGATGAACAAGGTTCGCTCGCTCAAGCAGGATGCGTTCAACCGCGAGGAAAGCCTGCGCACCTTCGGGCAACTGTTGCGCGACGGCAAGATCGAGAAGGCCGGAGGCGGTCGTTTTGCTGCCTCGAACCAGATCGGTTTCCGCCCCGACGACAAGCGCGCCGCCGGATAATCAACACCAAAAAGAACATTTCCCCCTCACACCTTGGGCCAGAGCTGTCTCTGGCCCTTTTTTCGTTGTGAGTCACGCGTATTCGCATGCCGCGAAGCACAGAATGCCCGGCGGCGGCGGCTCGCTAATGCAAGTGCCGCTTAGCGATGGGAATACTGACAGCCCCCAAAAGGGCAAAACGGCGTTTGGATCAGTCTGCGTTCTGATCCGGGTCTTCTTTGCCGACCCCACGGAATACGAACTTGAATGGCAGCGCCCACACGATGCCGAGACCGACATAGATCAGCAACTCGACCCAAATTGGCGGGCGGTTCAACAGGTTCACCACGGTCACGACCGCCACGATATACAGCGGCAGGCCGATCACGAGAATGATCAGAGACCAGCGCCGCCGCGCCTTGTAGCTGAGTCCGGGCTTGCGCTCCTCAGTCATCAGTCGGCAAACGGGTCGGTCACCAGGATGGTGTCGTCCCGCTCCGGGCTGGTGGACAGCAGGGCCACCGGGCATTCGATCAACTCCTCCACCCGGCGCACATATTTGATCGCATTCGCCGGAAGGTCCGCCCAGCTGCGCGCACCTTCGGTGGATTCGCTCCAACCAGGCATTTCTTCATAGATCGGAGTGCAACGTGCCTGTTGATCGGCCGCCGTAGGCAGATAGTCCAGACGTTCGCCGTCTAGCTCATAGCCGGTACATATCTTCAGCGTCTCGAACCCATCCAGAACGTCCAGTTTGGTCAGAGAAATGCCGTTCACGCCGCTGGTGGCGCAGGTTTGGCGCACAAGGCAGGCATCGAACCAGCCGCAACGGCGTTTGCGGCCCGTGGTTGTCCCGAATTCGTGGCCGCGCTCACCCAGGCGCTGGCCGTCAGCGTCATCCAGTTCGGTTGGGAACGGCCCCTCTCCGACACGGGTGGTGTAGGCTTTGACGATGCCCAGGACAAAATCAACCGACCCAGGACCAATACCAACGCCCGTCGCCGCCTGACCCGCGATCACATTGGACGAGGTCACAAATGGATAGGTACCGAAATCGATGTCCAGCAGTGCCCCTTGCGCACCTTCGAACAGGATGCGTTTACCAGCCTTGCGCTTTTCGTTCAGCACTTTCCAGACCGGCGCGGCAAAGGGCAAGATCTGGGGCGCAATCTCTTTTAACTGAGCGACCAGCGCATCCCGGTCAACGGGCTCGATCCCCAGGCCTTTGCGCAGCGGATCATGATGTTGCAAGGCACGGTCGACGCGCGCCTCAAGGGTCGCGTCATCCGCCAGATCCGCCACACGGACCGAACGGCGGCCAACTTTGTCCTCATAGGCCGGTCCGATACCGCGCCCGGTGGTTCCGATCTTGGTGCCTTTGCTGGCGGCCTCTTCGCGCGCCCGGTCCAACTCACCATGGATCGGCAGGATCAGGGGCGTATTCTCGGCTATCATCAGTGTTTCGGGAGAGATATCGACACCCTGCGCCCGAATGGTCTCAATCTCTTTGATCAAGTGCCACGGGTCGAGAACAACACCATTGCCGATCACACTCAGCTTCCCGCCACGCACAACGCCCGATGGCAGTGCATGCAGCTTGTAGACCGCGCCGTCGATGACCAGAGTGTGTCCGGCATTGTGACCGCCCTGAAAGCGCGCGATCACGTCTGCCCTTTCGCTCAGCCAGTCGACAATTTTGCCTTTCCCCTCGTCGCCCCACTGGGCGCCGACAACAACCACGTTGGCCATATCCGGTCCTTTTCGTGCTGAGTGATCAAACCCGGCTCGTATAGCGACGTAGAAACGACAGGGAAACCGCTATTTCGCCGCATCTGAAAATCGCGCGTTCGGGGCAATGCCACCGGCGGGGATATTTTTGGCCAGATGAAGAGCGGAACCCCTGGCTTCATCGGGCCGAAAATATCCTGCGGGGAGTCTCCCGAAACGGGCGGCGGGGGTTGGCCCTTCTACCCTTGCGGCAAGCGAACAGGCTTGCCGTGCGGAGTGGTCAGATATGCCTGTTCCCAAGCCGCGCGCAGGGCGCGAATATCACGCGGATCGGCGGCACCCTGCTCGGCCATAAGCGCCTCCAGCGTTTCCAGCCATGCATAGAAATAGTCGTCGCCGCCATCCAGATCGCGGTCCAGGCCGTGACGCTTCAATGTTGCAGAAAACCGTGCTGCCCAGTCTGGCCAGCTAAACTGCCCGGTTTCATGCAGCGCGACGGTGACGGCGAACAGTTGCGCGTGCCAAGGGTCGGCGAAAGCAGGTTCCGGGGCAGAATGGAATTCACAGTTGCTCATGCCGGTGCCAGATAACTTTGCCAAAGGTCCAGCACGACCTCGTCGTCAGGATGCTCGGGCGCGGCCCAGAGCTCTGAGGCCGGAAATGCGACCGCGTAAAGGGGTTCTGGCGCTTCACCCAGCCCGTGCGCATTTGAGTCCGGCAAGACATGGGTCCCGTGCAGGCGCAGGATTCGACCTCTGGCGCCAGCGGCATAGGCAGGAAGGCGCGTGTGGCCGCCATCGACAAGACGGTTCGCCGCTGAACGGCTCGTGACAACCGCCTGCCCGGCCGTGAACCGCGCTGCAACGTCCGAAGGCCGGTCCGCCGGCCCACCCTTTGCCAACGCGGCGGCTACGGCGTCTGCCTTTAGCATTCTTCCGGCAAGGGCGTGCGCGCCTCGGCCTCCTTCACCCCGCAAATCATCCAAGGTGAGGACGTCGTTTTCGACCAAAAGATCGGCCAGACCGGAGATCCATTTTTCGTAGTAGGAAAATCGGGTGTAATCCTTGGGCGACAACCTCTCACGGGCGTGGCGAGAGACATCGATGTTCCACTGCCCGAGAAACCCCGAAGCGAGCGTGACCGCCAGCGCGCGAGCGTGCCAGTCCTGATCAAAGACCGTGGCATCTTCAGATTCGGGATTAACCGCGCCATCCCCGAAACGACCACCCATGTCATGCACGCGGGTCATGAGGGCACCTTTGGCAGACCCGTACCAATCATGCTGTCACGGGTTACCAGCGCGGCCAGTTGATCTTCTGACAAACCTTCGGTGTTTTGGGGTCGCATGGGCAGGACGAGGTAGCGAATCTCGGCCGTTGAGTCCCAGACGCGAACCGATGTTTCTGTGGGCAAAGTAATGCCAAATTCGGCCAGAACCTTGCGCGGCTCGCGCACGGCGCGGGCGCGGTAGGCGTCGGATTTGTACCATCCCGGCGGAATTCCCAGAAGCGGCCACGGATAGCAGCTGCACAGCGTACAAACGACCATGTTGTGCCGTTCGGGCGTGTTTTCGACGACGACCATATGCTCGCCCTGTCGGCCGTAGTAACCCAGATCGGCAACGACCGGTGTCGCATCTTGTAGCAGAGCGGACTTGAAATCCGGATCGCTCCACGCCTTGGCGACAACGCGCGCACCATTTTGCGGGCCGATCTTGTTCTGATAGGTGTCGATGATCTCTTCCAGAGCCGCCGGATCAACCAAACCTTTGCGGACAAGAATCGTTTCAATCGCCTTGACGCGCAATGCAGGTTCAGGTGGCAACAAGGCGTGCGGATGGTCGGGATCGTCATGTGGCATAGCCCGCAGACTGCGACATTCACGGCCACCGAGTCCACTCTCATTGACGTGATGGGATACATCAGCAGAGTTGATGGCAACTCCTCCCTTGCCCCCGCTGGCAAACTTGCATAAGTACCACGCGATACACGCCACGCCCTACAGGAACACCATGGAAAACGTCGTTCTCATTATCCACCTTCTTTTGGCTCTGGGCCTGATTGCCGTTGTCCTGATGCAGCGGTCCGAAGGCGGTGGCCTTGGTATGGGCGGCGGTGGCGGTGGCGCCATGACTGGCCGTGCAGCAGCGACCGCATTGGGCAAGCTGACCTGGATCCTGGCGGCATGTTTCATCGTGACGTCGATCACGTTGACCATTCTGGCGGCGCAGAAATCCTCGGGCAGCTCGGTCATTGACCGTCTGGGCGTTCCGGCACCGGCTGCAACCGAAGACGCGAATCCGGCGGTTCCTTCGGCAGATGACCTGTTGCCACCCGCACAGGGCGACAACGCGCCACTGATCCCGCAGGCCGACTAAGCCACAAAACCTAGAAACCTGAAAGAGAGCTGCAACAGCATCTTGCGGTTCTCTTGCGCTGTTGGCGCGAATCCTTTATATATGAAGTCCCGTGGTGCTGCGGTTTTTTCAAGCCGCCGGGCAGCAGATAATGACGTCTCACGGGAGCAGCCGAAAAACATGGCGCGTTTTATTTTCATCACTGGTGGTGTGGTTTCGTCCTTGGGCAAAGGACTGGCTTCTGCGGCGTTAGGGTCGCTGCTGCAGGCCCGGGGATATTCGGTGCGTCTGCGCAAGCTTGACCCCTACCTGAACGTCGATCCTGGCACCATGTCGCCGTTTGAACATGGCGAAGTGTTCGTGACCGATGACGGGGCCGAAACCGATCTGGACCTTGGTCACTATGAACGTTTTACCGGCGTGGCCGCGCGCAAGACCGACTCGGTCAGCTCTGGCCGGATCTACTCCAACGTGCTGGAAAAAGAGCGCCGTGGCGACTATCTCGGCAAAACCATTCAGGTGATCCCGCACGTCACCAACGAGATCAAGGATTTCATCGCCATTGGTGAGGATGAGGTTGATTTCATGCTCTGCGAAATCGGCGGCACCGTGGGCGACATCGAAGGCCTGCCCTTCTTTGAAGCGATCCGCCAGTTCAGCCAGGACAAGCCGCGCGGACAGTGCCTGTTCATGCATCTGACGCTGTTGCCCTATATCAAAGCCTCCGGCGAGTTGAAGACGAAGCCAACCCAGCACTCGGTCAAGGAACTGCGCTCGATTGGTCTGGCCCCCGACATTCTGGTCTGCCGGTCCGAAGGCCCGATTCCGACCAAGGAACGCGAGAAACTGGCGCTGTTCTGTAACGTCCGCCCCGACAGCGTGATCGCTGCGCAGGATCTTAGCACCATCTATGATGCGCCGCTCGCCTATCACCGAGAAGGTTTGGATCAGGCGGTTCTGGACGCATTCCAAATCAGCCCTGCCCCCAAGCCTGACCTGGCGAAATGGGAAGACGTCAGCGACCGCATCCACAATGCCGAAGGCGAGGTGAAGGTCGCCATTGTCGGCAAATACACCCAGCTGGAAGACGCCTATAAATCGATTGCCGAGGCGCTGACCCATGGCGGCATGGCCAACCGCGTCCGCGTCAAGATCGAATGGGTCGATGCCGAGGTCTTCGACACCGAAGACGCTGCGCCTCATCTGGAAGGATTCCATGCGATCCTTGTTCCCGGCGGGTTCGGCGAACGCGGCACCGAAGGTAAGATCAAGGCGGCGCAATACGCGCGCGAGCACAAAGTGCCCTATCTGGGCATCTGTCTGGGCATGCAAATGGCCGTCATCGAAGCCGCCCGCAACGCCGCAGGCATCACCGAGGCGGGTTCGGAAGAGTTCGACCACGAAGCCGGAAAAAAGCGTTTTGAGCCCGTGGTTTACCACCTCAAGGAATGGGTGCAGGGCAACCACAAGGTTGAACGCAAAGTCGGCGACGACAAGGGCGGCACCATGCGTCTGGGCGCTTATGATGCGGTTCTGGCGGATGGATCGAAAGTGGCCGAGGTCTATGGCGGCACCGCGATTGAAGAGCGCCACCGTCACCGGTACGAGGTCGACATCAAATACCGTGACAAACTGGAAAAGGCTGGCCTCAACTTCTCGGGCATGTCCCCCGATGGTCGCCTGCCCGAGATTGTCGAATGGTCCGACCACCCGTGGTTCATCGGCGTTCAGTACCACCCGGAACTGAAATCCAAACCCTTTGAGCCGCACCCCCTGTTCCGCGAGTTTGTGCGCGCTGCGAAAGACACCTCGCGGCTGGTCTGATCTCGGGCCACGTACAGGATTGTACCAGTCGGTGCGAAATGTCTTTACGCACCGACAGTTTGCACGGTTAACTGCCGCCATATCAGCGACAGGAGACCGGCCATGACCGATCAAACCACCCGCGCAGAAGCCTTTGCTGCCCTTCATAAAAGGGGCGACCCGGTCATCCTTTACAACATCTGGGACGCCGGCAGTGCCGCTGCTGTGCGCGACGCCGGCGCCAAGGCGCTTGCGACGGGCAGTGCTCCGATTGCGATGGCGCAGGGTTACTCAGACGGACAAAATATCCCCTTTGACCTGGCGCTGGACAACGTCCACCGCATCGTCGATGCGGTGGACCTGCCCGTCTCTATGGACCTTGAAGGAGCGTATGCCGAGGACGCATTCGGTATCGCGGCCAATGTGCGTCGCGCGTTAGGTACCGGCGTCATCGGCTTTAACTTCGAAGATCAGATCGTTGGAACAAAAGACCTTTATGACATCGAAACGCAGACTGCTCGGATCGCCGCGATGCGCGAAGGGTGTGACGCAGCTGGTGTTCCGGCCTTTATCAACGCCCGAACGGATATTTTTCTGAAAGCCGCCCCGGAAACACATGACACAGCGATGCTGGATGAGGCCATGGCCCGCGCCAAAGCCTATGCCGACGCCGGTGCCAGCGGTTTTTTCGCCCCGGGCCTTAAGGATGAGGCAATGATCGGCCGCTTGTGCGAAGCGACCGAATTGCCGGTCAACATCATTGCTCTGCCAGGGACGCCCGACACCACGACTCTGGCCGCGCTTGGGGTCGCACGTATCAGCTATGGGCCGGTCCCATATCGGCAGATGATTGCGTGGTTGCAGGATAAAGCGCGCGAAGCGTTGCAAACCGGAGCATGATCCACTTTTAGGGGATTGCATTCTGTCCTGTTCCTCCGCACCTTGCAGCTGATTGCGCAGGAGGAGAGCCAATGCCCAAAGGATATTGGGTTGCCCATGTCGATGTAGACGATCTTGAAACCTACAAAGACTATATCGCCGCCAATGCCGCCCCATTTGCAGCTTATGGTGCGCGATTTCTTGTGCGTGGCGGTGGACGCGAGGTAAAAGAGGGCAAAGCCCGAGCCCGCACCGTCGTAATCGAGTTTCCGAGCTATGAGCAAGCGCTGGATTGCTATGAAAGCGCCGAGTATCAGCAAGCCAAAGCCCTGCGCGATCCGGTTGCGACCGGCGATCTTGTGATCATACAGGGCTATGACGGGTAGACCTGGCTTGGCGGACCACAAAATATGGAATAACCTGACCCCATGTTGAAAAAGCTCTTTCAGGCATTTCGCCCACCGCAGCACGACAATCTGCCAGACCCGGACGCTGAATTGGCCCTGGGGGCATTGATGGTGCGCGTTGCGCAGGCAGATCGCGACTACAAGCTGGAAGAAATCAGCCTGATCGACCGTATCCTCGCCCGGCTCTACGAGCACAACGCGATCGAGGCCGCAAAGGTCCGCGCGACCTGTGAGAAGTTGCATGCGGCAGCCCCCGAAACCGATACGTTCGGCAAGCTTATCCGCGAAACGACCGGCGAAAAGGAACGGCTGGCCGCTTTGGACGCGCTGTGGGAGGTTGTTCTTGCCGATGGCAACACCGATGAAGGCGAAGTCAAGATCGTCGAAGAGGCCCGTATTGCCATGGGGCTGAGCTTTAATGACAGCAAAGCCGCGCGCGAGCGCGTGCAATCGCGCTTGGAAGCCGGCTAAGCCGGGCTTATATCTTACGCATGTTCAGTGATTTCCTGTCCCGGCTCACGCAGCCGCAGCCCGATCCGCTTGTCGAAGACGACGCCCGTTTGGCCCTGACCGCCCTGCTGGTTCGAATAGCCCGATCCGACAACGACTATGCCGATACCGAGATGGCGCGGATCGACCGTATTTCGGCCGAACGCTATGGCCTGTCCCCGTTCGAGGCCGCCGCTTTGCGCGCCCGTGCCGAAGACCTCGAATCCGAGGCCCCCGACACCGTCCGCTTTACCCGTGCCATAAAAGAGGCCGTGGCCTATGACGACCGTCTGGCCGTGGTTCAGGCCATGTGGTCAGTGGCTCTCGCTGATGGACACCGGTCCGAGGAAGAGGATTCGCTGCTGAGGCTGGTCGTCAGTCTGCTGGGTGTCAGTGATGTGGATTCGGCTCTGGCCCGGCAAAAGGCCGCCAAACCGTGATCGCCGCATTGGGCATGTACGATATGCCCGCGACGCAGGAGGTCAATGATCGTTTCTGGTCACTGATCCGCGACGCGCTGGGGTTCGGCCCCGATCATTTGACCCGCGACCGCGATGTTTGGGACATTTGGCAAGACCCGTCGCTGGTCTTTGCGCAGACCTGCGGAATGCCCTACCGAACGCGGCTGCACGGGCATGTCCAACTGGTTGGGACGCCCGATTACGGCCTGCCCGGATGCCCGCCGGGCCACTACCGCTCGGTCTTTGTGGCCCGCCAAGACGATGCCCGCGAACTGCAATGCCTGATCTCGGGTGTTTTTGCCTATAATGAAGGCATGTCCCAGTCCGGATGGGCTGCGCCGATCACGCATCTTGCTGAACTGGGACTTAGGCCCAACCGGCTGCTGGAAACCGGCGGACACGCGCTTTCGGCGCAAGCCGTGGCAGACGGGCGCGCTGACGTCGCGTCGCTGGACGCGCTGACCTGGGCATTGCTTTGTGAACACACACGGTTGGGTGAAAAACTGCGCGAAGTCGAAAGCACCACGCCCACACCCGCCCTGCCCTATATCACAGGTTTGGGTCAGGATGCGGTGCAGGTTGCGCACGCCGTTGACACCGCGATAGACGGTTTGTCGCCAGCCGACCGGCGGGTGCTGCACCTTAGAGGGTTGGTGGAGATAGCGCCGGAAAAATACCTCTGCATCCCCAATCCGCCCGATCCAAAGGCAATTACGTCGCCAAACTGACGGTTTTGATTAGACGGTTTGACCAATTCGGAGGATTCGACCCTTGATCTTGTCATTTGCGCATTGCATTGGTCCGTTTTTTCAGCCCTAGTACCGCACCAATACCAACCAGCCCGAGACTGCCCGTGACAGAAACCGCTCCCGTCATCGAGATCAAAAACCTACACAAAAGCTTTGGACATCTCGAAGTCCTCAAGGGCGTGGATATCACGGCACATCGCGGCGACGTGGTCTCGTTGATCGGATCATCCGGTTCCGGAAAATCGACGCTGCTGCGTTGCTGCAACCTTCTGGAGGACAGTCAACAGGGCGAGATTCTGTTCAAGGGCGAGCCGGTGCAATGGACCGGCAGTCATCTCAACCGTCGTCCCGCTGATCCCAAGCAGGTGCTGCGCATCCGCACCAACCTGTCGATGGTGTTTCAGCAGTTCAATCTGTGGGCGCATATGACCATCCTACAAAACGTGATGGAGGCCCCCGTGACAGTCCTTGGCCGCGACAAGGCAGAAGTCGAGGACAGTGCCCGCAAGTATCTGGAAAAAGTTGGCATAGGCGACAAATGCGATGTCTACCCAGCGCAGTTGTCTGGTGGCCAACAACAGCGCGCCGCTATCGCGCGCGGTCTGTGCATGGAACCCGAGGCACTGCTGTTTGACGAACCCACCTCAGCGCTTGATCCCGAACTTGAACAGGAAGTGATCAAGGTAATCAAAGATCTGGCTGCTGAAGGGCGCACCATGATCATCGTGACCCATGACATGAAAATGGCCGCCGATATTTCCAGCCACGTTGTCTTTCTTCACCAGGGCCTCATTGAAGAAGAAGGCCTGCCGGAAGACATCTTTACCACCCCTGAATCCGAGCGGCTTCAGGGTTTTCTCTCCGCCACTCAGGCGGCATAACATCAGGACAGAACCAAACTGGGGAGTAACCAATGAAAAACCTGATTCTGACCACCGCAGCATTTGCGCTGACCGCTGGCATGGCCATGGCCGATACCGTCCGCATGGGCACCGAGGGTGCCTACCCTCCGTACAACTTCATCAATGACGCCGGTGAAATCGACGGATTCGAGCGTGAAGTGGGTGATGAGCTGTGCAAACGCGCCAGTCTGGACTGCGAATGGGTCAAGAACGACTGGGATTCGATCATTCCGAACCTGGTCTCGGGAAACTACGACACCATCATCGCAGGCATGTCGATCACCGATGAGCGTGATGAGGTCATCGACTTCACCCAGAACTACTTCCCGCCCGCAGCATCGGCCTATGTCGGCGCATCGGATGGTGTAGACCTGAGCGGCGGTATCATCGCAGCGCAGACCGCTACCATTCAGGCCGGTCACGTTGCTGAATCGGGCGCAACTCTGGTTGAGTTCGCGACCCCAGAAGAAACCATCGCTGCTGTGCGCAACGGCGAAGCAGACGCTGTGTTTGCGGACAAGGACTTCCTGGTTCCGATCGTCGAGGAATCGAGCGGCGAACTGGTCTTTGTTGGCGATGACGTACCGCTGGGCGGTGGCATAGGCCTTGGCATCCGCGAATCCGACGCAGAACTGCGCGGTAAATTTGACGAGGCCATCACCTCGATGAAAGCGGACGGCACGCTGAACGAATTGATCGTCAAGTGGTTCGGCGAAGGCGTTCCGACATATAACAGCGACGGCTCGGTCGTTACCAACTAAGCCTTCCGACCAATGGTCCGGCGCGTCATCGCGCCGGACATGCCGGGCCTGAGGCCGGGCCAGACGTTCGAAAGACGCCTAATGTTCTCATACTGCGCTGATCCCGACACGCTGGGCACGTTCCGCTGGTTCTCGTGCTATCTGACCAATGGCGTCCACTGGTCATTCTATCTGTCTTTCCTCAAGGTTCTGGGCCTCCTGGCCGTCACCGCGCCAGTGGCGCTCGGCTTTGGGTTTGCAGGGGCAATGGCTGCCCGGTCGCATTTCCCGCCGCTTAGCTGGCTGGGCAAAACCTATATTGCAATCGTGCGCGGCGTGCCCGATATCGCCTTTTTCCTGTTCTTCGTGATTGCCCTTGATCAGGGCTTTGAATGGCTGCGCCATAAGGTGCTCTGCCCTGACTGGACCGATCCTGTCCGTCAAGGCAATGATTTCATCGTCTGTCAGGCGGCCAAGCTGCCATTGGGAACCTCGCCGGAATGGGTGCATGAAACCTATGGCTTCTTCCTTGCGGTTATCACCTTCTCGATCGTCTTTGGGGCTTTTGCCGCCAACGTCCTGTTCGGCGGCATGCGCGCGGTTCCCCATGCGCAGCTGGAAACGGCCGAGGCCTACGGCATGACCCGCCGCCAGACCTTCTGGCGTATTCTTGTGCCGCAGATGTGGGTCTATGCTCTGCCCGGCCTGTCAAACCTTTGGATGGTGCTTATCAAGGCCACGCCGCTGCTGTTCCTATTGGGGATCGAAGACATCGTCTATTGGGCGCGCGAACTGGGCGGCACCAAAACCTCGCGCTTCACCGACTATCCCCATGGCGACTGGCGTATGTGGTATTTCCTGGCTTTGCTGATCTTCTACCTCGGCATGACCCGCGTGTCCGAGATCGGTCTTGAGAAACTGATGCGCCGCCTGTCCCACGGTCAGGCCACTTCGGGCGGAGAGCTTTTGCGCAAGGAGACCACCGCATGAGCTGCCTCCAGACGATTCAGGATTACGGCCTACGGTCGCTTGGCTATGGCGAACGCCTGCTGCCGAAAACTGACTTTACCCTGTGCGAGCATTTCACGCTGATCGGCTCGGGCATGATCTGGAATATCTATTTCGGCATCATGGCAATGGTCACCGGCTTCTTTCTGGCCACCGCGCTGGCAGTCGGAAAGGCGTCGACGAACAAATGGCTGCGCAAACCGTCCGAGTGGTTCATCTTCCTGTTCCGCGGGTCGCCGCTCTTTATCCAGTTCTTCTTCGCCTATTTCTTCTTCCTGTCGTTGAAGAAACCCTATCCGATGTTCGACGCCTTCACCTCGGCCTGGCTGGGGGCGCTGATCGTTCTGTTCCTGAACACCTCGGCCTATTCGGGCGAGATCTTCTATGGCGCGCTGCGGTCCATCCCCAAAGGCGATATCGAGGCAGCCGATGCCTATGGCATGACCGGCTGGTCGCGGTTCCGTCGGATCGTCTGGCCAACGATGCTGCGCCTGGCCTGGCCCGCCTACACGAATGAGGCGATCTTTGTTTTCCAGTCGACGACTCTGGTGTTTTTCTCGGCCTTTCCGGCCTGGCAGCAACGGGGCGACGCGCTGTACTATGCCAGCTATTTCGCTGACAAGACGTTCAACCCATTTGTTCCCTACCCGATTCTGGCGTTCTACTTCATCCTGCTGACGCTGGTGATTGTCTGGGGCTTCGGTATGATCAACAAACGCCTGAACCGTCACTTGCCCGCTGAACGCAAAGCAAAAATGCGGTTCCGGCTAAATCTGGCGCGCTAAGTCCAGTCGACCGGGTTCAGACGGAACAGTTTCGAAAGCTGGTCATAAACTTCGGGCACCTCGTGTTTCAACGCCCGAGGACGTTCAAAGAACACCTCGACCGAAACCGCAAAGAACTCTTCGTGTCCGGTCGCGCCGTAGGGGTCGATGACTGTATGCCTGCCATGTTCAACAGCCTGAACATGCGCGTCATAGGCTGTTAGAAACACCCGCTCCCACTCGGCAAAACTCTGCCCTTCGCTTAGGATCGGTACTCCGTTCGTGCCACCGGACAGGTCGTCAATCTGATGTGCGAATTCGTGGAACACCACGTTCTGGCCGTCGTGATCGTTCAAGGCCCCCTGTTCGCTGTGCGCCCATGACAGTATGACGGGCCCCCGATCCCAGCTTTCGCCCGTGCGCACGATTTCTTTTTCGGTCACCACATAGCCCGAGCGCCTTTGCTGCCGGGATTTGAACGCGTTCGGGTAGATCAGCACGGTCGTCAGATTGTCATACCAGAGGTCGCTGTTGACGATCAGCAAGCAAGCCTGTGCAGCAATGGAAAGCTGCATCTCTTCAGTGACTTCCAAACCGTCGCAGCCGTAAAACTCGACCTGATCGAGAAACAGGTTCACCTTGCCGTCCAGTTTGGCTCTCAGGTCGGCAGGCAGCTTGCGCAGGATTGGCACACTTGTTTCGATGATCCCGCGCTCCCGGTCCGTCAAAGGCGTTGACAGCAGGCGCGACCGGGTTTGCGATCTGGACCAAAACCGGTAACCCAGATACCCGGCGCCCAGCAAAATGATGGCAATTAGAATGTACATGCTGAGACCCTAGGCGAACCCCGCCCGGCATGGAATTCAATAGTCGGAATTTCTTGTTCATAGAAACATCGCGCGTTCGGGTCAGACAGATTTCCGAATTTGCGACAGTTTGGTGAAATTTCGCCCAGGTGCTGAAACAGGGCTTGGCTTGTTTGGCGGCTGGCTTTATATATTCCAAATATAAAATTCGGGAAAACCAAATATGACGCTTCCTCCAAACGTTCATGACGCCGAACCCATCCCCGCAGCAGCCCGTGACGCCATTGATGCCCTGATGCAGTCAGGTGACCTGTTTCGCTACACCGCGCCGCAGGATGCACCGGTCGCCTTGCTCGAGGCAGAATTTGCCGAGCTGTTGGGCTCAAAATACGCGCTGGCGGTTTCATCCTGCTCGGCGGCTTTGTTCCTGTCGCTCAAAGCACTTGGTCTGCCGCGCGACGCCCGTGTTCTGATCCCCGGCTTTACCTTTGCTGCGGTGCCGTCCTCGATCGTGCACGCCGACTGCATTCCGGTGCTGTGCGAGGTCGGATCGAACTATCGCATCGACATGGCAGATTTTGAGGCCAAGCTGGACGGTGTTCAGGCCGTGATCATCAGCCACATGCGCGGCCATACGTCTGACATGGACGCGATCATGGAACTGTGCGACGGACGCAATATCCCGGTGATCGAAGACGCGGCTCATTCGCTGGGCACCACATGGCATGGTCGCAATATCGGTACCATCGGCAAAGTGGGCTGCTTCTCGTTCCAGTCCTACAAGATGATCAATGCCGGCGAAGGCGGCATCATGATCACCGACGACGCCGATCTGATCGCGCGTGCCGTGATCATGTCTGGCGCGTATGAGCACAACTGGAAGAAACACAAAGGACCGCATGGTGACAATTCGCCAGAGTTGGAGCGGGCATTCGGAAAGTGGCAAAACCAGTTGCCTCTGTACAATCTGCGCATGAGCAATCTGAGCGCAGCTGTCATCCGCCCTCAGATCCCCGAACTTGCCCGCCGGGTGCGGGACGGATTGGCCAATCACGACTATGTTGCGGATCGCCTGAACGGATCGCCTCATATCGATGTCCCGGACCCGCTTGCCCCCGAGCAGCGCGCGCCCGATTCGATCCAGTTCAATCTGGTCGGTATGGATGAGGCCGATATCCGGTCCTTCGCTGCTGCCGCCGAAGGGCGTGGGGTCAAGGTACAGGTCTTTGGTCTGAGCGAGGACAATGCCCGTGCGTTTTGGAACTGGCAGTTCCTGCCAGAGCAGGTCGAGCTGCCGAACACCCGGGCGATGCTGATGAACGCTTGCGATGTACGCTTACCCGTGCGTCTGACCCGCGAAGAACTGGACGTGATCGCGGATATTCTGCTGGCCTCGGTTGCCGAAGTGACCGGCCCCTTGCCGGTTTACGGCACCTGAAAACTACCGTTCACTTAGATCGAATAGTTCCGTCGAAAGAAACATCGCGTTGATCCCCTCAGGGGTCGGCGCGATGCGTGACAGAATAGCCGCCACCGCCGGTCCAGTTCCCGTCTGAACCAAAAGCGGAGCGCCGGAATCGCCCATCATAACCGGGCAAATAGCGCTGATCAGGTCGGTCGACAGGGGTTCGGGCATGCAGGGCGGCGTGCGGCTTAACACATGCGATCGCAAACCCGGATAGCCCGCAACAAATGCCGGTTCGCCATCTGGCCGTAATATCGGCAGATACCCGACCTCCTGCCCAATCGGCTCCTGCAGTTCGAGAACTGCCCAGTCTCTGCTCGCCCGATTGTCAAACCGATTGCCCTGCCCCTGATCCGCAGCCACCCGGTAGGATTGGACCGCCGAGAACGCAGCGTATTCACCGCGCTGATACCCGGCGGCAAAGCGCAGGCTCGTAGGTGGAACCCATCGTTTGCGCGCATCGTTGTACAAGCAGTGTGCTGCGGTCAGAACAAGCCTGTCCGATACCAGAACACCAGTGCAATGAGATCGTCGGCTGTGACCGGCAAAATTCACCCGGCCAATGGCCCGCCAGGGTGCTGCTGACGCGTCAAGGATGTCGCGAGCCCTTATGTCTTCGCATCCCGCCGCCGCGTTACTGCCCATCGTACAAACGGGTTCCCAAACCGTCGAGAACTGACCCTGTGCTGACGCTGTCGCCGACCAAAGCGACGCGGCAATCAGGGCCAGGACCCGCATGGTATTCTTCAGCTCAGCTTGGACAGCTTCTGCTGCAACTCGGCCAGTTGTTTCTTGATGTCGTCCAGGTCTTCCTTGGGCTCAGCCTTTTCTTCGGCCTCGTCGTCCGGGCCGGACCAGTTGCCGGATAAGCCGCCTGTCATGGCCTTCAAAAATGCCCGCTGCTGCGCCTGCATCGCATCAAACCCCGGCATCTGAGACATCGGGTTAATCGCATTCATGTTTTCCATCATCTTGTTCTGGCTTTCCCGCAGCATCTCGAACGAGCTTTGCAGGAACTGCGGCATCATCCCACCGCCGGGCACCATATAGCTGCGCACCAGATCATTCAGCACGTTGACCGGCAGTACGTTTTCGCCCCGGCTTTCGTGCTCGGCGATGATTTGCAGCAGGTATTGCCGTGTCAGGTCGTCGCCCGATTTCAGGTCGATGATCTGAACCTCGCGCCCGTCACGGATGAACCGGGCGATGTCTTCAAGCGTGACATAGTCGCTGGTTTCGGTGTTATACAGCCTGCGGCTGGCATACCGTTTTATCAACAGCGGTTTTTCGTCTTCTGCCACCGTTTACCCTCCCCAAGGATGATGCATTGCGGCAGAGATTATGCGAGTGCAGAACAAAAAGAAAGGGCAGGTCAAAAGACCTGCCCAATGCGATGGCACCCGGTGGGAGGAACAGGTGCGGATCGCGGACTTACCTTATTTGGCAGTTGCTGCTTTCTTGGCGGCAGCAGTCACGTCGTTGGTGGCTTTTTTGACGGCTGCGGTTGCGTCTTCTGCAGCGTCTTTGCCAGCCGCCATCAGCAGCTCAACGGTTTCGGTCTGAACTTTTTTCGCGATTTCAGCGAAAGCAGCCAGGTTTTCAGCAGCAACTTCGGCCGACGCGCTTGCGAAGTCGGTTGCGGCTTTTGCATAGTCGGCAGGCTCTGCCTTTGCTTTCGAGATTTCGTTCAGCTTGGCCAGGGTTTCCTTGGTCCATTTGTTCGAGATCTCAGCCGATTTCTCAGCTGCGTCCAGAGCAACGCCCGACAGCTTTTCGTTCAGCGAAGCGGTCGATTTGAATGCGTCTTCCAGAGCGGTCGTGTCAACCGGGAACGCGCCCATCATGTCTTTCAGGGTCGCGGTGAAGTCTTGGGTCTTTGCCATTGTTCTAATCCTCTTAGCTGGTCCGGGCCCACCCCGGGTTTCTTCAGCTTGAGGGCAATATGATTGCTGCGTCGCAGCATTACAAGTTTTTTCTTGCTGCACCGCAGAATAATTTTAGTTTCATTTTGAAATCAATCGGTTGCCTTGACCTGAACATAGGTTCCTGGTGCTGGTGCCAGCCGGGGATGGTCCGAATCGCCCGTATCACGTGCAGGTATTTGTTTGCCGGACCGCTTTTTTAACCAGGCTTCCCACATCGGCCACCATGACCCGTCGTGGAAATCAGCGGCCTTTAGCCAGCCATCTGCGTCCGACTTCATGTCTGGGTTGGTATAGTGGCCGTATTTCTTCTTGCTCGGCGGATTCACGATGCCGGCAATATGGCCTGATTCCGACACGACGAACGTTTTGGACTTTGCCCCCATCTGTTGCACGCCGCGGTAGCAATCTTTCCAGCGGGCGATGTGATCCGTCTCGCAGGTGATTGCCATTACCGGAACATCCACATCTTTGATGTGCAGCTTGTGCCCCAGCAGATCAAACCCGCCGCCGACAAAATCGTTGTTTTGACACAGGCCGCGCAGATATTGGATTGCCATTTTGCCCGGCAAGTTGGCTCCGTCACCGTTCCAGAACAACAGGTCGAACGCCGGCGGGGTTTCCCCCATCATGTAGCTGCGGATTGCGGGTGTATAAATCAGGTCACGTGAGCGCAGGAACGACATGGTCCGCCCCAGAATCCAAGCTTGCAGAATTCCGTCTTTGGCAATCTGCTGTTCGATGCCGTCGACAAAATCGTTCTGCAGGAAAGGTGTGAATTCGCCTTGCTCGCCAAAATCCGTCAGGGTCGTGAAAAAGGTTGCGGATTTGACCGACTTGTCACCCCTCTGTTTCAGCAACGACAACGTCAGGCTCAGAGTCGTGCCTGCGATGCAGTACCCGACCGCATTGACCTGCTTGACCTTGCAGATTTTCTTGGCCTCTTCGATTGCGGTTAGGAAACCTTCCTGAATATAGTCTTCCATCCCGACATCAGCGAAAGACGCATTGGGGTTGACCCAACTGACGACAAACAGGGTATAGCCCTGCTCGGTCACCCATTTGATCAGGCTGTTTTGCGCCTTGAGGTCCAGAATATAGAACTTGTTGATCCAGGGCGGGAACAAGACGATCGGTGCTTCGTGAACCGTTTCGGTCACCGGCTTGTATTGGATCAGTTCCATCATCCGGTTGCGGTACACGACATCGCCGGGCGTCGTGGCGATGTTACCGCCGATCTCAAAGGCTGAGTCATCTGCAAGTTTGACCACCAACTCGCCATCGTTGGCCTCAAGATCCGACACCAGGTTTTCAAGACCCCGGATCAGCGACTGGCCCTCGGTCTCGACCGCCTTTTCCAGCGCGTCGGGATTGGTCGCCAGGAAATTCGTCGGTGCCATCATGTCGACGATCTGCTGCGAGAAATACTTGAGCCGCTGCATATCTTTCTGATCCAGATCATCGACCGAGGCGACAGCCTGCTCGATTGCCTGCGCATTGGTCTGGTACTGCTGGCGGATAAAGCGAAAGTAGGGATTGGATTCCCACAGCGGATTGGCAAAGCGACGGTCGCGGGGGGCAGTATCGGCCTCGTCAACCTCGCCCTTGGTCAACGCTTGCTGCGCTTCGGCGAAGTTCATGACCGACTTTCCCCAGAACTCGATTTGCTGTTCCAGAAGTTTGGCGGGATTCTGCAAAGCTTCGGACCAATACGCCGTCGCTGCCTTTGCAAAAAGCTCTTGATTCGGGCCGTCCAACGCGGGGGTATGCGTCTTTTTTCCGGCCATAACCTCGATCAGGCGCTTCGACAGCACCTCGACCTTCTCCATATTTTCTTTAAGTCGTTCAATATGTTCGTCGGTCATTTCGGGCGTCTGGCCTTCACTAGTTGTCATTTTAACAATTCCCGCTTAACTTCGCTGCCATGCAGAATAACGTCGTGGGCGTCGGGGGGCAAAGCGACGAATGGTCCGAACTCTCAGGCTGACACTTAGGAGGCCCCTTTCATGCGCTACATGATGACCTACGACCTGATGGAAACCATTCGAAACACCAACCAATGGCTTGGTGCTACGGCTGGTGCCATCGCGTCCTACCCGCAGTTTTCGATGGTTCCGAACCCGGCCTTCAACTGGATGGCGGCCTGGGGCGAGGTAACCGAACGCACCTTTCAGCGCATGATCGTCAAGCCCGATTGGGGCATCCGCACCTTCACCTGCGAAGACGGCAAAGACCATCTTGTCGACATCACCACCGTGATCGAACGCCCGTTTGGCGATTTGGTGCATTTCCGCGTCAACGGACGCGAGGAACAGCCCCGCAAAGTGCTGCTTGTGGCGCCGATGTCCGGGCACTATGCGACCTTGTTGCGTTCGACCGTCAAAAGCCTGCTGGTCAATTGCGAGGTTTACATCACCGATTGGCATAACGCGCGTGACATCCCTGTGTCCGAGGGTAAGTTCGATGTCGAGGACTATACCCTATACCTTGTAGATTTCATGAAAGAATTGGGCCCTGATACACATGTTGTCGCCGTGTGCCAGCCGGTTCCGCTGACATTGGCCGCCACAGCCTATCTGGCCGAGGTTGAACCAAAGGCGCAACCCAGCACGCTGACATTGATTGGTGGACCTGTCGATCCGGACGCCACCCCGACCGAGGTTACCGATTTCGGCCGCCGCGTCACCATGGGGCAGTTGGAAGAAACCATGATCCAACGGGTCGGCTTCAAGTACAAAGGCGTCGGGCGCATGGTATATCCCGGTCTTCTGCAACTGGCCTCGTTCATGTCGATGAATGCAGAGCGCCACAGCAGTGCATTCTCGAACCAGATCCACCGCGTCATTCAGGGTGAAGCCTCGGACCATGACGCGCACAACCGGTTCTACGACGAATACCTCGCCGTGATGGACATGACTGCCGAATTCTACCTGTCGACGGTCGAGCGCATCTTCAAGAACCGCGAAATCGCCCGGAATGAGTTCGTTGTCGCCGGTCACAAGGTCGATATCGGCAAGATCACCGATGTTGCCGTCAAGACCGTCGAGGGGGCGAACGACGACATCTCGGCACCCGGTCAATGCATCGCAGCGCTGGATCTGTGCACCGGTCTGCCAGACAGCAAGAAGGCCAGCCATGTTGAACCCGGTGCCGGGCATTACGGCATCTTCGCAGGCCGCAGCTGGCGCGACAACATCCGTCCGCTTGTCATTGATTTCATGAACGAAAACAGCCGCAAACCGCGCCGCCGCGCGGCCAATAACAACAAGGTTGCCTGACGGGTATGGGCAAGGATCAGACAACTGACCTTGCCTTTTCCTGCACCTGCGGCGCAATTCAGGGTCGCATCACTGCAGCGGGCGTAAAATCAGGCACTCATGTGGAGTGTTATTGCCACGATTGCCGCGCTGCGCAGATTTACTTTCAACAACCCGATCCGGCCCCTGGCCCGGTCGACATTCTACAGACCACACCTGAAGATATCGTGTTCGACTCAGGGGGCGAGCATTTGGGGCTCATGCAGCTCAGCCCCAAGGGCATGCTGCGCTGGTATGCGACATGCTGCAACGCGCCGCTGGGCACAAGCACGCGGAGCCCGAAATTTCCCTTTATCGGTTTCATCACCAAACGCATGCGCAACCCCGAAAAACTCGGGCCGGTGCTGGTCCGTGGGTTTGTTCCCGGGCCAGAGGGCAAGCAATCCCATCACGGTCTGCGGCACGGCATTGTTGGACTGTTCTCGCGCGTCGCCAAGTCGCGCGTCTCTGGGCGCTGGAAGCAAACACCGTTTTTCGACCATGAAACCGGCGCGCCCGTTGCAACCCCCGTCATTCTGACCAAAGAACAGCGCGCAGCGCTCTACGACTAGCGAAAGCGCACCGGTATCTGCAACCAACCTTCGATCGCGTCGCACACGGCCTCGGGGGTTTCCAACGTTGGCAAATGCCCAGCATCGTCGAGCACGACCAGACTGGCGCCGGGGATCAACTCAGCCATGAACGCATGTTTTTTTGGCGGCGTCAGCGTGTCATGAGCGCCGCACAGGATCAGGGTGGGCGCGTTGATTCGGCGCAGAGTTCCCTGTTGATCCGGCCGTTTTTGTAGTACGCGCATCTGACGCACAAAGTGATCGGCGCCGAACTCTTTGGCCATGCGCAACACGTCGTTTAGAATTGGAATACGTTGGGGACCCGGTGCCAGAGTGTCCGACCCAACAGCCTTGCGCATTACGTCTTCAAGCCGCCCCGCCAATGCACCAATGATCAGGTCCTCTCGTCCAGCAGCCATATGGGGCGTATCCGCCTGCCCGTCAGTCGCAATCAGACCCAAACGCGTGATCCTGTCCGGTGCCCGCCGGATCAGTTCCAGAGCCACCATCCCGCCCAGCCCTTGGCCAGCCAAGGCAAAACGATGCGGCAGAACATCCAAAAGGCCCGAGGCGATCTCTTCCACCCGATCGCCTTCCAGCAAAGGTGCGATCATGACAGACCGGCTGCGCGACAAACGCTCGATCTGCGGGCGAAACAGCCGCGCGTCGCTCATGAGTCCGGGCAGCAGAACCAGCGGCTCGATCACGCTGAACCTCCGAAATCTGACGTCTCTTGCGTCCTTGTTACCTAGCAGGATGAGAGTTTTGCGCCCGATGGGCAAGGGAAAGTTCAGGGGTATTCAAGCCCTCGAAACTCCGGGAAATCCGCGTATCGGGCTTGCCGCAATTCCACCGCTTCGTCGGGCTCATCGCCCGGGCGCAGCAAACATCCGCGTGGTGCAATATAGCTGTCGATCCGGCGCAGAGGATTTGGCCGCCAAACAAGATTGAACGCACAGAGCTTGGGGAAAAACCAGATCTCGGAATAGTCCAGATGGTCGTGCATCCACCAGGCCAAATCCCGCCAGTCGCGCCCCTGTTCATACCTGTCTGCAAACCAGGGTACGACGATCGACGCGCCGGCGATCCTTGCATCACCCACACCCCGGTCCCAGATGTGGCATTCCAGCGGATTATCATTTCGCGCGCAGTTCAGCTTGTTTTCATTCCCGAACCGGTTCAGCGACGGCGAGCGATAGCCCGAGCGCACAGCGATGCGACCAAAGGTTTCTTCGAGCGGGTCCAGCAAGGTTTCGCAAAACACCCGGCCAGTCTCGATCGCGAGGTTCGGATTGTCGGGAATATTCTGCACCTGGTGGAAATTGCCGATCTCGGAATACAGAAAATCCCGCATGTAAAAGTGCCGGGACAGACGCACCCGTCCCAGGGTTTCAAGGCTCCACATGCTGGCCGGTTTACGCATCAGATCGCTACTCTATTCCTTGTTCAGCCAGCCATTCGAGTATTCCGGCAACCGTCGCATCGGTTTGCCCCGGCGACATCAATCGCCCGGCTACCACATGCGACGACGGATCGTCCCCCGGCCCCATCGTTACCAGATGAACCTCGGACGGCGCACCCCATGCTGCGGCGATCTCATGAGTCCGTTCGGGGCGCACAACTTGATCCTGATCGGAAAACCAGAACAGCGTCGGCACCCGCGCCTGCGAAAAGTCCAGTCCCAGCACCGCGTAGACCAGCGAGGACATCGGCACCACGGCTTCCCACGGATAGGTCAGGGTCCAGAACCTGCCCTGTTCCGGATTTGTGGCCGAGGCAGTCCGCTCCTGCCCCATCAGCATCGGCAACCAGATCCGGGCCCATGGCAATGTCGGCAGCCATTCTCCAGCGGTGTTCACGCCGAAATTCGGAGAGATCATGACCATCGCCGCAACCCCGTCACTCAGGTCAGGGTCGACAGCGGCGGCAGCAGCCAATGTTCCACCGGTCGAGGTTGATATGACGATCACACGATCCCCCACTGCGCGCGCCGCCGCCAGAGCCTCGGCCATATCACGCATCCACCCCGAAGCTGTCGCCTCGGCCATGGCTGCTCCGGTCCGGCCGTGACCCTGCAACCGGGTGTAGACCAGATTGGCCCCCAGCGCCTCGGCGATCCTGTCAGGTACGGGGCGGATTTCTTCTGAAGTGGCTGAAAACCCATGCACATACAGAACCGAGTACGGCGTCCGGCGCTCTTTGAAATCCGCCTGCCAGATCACTCGCTTCTGCACGCCGGGCCTAATATCGTCATAGGCGGATTCGACTGACTCGAAATAGACCTGCACGCCTTCGCCGAATTTACGAGGTTCGAAGGTCGGCTTCAGATCGACCTGCTCACGCGGGCCGAACAGGTAAACCAATGCCGCAAGCAATAGCACGGCCAGAATGATCCATCCCAGCACCCGCATCATTCAGTCCCGATGACGTCCAAAATCGCATCCTCGATCATCTCAAGACAGCACTCGTCTGAAAAGCGGTGATCGGCATCTTTGACCAGCAGCAGCCGCATATCGGGCCCGGCCGCGTGATCCAGCAGCCGTACCGCCGTTTCGGTCGACACCGCCGTATCGGCCGTGCCTTGCAGAAACCGAACCGGAAACGGCAGGTTCAGCGCGTCCCGCAACACCAGTTGCTGTCGCCCGTCTTCGATCAGATGCTTGGTGATGACATAGGGCTCCATATAGTCCGAAGGCAGCTCGACCGACTCAACAGTTTCCAGCGTTTCCTTCTGCTCATCACTGAACGACGCCCAGTACCCGTCTTCAGTAAAGTCCGGTGCGGCCGCGATCGTGACCATGCCCGCAATTCGTTCAGGAAGTGCCTTAGCCAACAACAGCGCTTGCCACCCCCCCATGGACGAGCCGACAACCACCAGTGGCCCGTCCGTCAGGTCAGAAACAGCCGCAATCGTGTCCTGATGCCAGTCGCCGATACTGCCTTCCTCGAATGTTCCTGAACTTTCCCCATGACCTGAGTAATCAAACCGCAGAAACGCCTGCCCGCGCGCCTGCGCCCAGGCCTCAAGATGAACTGCCTTGGTGCCTTCCATATCCGACTTCAGCCCACCCAGAAACACGATGGTCGGCGCCGCCCCCTTGCTTTTGTGATAAGCCAGCCGCCGCCCTTGTGGTGTTTCCAGAAAATCCGCCTCTGCCATGATCCCTCTCCGATTTTTTCCTACATCATGCACGACTGCCCAGCACTCGCAATTCCAACTTCATCTTTTCCGAAATACTCCCGGGAGCGCGAGGGGCAGCGCCCCTCGCTCCGACCCTTGACACAGACACCTCCACCTGCCACATGAGCCGAACACACATAACCCGCAACCGGGCGTTCAGTGGGCGCCAAACCGACGAGGAGAGCCAACCATGGCTTTGGACGCACAGTCAGTCTCCCTTACTTTTCCCGATGGCAATTCCCGATCCTACGACGCAGGCGTGACGCCCGCGCAGGTGGCTGCCGATATCTCGACCTCGCTCGCCAAAAAGGCGATCTCGGCCACTGTGAATGGCCAGCATTGGGACCTGCAATGGCCCATCGAGGCCGATGCGCAGATCGCGCTTCACACCATGAAGGACGAAGAGCAGGCGAACGAGTTGATCCGCCACGATCTGGCGCATGTGATGGCACGTGCGGTGCAGGAAATCTGGCCCGACACCAAGGTCACCATTGGCCCGGTGATCGAAAACGGCTGGTACTATGACTTTGACCGCGCCGAGCCCTTCACGCCCGAAGATCTGGGCAAGATCGAAAAAAAGATGAAGGAAATCATCAACAAACGCGATCCCGTGACCACCGAGGTCTGGGACCGTCAGCGCGCGATCGATTTCTATACCCGAAACAACGAGCCCTATAAGGTCGAGCTGATCGAGGCCATCCCCGGGGATGAACCGTTGCGCATGTATTGGCATGGCGACTGGCAGGATCTGTGCCGGGGACCTCATTTGCAGCATACCGGCCAATTGCCTGGTGACGCGTTCAAACTGATGTCCATCGCCGGTGCCTATTGGCGCGGCGACAGTGACCGCGCCATGCTACAACGCATCTACGGCGTGGCGTTTACCGGCAAGGAAAAACTCAAAGCGCACCTGCATATGCTGGAAGAAGCTGCCAAGCGCGACCACCGAAAACTGGGCCGTGAGATGGACCTGTTCCACATGCAAGAAGAGGCCCCCGGGCAGATCTTCTGGCATCCGAATGGATGGACTGTCTACACGCAGCTACAGGACTATATGCGTCGTCAGCAGCGCAAGGGCGGGTACGTTGAAGTCAACACGCCTCAGGTCGTAGACCGCAAGCTCTGGGAAGCCTCTGGGCACTGGGACAAGTATCAAGAAAACATGTTTATCGTCGAAGTTGACGAAGAACATGCGCGGGAAAAGGCAGTCAACGCCTTGAAACCGATGAACTGCCCCTGTCATGTGCAGATTTTCAACCAGGGTCTGAAATCTTATCGCGATCTGCCTCTGCGCATGGCCGAATTCGGGTCATGCAACCGGTACGAACCTTCGGGCGCGCTGCACGGCATCATGCGCGTACGCGGGTTTACCCAGGATGATGGCCATATCTTCTGCACCGAAGATCAAATCGAATCTGAAACTGCCGCGTTCATTCTGTTCCTGTCCGAGATTTACAAAGATCTCGGGTTCGAAAACTTCTCTGTCAAGTTCTCGGATCGCCCAGAAAAACGCTCGGGATCGGATGAGGTTTGGGACAAGGCCGAAGCTGCCTTGCTCAGCGCGACGCGTGCGGCTGGCATCGAGCCGGAACTCAATCCCGGTGAAGGGGCGTTCTACGGTCCGAAGCTTGAGTTTGTGCTGACCGACGCCATTGGCCGGGATTGGCAATGTGGTACGCATCAGGTGGACTTTGTCCTGCCCGAACGTCTGGACGCCTCGTACATTGGTGCTGATGGTGGCAAACACCGCCCGGTCATGCTGCATCGTGCAACGCTGGGTTCGTTTGAACGTTTCATCGGCATTCTGATCGAGGAACACGCTGGCAAACTGCCTTTCTGGCTGGCACCGCGCCAGGTCGTCGTCGCGTCGATCACGTCCGAGGCCGACGAGTACGTCGCCGAGGTCGTCGAAACGCTGCGCGCCGCAGGTGTCAGGGCCGAAGCTGATATTCGCAACGAGAAAATCAACTACAAGGTTCGCGAACATTCAGTTGGCAAAGTGCCGATCATTCTGGCCGTTGGTCATCGCGAAGTTGACGAGCGAACGGTCAGCGTTCGGCGACTGGGTGAGAAACAGACGCAGGTTCAATCGCTTGAGGCTGTAACAAATGAGCTGTCGCAGGCGGCGACCCCGCCCGACCTGTTGTAACATTCGGCAGCATATTGCCTGCGATCCGGCCCCGAGAAAGGGGCCGGATTGAAACATTTTCTAATTTTCAATTCAAAAACAGTTTGTTACCCTTCAAGGGGCCATGACGGTCTTTGACGGGGTTGTGAGACACGGGCTCGTGAATTCACCTGCCCGGGTTAAGCAACTACCTTGTCAATGTCACAAGCAGACATACGCAGTCATCAAAAGGGATTACCGAGATGTCGAACACCGCAAAAACCCTGGTTATCGCAAGCGCTGTCGCAGCAGCCGTATCGGGCGCCGCCACAACCGCCTCTGCACAAGCCAAAGAGAAATGCTATGGCGTTTCGCTGGCCGGTCAGAACGACTGTGCCGCAGGCCCCGGCACAACCTGCGCGGGCACATCGACCGTTGATTATCAGGGCAACGCCTGGACCCTGGTCGACGCAGGCACCTGTGCCGATATCGAACTGCCGGACAACCGCAAAGGCTCGCTCGAGCCGCTGGACCGCGACCTGCCGGCATAAGGTCGACCCAAAGAACTCATGGGGCGGGCATGATCGCCCGCCCCTTTTCTTCGTGATCAAGGAACTGCCAGATGTTGGATGATGCTCTGAGGTCGAACCGTTTGCCCGCCGCGCCCGGTGTCGGATACAAACCGCAGCATTTCACGCAGATTCTTGAGCACGCAAAACCTGTTGCATGGCTGGAAATTCACGCCGAGAACTACATGGGCGATGGCGGCAGGCCTTTGGCGCAGCTGCGCCACCTTTCCGAAAAATTCCCGATTTCCGTCCACGGTGTTGGCCTCTCGATTGGTGGCGAAACGCCGTTGGACCCCGATCACCTGGCCCGCCTGAAACATCTGGTGGGCTGGTTGAACCCTGCCAGTTTTTCCGAACATCTGGCTTGGTCGACCCATGACAGCCACTTTCTGAACGACTTGCTGCCCCTGGCCTATACCGACACCACACTGGCGCGGGTCTGTGATCATGTCGATCAGGTGCAAGAGGTGGTCGGGCGGCAAATGCTGCTGGAGAACCCATCCAGCTATCTGGCGTTCGAGGAAAGCACGTGGTCCGAACCTGATTTTCTGCGCGAAGTTGCGCGTCGCACTGGCTGTGGCCTGTTGCTGGATGTGAACAACGTCTTCGTCTCGGCCACCAATCTGCACTATGCGCCGCAAGGCTATATCGACGACTACCCGCTGGAACTGGTTAAGGAAATCCACCTTGGCGGACATGACGAAGACGAAGACGATCATGGCCAACCCTTGCTGATCGACAGCCACGGGCGTGAAGTTGTCGACCCGGTCTGGAGCCTACTGGACTACGTGCTGGCAAAGTCCGGTCCCAAACCCGTCCTGATCGAATGGGACACGGATGTCCCTGAATGGCCGACCCTGCGGGCCGAGGCTGACCGCGCACAAGCAGCGTTGGACAGGGTCCCAGCATGAGCGTTTCGCAGACCGATTTCCACGCGGCCTTGCTGGATGCCAGCCGCCCTGCCCCTGACGGGTTGCTGGATGCCGCGGACCAGCCTGCCGGGCGACGTTTCAGCGTCTACCGTAACAATGTGGCCGTTTCGCTGACGGAAGCGCTGCATCAGGCATTCCCGGTCATTGCCAAGCTTTTAGGACCGCAGAACATGGACGGTTTGGCCGGGATTTTTCTGCGTCAACATCCACCGTCCTCACCCCTGATGATGTTTTACGGGGAAGAATTCCCTGCGTTTTTGGCCGGTATGGAGCAGCTGTCTCATTTGGGTTATCTGCCGGATGTCGCACGGCTGGAGCTGGTGCTGCGTCGCGCCTACCACGCTGCTGATGAGACCCCGATCAGCCCCGATCAACTGGCCATCGCGCCCGAGGACCTGATGCAGGCGAAACTGACGCTTGCGCCTGCGGTCCAAATCATCTCTTCGGACTGGCCGATCCACTCGATCTGGCAATTCAACACGCAACCCGACGCCCCCAAACCGCAGGCCGGTGCGCAGGATGTTCTGGTCACGCGGCCCGAATTCGATCCGGCGGCCGATCTTCTACCTGCCGGAGGTGCTGTCTGGATCGGGTTGATCCAGCAGGGGCACACCATCGGGGCCGCGTTCGAAGCCACCTTGACCGATTCACCCGAATTTGACCTTGGACCCACTCTGGCGCTGCTTTTGCAAGGCAGTGCAATAACTTCCGTGACTATCGAAAGGCAGGAGACATGACCGCTCTGATCTCTTTACACAACAACACTCTGGGAAAACTAGAACTAACCTCGGGGTGGCTTACACCGACACTGGCCCGTCTGGTCTTTGCGGCAACCCTGCTGATCTATTATTGGAATTCCGCCACTACAAAGCTCGGCAGCGGGATCTTTGGCTTCCTGTTTCCTTCGGATGGCGCCTATGTACAGATTTTCCCCAAGGCGATGGAGGCTGTCAGCTATGACAGCTCGCAGCTTGGTGTATTTCACTGGGCCATCGCGGTTGCGGGAACATGGGCAGAGTTTTTGCTTCCCGCGCTGCTGCTTGTTGGGCTGTTCTCACGCCTTGCTGCACTGGGCATGATCGGCTTTATCTGGGTGCAGACGATTGTCGACGTCGCCGGCCATGGCGCGCAGTTGGGCAATTTTTTCACCGCCGCGCCCAATATTCTGGATCAGCGGACGATGTGGACATTCCTCATGCTTGTCATTGTGATCAATGGTGCAGGTCCGCTTTCACTTGACCGCATCCTGCGCGTGAAATGACCTAGAAATGTGCCTTGGGCTCGTCCGGTTTTCCAGCGGCCAGCCCAAGCACCCCAGCCACACCGGCGAAGGCGATCGGGAACATGGTAAAGACACCAAAGCCGAAGGCATAATACATGCCCGCCGCCGAGATGAGCAGCAGCACCCCGGCAACCAGAGCGCGCGCATGCGCCATCGCCCCACCAACAAGCGCCAGCAAGGGGGCCAGAATTGATGCAGTTTGAACCAGTTCAGGGTTGGTAACCTGTTCGGCAATGCCATCGATTTCACCGAAACGATCGATGAACTCGACAAAACCATAGCCGAAAAAACCGACGATCATTCCGACCAGCCCGGCGATGACGCCCAATATCATGGCTGCGTTACGCATTCATTCTTCTCCGAAGTTGCGGGCGTTACATATGTAGTCCGTCAGGCAACGCCAAGGCTCTTGCGTGTTTCTTCCGTCCAACCCAGATGCAACTGACCTTCCGTTTCGATCAACGGGCGCTTCATCAGAGTCGGATGATTGGCCAACAACTCGGGAACCGGGCGCGCACGCGTCTGCTCATCCAATCCTCGCCAGGTCGTTGAACGGGTATTGAGCAAAGCCTTGCCGAAATCGTCGAGCGCCCGCGTCATCACTTCGGCGGGTACGCCCTGCGCCCGGACGTCGACGAATTCAGCATTCGGAAGGCTTTTCAATGCCTTGCGGCAAGTGTCGCAAGTTTTCAACCCGTAAAGGCGCATGGTGGCGAAGCTCCTATAGTTTCTAAAAATTGGGCAAAAACTTTATCTTAGCCCGGTTGTTCTTGATTTTTTACTTCACCGTGCAATGTTGAAAAAGGTGAAACACGCAATTCGGGCCGTCTCGTTTGGGCGAAACAGTGATGTGTTGCGGTCGCGCCAACCACAGCCCCGCCAATTTGCGGGCGAACGTGAAAGAAGAAGGAGACACGGGAAATGCCAACTGGCACCGTGAAATGGTTTAATACCACCAAAGGCTATGGGTTTATCGCCCCCGATGAAGGCGGCAAAGACGTGTTTGTTCATATCTCAGCCGTTGAACGCTCGGGCCTGACCGGGCTCGCAGACAACCAGAAAGTCTCGTACGAATTGCAGGACGGACGCGACGGACGTCAAATGGCAGCTGATTTGAAGCCATTGTAACTGCTTATCCGTCATTGGCGGAGTATTTCAACGAAGGTTAACGGCCAGATTTCGGCCGTTGGCCATCGCCGTATCGCTATCCCCGTGCGGGATCTTTGGGGGTATGGGTAGACCAGTCTTCCCCCATCGCTACGATGCAGGATGTGCCTGTTGCATAGGTCACAACCATGGTCCAGCCCCCGGATCGGTTGGTCCAGACCTCCATGATCTGTTCCGGACCACGTACGCCCGTAGCAGAGCGTTGCGATCCGAACTGGCGCGTTAACTTGTCATGCAAAGCCTCCGTCGGCTCGCAAATCACCTCGGCAATCGGCGACTTTGCCTGCGCTGGCTGGGCCAGTGTCACGGCTAGGCCAATTGCAAGGGTACGCAAAGGGTCGGTCATGACCCTGTTGTAACAGACTCATGACAAAGCGTATAGACAAATGATATGCGCGATCAGGTCTCGCGGATCACCGCTTCAAACTCGCGCCACTCGCGCGCGGTCATCCCAGAGTTTTCCTGCGTGACGTTTTCTCCGACCAGCATCCGCCGCAAACAGCTCACCATCTGCGCAGACAGATTCACCGCGCCAAGTCGGTAGTCTTCGAAGGCGCGGTAGGCAAATGGCACCCAGTCGGCCGCAATTTTACACATGGTGTCGGCGTAAACGCGGATTTCATACTGCGCATGCGGGTCCGCGCGCAAACGCAGGAAGTGGAACAGATTGTGCAGGTCGACCTTCCAATACCACTGCGTGTAGATATTTGCCGGCAAGTTCATCCGCGCCAGTTCACGCGCCAAACCTTGCTGTCCGTCCTGCCCGATCATGGCCTCGTAATTGTCATAACACCGCGCGCTGTCCGCCTTGAGGATTTCCAGAACGCGCGCGGCCTCTTCCCCTTGCAAGGCATCCCCGCGCCCCTGATTGTTCACCTCGGATTGCGCGGCGACGTGTTCGGGGGCCGGGATATAGAATTCGCGGTCGAGTATGGAATACCGCGCGGAATATTCGTTCACATTGGCGGTGCGGTGGCGAATCCACTGCCGCGCCACGAAAACCGGCAGTTTGACGTGCAGTTTGATTTCGCACATTTCGAACGGCGTCGAATGCCAGTGCCGCATGAGGTAACGGATCAGACCCTCGTCATTCTGGACCGATTTCGTACCCTTACCATAGGACACCCGCGCCGCCTGACAGATTGCTGCGTCGTCGCCCATGTAGTCGATCACACGGACAAACCCGTGATCCAGAACCTGGTGCGCGGTGTACAGGTGGTCTTCCATACCTTGGGCGACAACCCGGCGCGTCGGAGTTGTCGACGTGCGTTGTTCTTCGATTTCGGCCAGTTGGTCGGACGACAGCGGCATGAAATGGTCCTTTCCAGAAATGAGTCGCCGACCACTATATATCGGCAACTTGCTCATCGGAACCGCAGGATGTGCTGTGATTTGCGTTATTTCGGATTTGTGTCTACCCGACCTCTCGACAGTTCGAGACTGCGCGCTAAGCTGCAGGAAATAACAATCAGCATAAGGAAAGCCACAATGGGGCTGAGATATCTTCACACCATGGTCCGCGTGAAGGACCTGGAAAAGTCGATGGCGTTCTACAAGCTACTCGGGCTTGAGGAAACGCGCCGTTACGAGAGCGAATCCGGCCGGTTCACATTGGTCTTCTTGACCCCGCCCGGGCAAAAGGACGCACCGATCGAATTGACGTATAATTGGGATGGCGATGACGCGCTGCCCAGTGACAGCCGCCATTTCGGACATCTGGCGTATGGCGTCGACGACATTTATGAAGTGTGCCAGTACCTTCAGGACAATGGCGTCGTGATCAATCGCCCCCCACGGGACGGGCGCATGGCCTTTGTCCGCTCACCCGACAATGTATCAATCGAACTGCTGCAAAATGGTGACGCGTTGGAACCGGCGGAGCCTTGGGCCAGTATGGGCAACACCGGCACCTGGTAAGCGATCCTGTTTGGGGTTGGCCGGTTCGGCCAATCCCGCCTCAGTAGATATATCGGATTTGGTCGGTCCAATACCGTTCGACGCGCCGCAGTGAACTTGTGATATCCTCGATCCCTTCGGGACCCAGCACACCTCGGCTTTGCAGTCCATCTGCGTGGCGCACGAACAAATCGGCGACGATATCACGGATTTCCCGGCCTCTCGGCGTCAGGCGTACACGGACCGAGCGTCTGTCGATCTCGCACCTCTGGTGGTGCATATAGCCCATTTCGACCAGTTTCTTGAGGTTATAGCTGACATTGCTGCCCTGATAGTATCCACGGCTTTTAAGTTCACCAGCGGTTACCTCGTGATCGCCGATATTGAACAAAAGCAGCGCCTGAACGGCGTTGATCTCAAGAACGCCGACCCGTTCGAACTCATCCTTGATGACGTCCAGAAGCAGCCGGTGCAAGCGCTCGACCAGGGCGAGCGCCTCAAGATAGCTGCCCATGAAACCCTTATTGCCCGGCGCCGAGACCTGCATTTCCATACTCATCCGACCCTCCGATTCAGTCGTCCTGTTTCAGGCAGGATGAGTGGAATTCCCCAAAATTCGGTTAAGCGAATTTTTCGTTATTTTTGAAAGGTCTGCGCGATATCTGCAATTAGGTCGGCAAATGGACCCGGTACAGCAACCTGCCCCGTCACCCATTGATAGAGGTCCTGATCGTTTTCGTGTAACAGCGCGTCAAAGACATCCAGCCCACTCGCATCCATCGCGTCCAGATTGCGATCTGCATAAGCCGACAGGATCAGGTCCATTTCTTTGATGCCGCGTCGCATCGCACGCATTTTCATACGTTTGATGCGAATATCTCTGGGTTCTGTCACGCGGATTGGTCCAGCATCAGGCGCAGCTTTTTCTCAAGGCGGGCAGCGCGTTCGGCGGTCGAGCGCATCTCGCCGCGGATCGAACGCAGTTCCGCTGCAAGGCTGGCCAGTTCCGGGGCTTCCTCGGCCCCATCAAAGGGGCCTTCCATCCCCTCGCCTTCACCCGTCAACAGCCACATGATCGAGACATTGACCATGCCGGCCAGCATCGACAGACGGTTCGCGCGTGGTTCGGACAGGTCGTTTTCCCAGCCGGCAATTGTGGATTTCTTGACGCCAAGACGCCGCGCCAGGTCGGATTGGGTCATTCCAGCCGCCTCGCGCGCACCGGCTAGCCGGTCTCCGAAGGTTGCTGCATCAGGTCCGAACCAGTCGTTCTCGTCGCTCATCAAAGTCTCCGAATCCATTCTCTCTTTGGCTTGATCGTCATTCGGGCGCACCCTATGACAGTCAGGCTGAACATACAAACCGAGGCCACCCATGAGTTTCCTGTCTGCGACATTGTCACGCGTAAAACCCTCGCCCACGATTGCGATGACGGCAAAGGCGGCTGAATTGAAGGCCGCCGGGCGCGATGTGATCGGCCTCAGCGCGGGTGAACCGGATTTTGATACACCGCAGAACATCAAGGATGCGGCGGTTGCCGCGATTGCCGCTGGCAAGACCAAATATACCGCACCCGATGGCATCCCCGAGTTGAAACAAGCCGCCTGCGCCAAGATGAAGCGCGATCATGGGCTGGACTATACGCCCGCTCAGATTTCGGTGGGCACCGGTGGCAAGCAGACGCTGTATAACGCGCTGATGGCCACCATGAACGACGGCGACGAGGTGGTAATCCCCGCGCCCTATTGGGTGAGCTATCCGGATATGGTTCTGCTGGCTGGCGGCACCCCGGTGGTGGTCGAAACCAAGCTGGAGAACAGCTTTAAACTGACCCCGGAACAGCTCGAAGCGGCGATTACGCCAAAGACGAAATGGTTCATCTTCAACTCGCCCTCGAACCCCACCGGAGCGGGGTACAGCCGCGCGGAGCTCAAGGCGCTGACCGACGTTCTGATGCGCCACCCCCAAGTCTGGATCATGTCGGACGACATGTACGAACATCTGGCCTATGACGGGTTCGAGTTCTGCACCCCGGCCGAGGTTGAACCAGGCCTTTATGACCGCACGCTGACCTGCAACGGCGTCTCCAAGGCCTATGCCATGACCGGCTGGCGGATCGGATACGCGGCGGGACCGGTTGAGATCATTGCTGCCATGCGTAAGATCCAGTCGCAGTCGACCTCGAACCCCTGTTCGGTCAGCCAATGGGCGGCGGTCGAAGCGCTGAACGGAACCCAGGCGTTTCTGGCGCCGAATAATGAGACGTTCAAACGGCGGCGCGACCTTGTGGTCGAAATGCTGAATGCCATCGATGGCATCACCTGCCCAACACCCGAAGGCGCGTTTTACGTCTACCCCTCGATCGCCGGTCTGATTGGCAAGACCACGCCTGCGGGTACTGTCATCGAAAACGACGAAGCTTTTGCCACCGCGTTGCTGGAAGAGGCCGACGTCGCCGTAGTCTTTGGCGCTGCTTTCGGGTTGTCACCGAATTTCCGCGTCAGCTATGCAACCTCGGACGAGGCGTTGACCGAGGCCTGCACCCGCATACAGCGTTTCTGCGCGGCGTTAACCTGATCGGAAGGAAGGGACAATGTCGGCAGAGTTGCCCGAGTATTATTTCCGTGTGCGCGAAAACGGTGCGGTCGTGTTCAGGATCGACACCGAAAACCGCCACCGGCGGATCGAAATGGATCAGATCGCGGTCATCAACATTCGCAATGGCGAAGTCAAACCGCACGGTCAACGCACGCTGTCAGACGCGGACAAGGCCGAGATCAATCGCTGGATAGACGAGCGCAAGACATTGCTGGCGCAGCGTGACATCGACGACATCCACCGCGCCGTCGATTATCTGAACCTGACAACGCAATGGGCGCAATCGAAGGCCACACCGGAACAGCTGGAAGACGTTACCGACCGCCTGCTGATGGCGATGCATGATCTAAGGTCGGTTCTGGTTCGAAAGAAAGCGGACCGCATGCGCGAGGGCTGACCGGGCTCACTCGGCCGGCACACCTACTGTGCGCACGGATCGCATCCAGAACCGTGCCATCAGCATCACTGAGGCACAGGCCAACCCAAGCACAAGCCCCAGCCAGATTCCGATCCCCTCCATGCCCTGCACGAAGCCAAAGTAGTACGAGGCCGGAATCCCGATCGCCCAGTAACTGAGGGCCGCCATGATCATCGGAATCTTGGCGTCCTGGAGCCCGCGTAACAGACCCAGTGCAATGACCTGCGCGCCATCAACCAACTGGAACAGCGCCGCCATCGCCAGCAACCCGGACCCGATGGCCAGAATCTGCGCTCGCTGCGGGTTGTCAGATTGCATGAACAGGGAAATCAAAGGCTCGGGGAAGACCAAAAACAGGGTGATCGTCACGAAGGAAATGATCAGTGACATGGCGGTCACCGCGATCGCACCTTTTTCGAGATGCGCCCGATCCCGCCGACCCAGCGCGTTGCCCGCCCGGATCGTCGCCGCGTTTGACAGGCCCAGATGCACCATGAATGCGGCCGAAGCGAGGTTCAGCGCGATGCCGTGCGCCGCCAAGGGCTCTTTCCCGATCCAGCCCATCATGAACGCCGAGGTCGCAAACAAGGAAACTTCGGCCAACAAGGTCAGACCGATGGGAACGCCAAGCTTCAGAACGCTGCTGAACATCTCCCAATCGGGACGCCAAAAGCGTTGAAACAAGCTGTGTTCGGGCAGCGCGCGTATCGCGTAGAACACGACGCAGATCAGCGAAACGAACTGCGTCGCCAGCGACGCTATGGCCGCGCCCATGACGCCCAGTTCCGGCGCGCCCCAGTTGCCGAAGATGAAGGCATAATTCGTCACGGCATTCACCAGCGCCGCCGCGACCGTGATCCACAGAACGATCTGCGTCCGCTCAAGTGCTGCGAGATAGGACTTCAGAACCATGACAAGCAACGCAGGAAAAAGCCCCCACCCTGCCACGCGCAGATACTGCGAGGCCGTTTGTGCGACGTCCGGCTCTTGCTGCAGCGCGATCAGAATAGGATGGGACCACCACAGCAACGGCATCATCACCGATGCGTAGATCAGCGACAGCCACAATCCCATACGGGTTGATCTGCGGATGCTGGTTTCGTTCTCTTCAGCGGCGGCAGTAGCGACCATCGGCATAACGGCCAAACCGAAACCCGCGCCAAACAGAAACAGCACAAAATAGTAGCTGGTGGCCAACGTCACAGCCGCCAACGCTTCGACACCGTACCAGCCCAGCATGACCGTATCGGTCAGGCCGATCGCGAACTGCGCCAGATGCCCACCGACCAACGGCAGGCCCAGCACGGCAATGGCGCGAAAATGGGCGGGATATGTCATCGTCTTGATCATCGCCCCAGCCTTATTCTCGGCAAGGGCGCGGGACAAGAGCGGATCAAGTGAATTTCAAAATGAGACTCACTTTTTTGTTGGCTGGCCGACGAGTTGGCCAGCAGCACGCGTTGCGTTGCGTGCTTTCATACTAATCCGAGCGCGCCTCGGGATGCAGAGCAGTTCCTAGAATGTGGTCCGATCGATGAATGACATGGTGCGCCTGACCTACGATCAGAGGATCGGGTTCACCAACGATTGCTTCGTCCTTGCCGGGATAATCGAGCGTCGACAGAAAATGGCGCATACAATTCAGGCGCGCGCGCTTTTTGTCATTCGATTTCACGATCGTCCAAGGTGCGTCTGCGGTGTCGGTATAAAAGAACATCGCTTCTTTCGCTTCGGTATAGTCCTCCCACTTGTCAAGACTGGCCTTGTCGATGGGTGAGAGCTTCCACTGCTTCAGCGGATCGGTTTCGCGGCTTGTGAACCTGCGCTGCTGCTCAGGCTGGGTGACGGAAAACCAATATTTGTAAAGCTGTATACCGGACCGCACGAGCATACGTTCAAGCTCGGGCGTCTGGCGCATGAATTCCAGATACTCATTCGGTGTACAGAACCCCATAACACGCTCGACACCCGCGCGGTTGTACCAAGACCGGTCGTAGAACACCATTTCCCCGACCGTTGGCAACTCTTGCACATAGCGCTGATAGTACCATTGCCCCTTTTCTTCCCAGGTAGGCTTGTTCAGTGCGACAACGCGTGCCTGGCGGGGGTTCAGATGCTCCATAAATCGCTTGATCGTGCCGCCTTTACCTGCCGCGTCGCGCCCTTCAAACAGCAACACGAACCGCTGGCCAGTCTCTTGCGCCCACAGCTGAACTTTCAGCAATTCCGCCTGCAGCTTGGCCTTCTGCGCCTCATAGTCCTTGCGCGCCAGCTTGCGATCATAGGGATATTTGCCACTCTCAAACGCCTGCCGGATTTTCTCGGGACTGGGCGATGGCACCTCGGCCGAGACCGGCGCTGCGGAATTGATCCGGGATGGGGTTTCTGTGGTGTTGGGCGCTGCATCCATGCGTTCATTCTCCTCGGGGTTGCCTTTGCGCCGAACTTTAACAGCCCCCTCGAATGCCCACCTTGATTGGTGTCAAATTGACTTATCTTTACACCCCCAAAATACCCCCAAAAACCCCATCCTTCATCTTTTCAAAAATACTCCGGGGTGCGCGAGGGGCTGGCCCCTCGCTTACTCCCTCACCGATGTCCCCAATCATCAGGATTATCCGAATTGTTGGGCGAAAGTCCCAACACATCCCCTTCGGTTGAACACCCCAATCCCAAAACGGTGCGGTTGGCATAGGAGAAATAGGCGCAAACCTGATTGATCTCCAAAACCTCGCCATCATCCCAACCTGCATCTCGCAGAGCAACGATATCCGCCTCTGTCAATTCCGCCGGAGCTTCGGTCAAAACTTGCGCATACCGCATCGCGGCAATCTGCGCGTTGTCCAGAGGCGCGTCTTCAAGGCGTCTGGCCTCGATCGCTGCGCGGATCGCGTCCCCTCGTTCTGCGTCGTTCAGCAAGCGCTGCAAGCCACTGAAATGATGTTCGACGCAATAGCCACAGCGGTTCAGCGAGCTGACCCAAACCCCAAGAACTTCGAGAAACCATTTCGGAATTTTGTTCGCCGAGTGGTGCAGCACAGCCTTGTACATCGCCATGTGCCCTTCCATCGAATGGGGCCGAAGGCTGTGCGCCATCATGATGTTGTCAACGTTGTTTCCGGGGCCTGTCACCCGCTCATAGAGTTTTTTCAGCTTCCCCGTCGCATGTTCGAATGGAATCGTAGCTATCCAGCTCATCTGCGCCTCTCCTATTGATCCGATGTTGCACGCTTTCGATTTCCGACTTTGCAAACCGAACCCAAACCGTTAGCCCTGTCCTGGCTTTAGCGATAATTTGTCAGATACCTGCGATACATCAACACTCAATTTTCGAAGCGGCCCGACCCTGTGCGCCTATTGTTTTTCGTCTTCATCTTCTCCGCGTGCGGCACGCTTGCTGCCATACTGAATCTGTTATCAGCTGATTGGCTGTTGCTGTCGGTGCCCTGTGCGCTGGCAAGTGCCCTGATCCTATTCCAAACATGGCTGCGCAATGTCAGGCAGCCAAAGAACTGGGCGATCATCGACGGATCGAACGTGATGCACTGGAACGGCGGCACCCCGAATATCGACACGGTTGCCGAAGTCATATCGACCTTGACCCAAGCTGGGCTTACGCCCGGCGTGGTGTTCGACGCCAACGCAGGGTACAAACTCTCGGGGCACTACATGAAGGACAGCGCTTTGGCTTCCCACCTCGGACTGCCAATAAGCCGGGTTCTGGTGGCACCCAATGCCACTCCGGCAGACCCGTTGGTATTGCAGGCCGCAAAGGACCTTGGCGCTGCCATCGTCACCAATGACCGGTTCCGCGATTGGGCTGAAGACTATTCTGATGTGCTGGCTACCAAGAAACCGATAGGCGGCGGGTATCGTAAAGGCGAGCTTTGGTTGTCGCTCTGACGCGGCTGACAAAAGCACACAACACCTCGCGCCCCTCTTCCCCCGGACCACATCACCTGCCATAATGGGGGAAACTCAAAAACAAGAGCAGCACCCATGCCCGACGATCTGTTGACGCCAGAAGCGACCAATACCTATGACGCCTCGTCCATCGAGGTGCTTGAAGGACTGGAGCCTGTCCGCAAACGCCCCGGCATGTATATCGGCGGCACGGATGAGCGCGCACTGCACCATATGGTGGCCGAAATCCTCGACAACTCGATGGACGAGGCCGTGGCAGGCCACGCCAACCGGATCGAGGTTGAGCTGCATGCCGACTACGCCCTGACCGTGCGCGACAACGGACGTGGCATCCCGATCGACCCACACCCGAAATTCCCCGACAAATCCGCGCTTGAGGTGATCCTGTGTACCCTGCACGCGGGCGGCAAATTCTCGGGCAAGGCCTACCAGACCTCGGGTGGTCTTCATGGCGTCGGCGCCTCGGTTGTCAACGCTCTGTCGGATTCGATGGTCGTGCAGGTCGCGCGCGACAAGCAGCTGTTCGAACAACGGTTTTCGCGCGGTGTCCCGCTTGGTCCTGTCGAAAAGGTCGGCGCGGCCCCCAACCGGCGCGGCACGACGGTGACATTCCACGCCGATGCGGACATCTTCGGCCATCACAAATTCAAACCCGCGCGGCTGTTCAAATCCATCCGCTCCAAGGCCTACCTGTTTTCGGGCGTGGAAATCCGCTGGAAATCCGCCATCGACGACGGCGAAACCCCGACCGAAGCCAGCTTCCACTTCCCCGGTGGCCTGTCCGATTACCTGAAGGAGACAATGAACGGCTCGTCCACCTATGCCGAGCAGCCCTTTGCTGGCACAGTGGATTTTCAGGAAAAGTTCAACACCCCCGGCAAGGTCGAATGGGCCATCAACTGGACGCCTTCACGCGACGGGTTCATCCAGTCCTACTGTAACACCGTCCCCACCCCCGAAGGCGGCACCCACGTGGCGGGCTTTTGGGCCGCGATCCTCAAAGGGATCAAGGCGTATGGCGAGCTGATCAACAACAAGAAAGCCGCGCAGATCACCCGCGATGACCTGATCACCGGCGGCTGCGCGCTGGTCTCATGCTTCATCCGAGAGCCGGAATTCGTCGGCCAGACCAAAGACCGACTCGCCACGGTCGAGGCGCAGCGGCTGGTTGAAAACTCGGTCCGCGACCATTTCGACAACTGGCTCGCCGCGGATACAAAATCCGCCGGGGCGATCCTCGACTTCCTCATTCTGAGGGCCGAAGAACGCCTGCGCCGACGGGCCGAGAAGGAAACACAACGCAAGTCCGCCACTAAGAAACTTCGTCTTCCCGGCAAGCTGGTGGACTGTAGTAGTTCAACACGGGACGGCACAGAATTATTCATTGTCGAGGGCGACTCGGCGGGCGGCTCGGCCAAGATGGGCCGCGACCGCAAAACCCAGGCCCTGCTGCCCCTGCGTGGCAAAATCCTGAACGTTCTGGGCGCGGCCAGTTCGAAATTGGGTACGAACGCCGAGATCAACGACCTGACCCAAGCGCTGGGTGTGGGCCTTGGCACCAAGTTCAACGTCGATGACCTGCGCTATGACAAGATCATCATCATGACCGACGCGGATGTGGACGGGGCGCATATCGCCTCGCTGCTGATGACGTTCTTCTTTACACAGATGCGGCCGATGATCGACGCAGGCCACCTGTATCTGGCCTGCCCGCCTTTGTATCGCCTGACCCAAGGCGCCAAACGCGTCTATTGCTTGGACGAGGCCGAGCGTGACGAATGGCTGGAAAAAGGTCTGGGCGGCAAAGGCAAAATCGACGTGTCCCGCTTCAAAGGTCTGGGCGAAATGGACGCCAAGGACCTGAAAGAAACCACGATGGACCCGGCATCCCGCAAACTGATCCGCGTCACGATTGACGAGGACGAACCCGGCGAGACCGGCGATCTGGTCGAGCGCCTGATGGGCAAAAAACCCGAACTGCGGTTCCAGTACATTCAGGAAAACGCGCGGTTTGTGGAGGAGTTGGATGTTTGAGAGTTGTGAAACGCATTGAGGCTTAGGCTTACATACGAGGGACCACTACCCGCGCTTCAACGCGATCCAGTTGGCAACCAAAAGCACCGAAAAGCAGGCGATATCCACACTATCCGAAAGGTATTTCATACCCAATTGAAGTACTTTTGGGAAACCAATGAGTTTTTAAGTAATAAGAAATCTTGGCGCTCTGACTTTGAGGCATCGAATAGGGCGCCTGATGGCGCAGCATATTGGGCGCCAGACGCAAGCGAACAAGAACCGTTAGTTGACATAGTAGCGGATCAGCACGTCGAGGGCGACTATAGGTTCGTGCCTCTAGCACGTTCCCAATGGAACCTAGAATGTAGCTTAGACATATTGTTCTTAAGACATGATCCACCTGGATCTATCTATCAAGCAGGTGATATCGATAATCGAATTAAAGCCCTGCTTGATGCATTGAGGAAGGCAAACAATCAAAACGAACTGCGGGGGCACGAAACTCCAAGTTCAGATGAGAACCCGTTTTTTGTTCTATTGGAGGACGATGATTTAGTGACCAATTTGAATGTGCGAACTGACCGTCTTCTTGTTCCTCCCAAGGACAAAGCAATGGATAGCAACTTTGTTAAGCTGGTGATTTCAGCCGAAATACATCCTAATTTCGTCACGATGTTTAACTTGTCGTTCCTATAGCCCGGGTTCAACGAACCTAGGGAGCGCCTAGGCTACTTCACCATAAACCTCGCGCACGACCCGAGGGTGGGTGCGGAACGCGCCCGCCCGTCGGGGCGGATCAGGCGCGTGCTTGATGCTTTGCATCAAGCAATGGGTGGAATATCTGCAAGCCGAAGTCAAAGGGCCATGACCACTTGCCCCAAGACCAAGAGCCCAAAGAGCACCGCAACGCACAGGTATAGACGTCGAAGTGTTTCAGCGACACTCATACGGCTCGTCCAAGCTTCTCCATACTTCATTTGGCGTTCCGCTAAGATTTTCTGAACTACGCCTAGCAAGGTCGGGTCCGCAAAGTAGAAACCTGACCCCTTCCATCGAAATCCCGAGATCAACAGAAAGGCTACCGATATTCCCGAGGTTGCCAGCAATATGGCTACCATCTGTTCGTCCCGCCGGGGCTCTCAACCCACCTTCTCATTCAACCACTCCGCAATCTGCCCCGCTGGCCCTTCCCACCCCGGCTCCATGAACAGAAAATGCGCGTGGTTTTCGACCGGCAAAAAAGTCGCGCGGTCTCCGTAAAGCTTTGCCAAAGCGCGGCAGGTGTTGGGGTTCACGGCCCTATCCTCGGTACCGGAAACGATCAAAACCGGGCAATCGACCTTGTCGATATCAACCTTCATCGCGTGGTGATCGTCGAACATCCAAAAGAACATCTCGAACATCACCCGCCCGCTTTCAGCACCTAGTTGATCGAACACCTCATGCTGTTGCACCTCGGGCATTTTGTTTAGCGCAAAGGGGGCCATCAGGTCGAAATCGACGCGCATGGGCTGTTTCCAGAACGCCCCACCCTCCATGAGCGCGCGCGGCACGGCGCGTTCGTCGTCGGTTTCGGGCAGCGTCCCCCAGGCCGCGTTCGGGTTGATCAGAACAATGGCGCTGGCCAATCCACGCGACGCCACCTGCTGTGCAACCACCCCCGCGATGGCATGGCCGAGCAGCACTGGCTTGCTGCCCAGCCCTTGCACGAAGGCGGCAATGTCGTCGGCGTAATCCATCACACTGGTATCGATCAGGCCCGGATCAGGCTCGGCCTTGGGGTCGCCGCCATGATAGCGCAGCGCGGGTGTGTGCACCGTCCAGCCCCGGTCGCGAAAGAAACTCGCGTAATCCTCCATGCACCACGGTCCGGCAAACGCGCCGTGGATCAGCACAATCTCTTTGGTCATGAAATGCTCTCTCCCCCTATCAGTTACCGCCAATATGAGAGACCAAGACGCCGGTCGGCAAGGGCTTAGCAGCGCGGTGACGGGTCCAGCGCGCGGGAACAGCTGACAACAACTGCCTGTGAGGAGTGTTGCCAGCGATGAAGCAGGACGTAAACTCGGCCCCATGACATTTATCGCGGAAAATCAACTGCCCCTGCTGATCCTGTTCTTTCTGGCCGGGCTGGTGGGCACTGCCTTTCTGTTTCGCAAACCCGCGGGGCACCGGGCGTGGAAGCTGGCCGATCTGGTCTGGGTCGTTCTGGGCGGGATCGGTGCGCTGGTTGCGGTTCTGGCCGGGCTTTATACCTCGGACAGTTCACGGCTGGACCGGCAGATTGACGTGGCTTATGCCGCAACGCTGGCCTTCGACCGCGACGCGGCGCGGTTCCGTCTGCGCTTTTGCGATCCGGCCTATGATCCGGACACTGCCGTACTGTGCGACAAGGTCGAGTTTCTGTCGGCGTCAACCGCCAGCAATGCTGATTTGCCGCTGTTCATCGCTGTCACAAACGAAGTCGCCCCTCTGCAGGGGCTTCAGTTCCTTTTCGGGCGCCAGTCCCGCGACGACAAGGAAGAGGCGCGCGGGATGGCGGCCAAGGCGGATGCTTTCGACATAGAGCAGTTTCTCGTTTTCACCTCGCTGGACGACGCGACCCAAGCCGCGATCGACAACATGCGGCGGAAAGTGCCCGCTATCGCTGGCGACTATCTGATTTTGGCACAAAGCTATGACGATCTGATCGAACAGGTCGGCAAGCTGAAGGACGAGTGGGAATACCTGCAGGCCAATGCGCATATTCTGGTGTTGCAGATCATCGCGCTGTGCCTCGTTAGCTTCGCCGCCCCTTTCCGTCTGGGCAAATCCGTGGTCGAACTGCGCTCGACGCTCAGCGCCGATACGCCTGCGCCAGCCGTTCAGGATCGACACCCAGATAGTACCGCGCCAGAGTCCACAGATTCCGCGCCCCCCGGCGCAACCAGCCCCGGCGCGCATAACGCTCCGCACTCGTGATCGCATCGACTGAAAGGACCGACGCACGCGGCAGAGCGCGGATCAGCGCGACATCCTCCATCAGCGGTTGATCCGGGTACCCGCCAGCTTCGGTATAGAGCTGCCGTCGGACCAGCAATCCCTGATCCCCGTAGGGCAAACCAAACAGGCGACTGCGCAGATTGGCCCATCCGGCCACCCAGGTCGGACCGAAACCAGTGGCGCGAAACCGCAGCCGAAAGACCGCCGGACGTCCAGTTGGCAGATGCTCCCGGACTTTCTCGGCCCAGCCTGGTTGTAGTTCGGTATCGGCATGCAGGATCAGCAGCCATTCCCCGTTGGCGGTCGCGCAACCACGTAGCAACTGGCCACCGCGTGAGGCCGGACTGGAAACGATCTTGGCGCCAGCTTCATCCGCAATCTCCAATGTCAGATCATCGGACCCGCCATCGCTGACAATCAGTTCGCGGATGAGACCGGCATGCAACCCCTCCATCAGCGCCGATAGCGTGCGGGGCAATTCTGCAGCGGCTTTCAAAGTGGGAATCACAATGCTGATCGGCGCGGACACGAACGAAACCCTCTGGTCATGGCGGTGCGAACCCCTATATCACGGGGCCAAGACAAATGATAAGGACCAACCCATGCCCAATCGCCGCATCTTGCGCCTGACCGGGGCGGATACCGAAAGCTTTTTGCAAGGGCTTGTGACCAATGATGTGGACCGGTTGAAGGACGGGCTGGTCTATGCCGCCCTGCTGACCCCGCAGGGCAAGTACCTGGCAGATTTCTTTCTGCTTCGCGATGGTGAAGCGATCCTGCTGGACGTCGCAGAGGACCTGGCCGATGGGCTGGTCAAACGCCTAAGCATGTACAAGCTGCGCGCCGATGTCGCGATCGAAGGCACAGATCTGAACCTTCAACGCGGCACCGGGCTTGCTCCGTCAGGTGCCCTGCCCGATCCGCGTCACCCGCAACTGGGTTGGCGGGCCTATTCCACCGATGCTGAACGTGATGACGGTACCGATTGGAACGCGCTCCGCGTGCTTCATTGCATCCCGGAAACCGGCATCGAACTGACGCCTGACAGCTATATCCTCGAGTCGGGTTTCGAGGAACTGAACGGTCTGGACTTCAAGAAAGGCTGTTATGTCGGGCAAGAGGTCACAGCTCGGATGAAGCATAAAACCGAGCTGCGCAAAGGACTTCGTCAAGTCGAAATCGAAGGCGACGCCCCGGTCGGATCCGAAATCACCGCCAACGGGAAACCTGCGGGCACCCTGTTCACCCGGGCCGGAGACCGCGCGATTGCGTACCTGAGGTTCGACCGTGCAACCGGAGACATGCAGGCTGGCGAAGCGGTTGTGCGTCTGCTGATCTGAACGTGGATGATCGCGCACGCGGCGCAACGGTTCCATCTTTGACCCGGCCGCAACGCGCGGTATCACTTAGGTCAGGTAACCGATTGGATTCTTACGCATGCTTCGCCTCTATACAGCGATATGGCGCGCCAGCGCCGGTCGTCAGATCATCCTTATCCTTCTGTCCATCGCAATCGCAGCACTGGCCGCCGTACCGCTGGAATTCCAGCGCGATATCATCAACCATCTGACCACAAAGGAAATCGAGGCCGAACGGTTGATGCTGTTGGGCGCTGGAATGATGGCGGTCATTCTGCTGAGCCTCGTCTTGAAGTGGGTCCTCGGCTTTCGCGCCGGAACGCTGGGAGAAGACCTGATCCGCATGATCCGCCAACGCTTGCTGGTCCGGGCAGTGGATGTAGGTGAAGACGGCGAGAACATTCGCAAAGGCACGATGACCACAGCCATCTCGGCCGAGGCTGAAGAGTTGGGTAAATTCGCCGGTGGCGCTTTTTCCGACCCGGTTGTCCAGATCGGAACCCTGGTCAGTGTGATCAGCTATATATCTTCGACCCAACCGGGGCTTGGGGCGATCGCCTTTTCCATGATCCTGCCGCAGATCATCATCGTGCTGATTTCGCAGCGAAAGGTAAACACCTTCGTCGCCGAGCGCGTTCGCATTCTGCGTAATGCCACCGATGAAATGACGCTTGAGGATGTCCAGCAAGTGTCCAAGGACATCGAGGCTCAGTTCGATGAGATTTTCGAGACCCGCCGCAAGATGTTTCTGTGGAAACTCTCTGCCAAGTTCTTGCTGAGCGTCATCAACGGTGCCGGAACCGTTGGCGTTCTCATGCTGGGTGGTTGGCTGGTTTTGCAGGGAAAAACCGACGTCGGCACCGTGGTCGCGGCCACTAGCGGCCTGAGCCGTATCCAGGGCCCAACGTCGTTCCTGATAGCCTTTTACCGACAGGTCAGCGCCAATCGGATCAAATACGACCTGATGCTGGAATTGTTCGGCCCCCACCCCGAGCGTTACCGGAAACTGAAGCGCCAGCCATAAAAAAGGGCCGCATTTGCGGCCCATTTTCCTGATTGATCACGCCGTCAGGCGCGCTCGGAATATTCCATGGTCTCGGTATTCACCACGATCATCTCGTCCTGACCGATGAACGGAGGCACCATGACCTTGACGCCATTGTCCAGAACCGCCGGTTTGAACGAGTTCGCCGCGGTCTGACCTTTGACGACCGGCTCGGTCTCGACGATCTTACAGGTCACCTTTTGCGGTAATGTCGCGTTCAGCGCCTCGGACTCGTAGAACTCAACCACGATGGTCATGCCGTCCTGCAGAAACGGGCGGCGTTCGCCCAGCAGTTCCGACGGCAGTTCGATCTGCTCATATGTTTCGGAATCCATGAAGACGAGCATGCCGTCGGATTCGTAAAGAAACTGCTGATCCTTCTGTTCAAGCCGTACGCGCTCGACCTTATCGGCAGATCGGAACCGCTCATTCAGCTTTGACCCGTTGCGCAGGTTGCGCAGTTCGACCTGTGCAAATGCGCCGCCTTTACCGGGCTTTACATGGTCCACCTTAACCGCCGCCCACAGCCCGTCGTTATGCTCAAGCACATTGCCGGGGCGAATTTCGTTCCCATTTATCTTGGGCATGACTTAAATCCTTCACAAACGGTTGATGCGTCAGTTCCCGTCCCTATATCTGGCGGGATCACACCTGGCAAGACAACGAGACCTAGTGCTGCACTTGCAGAAAGCCATGCAAATGACGCAACGCAACTATGCATTTTAGCTGTATCCGAATCACACCTAATAGGTCATAAGAACCGTCACGCCGAAAATGCAAGAGCAAGAAGAATAAGGAAGACGAGATGAGAGATTTCGTTGACGGCACTGCCTTTAACAATGAGCAAGGCAATCGTGCACGCAAACTTTTCGCGGCCGTTGTGCTGGCCGCACTTGATGACGCTATCGCCGATGACAAGAAATACGGCAATGGCCCCGAACAGATCGCCCGTTGGGCCCGCTCGCGCGATGGGCGTGAGGTGCTGTCCTGCGCCGGTATCGACCCGAATGAGCGGGTTGTGGACGGGCTGATGGAGTTCGTAGGCCGCGGTGTGCGGACCTCGGTTGCGCTGTCGCGTGAAGAGAGCGAACGCCGCAACGCTGCGCATCAGGCCGAAGCTGCCTGAACGCACCAGTTATCTGGTTGAAAAAGCGCGCTCTTCTTAACAGAGCGCGTTTTTCTTTTGCCTGCTGACATCTAGAAAAACAGCAACCATTGCCGCGCCACCCATAGTTCCGCCGCGAGCAGCATCGCAAAAAACAGCTTTGCCCCCGGCGTCAATCCGCGCTGCCACAACACGACATATGCCCCGGCGCAGACTGCAATCGAGATCGGCGCAACCCAATTCCCGTGATGCGCACTGTCCCAATAGCTGACCGGGCTGTGAAAAACCCAGTCACTGAACGGCCAGAACTGCGGTCGTCCATCACCTGCGTGCAGCAAAAAGTCCGTCGCCAGATGCAATAGACCTGCCGACGCCGCAACGGTCAGGACCCGCAGACCAAACCAGATGCCTGCCACCAACGCGACGCTCCAGAGCACAAAGGAGTTGTCGATGGCAAAGACCGTTTGCCACGCGGGCGAAAAGTAGAGCTCGTTGAAAACGACGTTTTCGGGGATACCCAGCAGAAAAACTGAAACTCCTACCATCACATATAGCGACAGGTCCGGCAGCAGCGACCCGATCAGGGCCGCCCAAAGCACTGAACCTCGGGCGGGGCGGGCAAACGCGGCTGCCCCGATCAAAAGATGGGCTGGGGTGTTCAAGTTTAGCTTTTCCTTTACCCGCAAATCAGGTCATCTGCCGGTCAACATAGGAGACAGGTCATGGTTCGGTCCATCATGATTCAGGGCACCGGCAGCAATGTCGGGAAATCGGTTCTTGTGGCCGGTCTGGCGCGCGCCTTCACCCGGCGCGGTTTAAGGGTGGCACCGTTCAAACCTCAGAACATGTCCAATAATGCCGCGGTCACCGAGAATGGTGGCGAGATCGGGCGCGCGCAGGCGCTTCAGGCTCGGGCTGCAAAGCGCCCCACCCACACCGACTTGAACCCGATCCTGTTGAAACCTGAAACCGATACCGGCGCGCAGGTCATCGTACATGGCCAAAGGGCGGGAACGATGCGGGCGGCAGATTATCGCAAGGACAAGTCCAAGCTTCTCAGCGCGGCACTGGAAAGCTTTGGCCGGCTTTGCGCAGACGCCGATCTTGTGCTGATCGAAGGGGCCGGCAGCCCGGCGGAAACCAATCTGCGCAAGGGCGATGTGGCAAATATGGGGTTCGCCTGTGCAGCAGGTGTTCCCGTCGTTCTTGTCGGTGACATCCATCGCGGAGGCGTCATTGCTCAGATCGTCGGCACGCAAGCTGTGTTGGATGACGGCGATCTGGCGATGATCAAGGGCTTTGCGGTGAACCGTTTCAAAGGCGATGTGACCCTGTTCGACGAGGGTCGCGACGAAATCGCCACCCGCACCGGCTGGCCCTGTCTGGGCGTGGTGCCATGGTTTGACGATGCGTGGAAGCTGCCCGCCGAAGACATGATGGACATTCGTTCTCATTCCGGTGGCACCTGCAAGGTTGTGGTACCGCAGTTGGAAAGGATGGCGAATTTCGACGATCTGGATCCGCTATCCGCCGAACCCGGTGTCTCGGTCGAGGTTGTGCCTGCCGGGCGCGCCCTGCCCGGCGATGCCGATCTTGTTCTGTTGCCCGGCAGCAAATCCACGATCGGCGATCTGGCCTATTTCCGGGCCCAGGGCTGGGACGTGGACCTTTACGCGCATGTGCGACGCGGTGGGCATGTTCTGGGCCTGTGTGGCGGCTACCAGATGCTGGGCAAAACGCTATCGGACCCTGATGGCGTTGATGGGCGGCCAGGCTCGGTGCCGGGGCTGGGGCTGATGGACGTAGACACGGTCATGGCCGGTCAAAAGCAGGTTACCCTGCGCGATGCCGTGGCTCTGCCCGGCGGCGAACCGGTCAGCGGCTACGAGATTCACATGGGGCGCACCGAAGGGCCTGACTGCGACCGCGCATGGCTTGAGATCGAGGGCCGCCCTGAAGGCGCAGCCAGCCCCAACGGGCGCATCCGCGGCAGCTATCTGCATGGTATTTTCTCGTCCGATGCGTTCCGGGCCAGCTTTCTGGCACAACTTGGCGCAACGTCAGAGATTGCCTACGAGGACGGGGTCGAAGAGGTTCTGGATGCCCTGGCAGATCACCTTGAGCGGCACATGGACCTGGATCTGCTGCTCTCGCTGGCGCAAGAACCCCGCAGGCCCTAGGCGCTATTTCGCGTTCTGTTCGGCCAGAGCTTTGTTGATCTCGCGCCGCACCATCTTGCGGATGTTGCGCGTGATCCCCTCGCCCAACGCACCCTGCAATTCCTTGCGGACAATCTGCGCCACCAGCTCACTCAGCGCGTCTTCGTTCAATGCAACGGGTCCGCTAACGGGCTGAGAGGCCGCGTCGGAGCTTCGGGTGAAGATGAAAGGTGTTTGGTCTTCGCCCTCTGGCTTTTGCGCTTCGGGTGCGTCTGGCCAATCCACAGCTTTGGTGGGCGTACCGGAATAGGCATCGTCACTCTCACCATCCGGTTCCCACTGATCTTCGGTCCGGGCAATCGCCGCTTCCAGCGCCTCGATCTTGGCGCTCAGACTGCCGGCGAGGTCGCGTTTTCCGTCTATGTCCGAGATTTCACCCTCGTTGGAGGTGGTTTTGCCGTCTTCGTTCTTGTCCGGACTGGGCGCAGGTTCCGCTGGCTTTACGATATTGCTGGGTTCAAGCCGCATTGGTTCAGACTTGTTCGCCGCTTTCTCAGTGGCGACCTCTTTCGCGCCAAGCTCGGGAACAAGCTTCAGCGGTTTCGAAGCCTCGGGTTCGGATACCCGCAGCGATTCGGTCAGAACCAGACGGCCCGGTTTGCGGCCGGGCGCGTTCGGGATGAAGATAAACTCAGAGTCTTCGCGCACTTCTTCGCTGACCAATCGCTTGACCGAGGACAATACGTCCCCAACACCGGATTTCACGACATTGTCTGACATTGCTCTCTACCGCTCTTGCCCTTTGGTCCGAGTGTACCCAATCGGACCAGAGCGAACAACCGGTTGAATTGCCTGTCAGTCGCGACGCAACGCCTTGAGCACCCGATCCAGATCCTTGCTTTGCTTGCTGACCTGAGCCGGCGCCTTTTTTACAAGGTTGTAGTACAGTGTTGGATCGTAGATCTGAACGGCAAGTCCCAGCCGTTCAGCAGTCAAAAGGCCCTGCGCCTGCAACAGTTGGTAAGCTGCCAAAGACCGTTCCGTGCGCGAAGCAACCTCGGCCAATTGCGCGTCCAGCAGGTCCTGCTGGGCTGCCAGCACGTCCAACGTGGTCCGCGCGCCCAGAGTTGCCTCTTCGCGGATACCGTCAAAGGCGACCTGCGAGGCGCGGACCCGTTCCGTCGAAGCTGTCAAACTGGCGGTCGCGGTCTGGAACCGGACATAAGCATCGGTCACGCCTTGCGTGATATTCTTCTGAACATTCAAAAGATTTGCCCGCGACGCATCCCGTGTCGCCATGGCCCGCCGCACCGATGCGGCCAACCGACCACCCGCATAAAGCGGCTGGGTCAGATCCAACGAAACCCGTCCAGAGTTGCGGTAGTCGTCGTTGTCATAGCTTTCAGTGATGCCCGCTTCGGCATTCAACCGAACATTGGGGCCCAGATTTGCCCGTTGCTGCTGCACGATCAAATCAAGCGCACGCACCTGATGTTGGGCAGACAGAACCGCCGGGTGATTACGCTGCGCCAGCGACTGCGCCTCGGTCTCGGAACGCGGAAGGTTGGGTAGGCTGGGCTGGCCAGCGGTGCGACCAGGCAACTTGCCGACCGCATTTACATATTCCGCCTGCGCCGTGCTCAGCGCACCACGTGCATCAGCCAGATCCGCGCGCGAGCTTGCAAGCTGGGCTTCGGAAAGCGCAACGTCTGTTCGCGTCACCTCGCCCACTTCGAACCTGTCTTGCGAGGCCCGAAGTTCTTCGGCCGAAAGATCGACGTTGTTCTGGCGGATACCCACGGTTTCTTCCTGCAACAGCACGCTCAGATAAGCGGTCGTGGCCCGAAACAGTATCTGCTGTTCGATATCGATCAGGGATTGACGTGTCGAAAGCACAGTCTCTTGTGCGGACTGTTTGCCCAGGATCGACGCGCCGCCATCATAGATCAACTGACTAAGCGTCAGACCCGTGAAAAACTCGGACGGTTCGTCCGAAGTGACGGTATCACCGATCCGCGCGCGCGAAAAATCCTGACTGACGCGCGCCGTCCAGTTGATGATCGGACGCAGCGCTGCAAGCGCAATTGCGACGTCCTCGTCTGCTGCACGCAACAGCGCCCGGTTCTGCTCAAGCAGGCCGCTGGTGTTGTATGCCCCAATAAACGCATCCGTCAGATTGTCAGCCCATGCAGGCCGCTCTGGCATCGCTCCCAAAGCAATGCTTGCGGTCAAAGCAAGCACTTTGACGAGCTGTCCCTTCGCCGTCCAACGCATATCGTAATCCTCTCAAACCAATTTTACGCTGCCTCAAGAACAGTTTGCGACAGTGTTTTCAAGTAATCAAGGCGGCAAAACAATTTGCCAAATGACTATAGCGAAAATGCATCCACTACAGAAAATGCGCTCAGAACAGGGGCTGATGCGTTGAATGCATGCCGCCAAGTGACCCGACCACCCGACTTGTGGCCGATTTTCACTGTACCCAATTCGCCGTCCATAAACAAACACGCGATGCGTCCGTGATCCTTGAGCTGATCCACAATCGCCTGGGGCACATGTTCCACACCACCCTGGATCATGATCACGTCATAAGGGCCATGTTCGGCGGCACCTTGTTCAAGCGGGCCAGTGTGGATAATGGCATTATCCACATCCTCTTCCATCAGAACGGTCTGCGCTTCGGCTGCCAGATCTTCGTCATCCTCGACCCCGACGACCAGTTCGGCCATCCGCGCAGCGATCGCGGTCGAGTACCCAAGCGCCGGCGCAATATCCAGAACCATCTCGTCATTCGAGATATTCAACGCGTCCAGTATCTTGGCAAAGGTGCGGGGTTCAAGAATGCAGCGTCCGCCACCCAGATCGATCAGGTCTTCGACATATGCCGCCTCGCGCTGCGCGTCCGGCATGAAATTCTCGCGCTTGACGGTCAGCATGGCGTCGATGATTGGAAACTTCGTCACATCCGATGGCCGTACTTGCGTATCGACCATCGTAAGGCGGCGGGCTGCGAAATCTGTCATGGCATCGCTCGTTCATTATCCGACATTCATCCGGCTTGTGCCACATCCTACCCAATGCGACAACGGGCCGTTCCGAAGATCAAGATGGCACAGTTGCCCGCGATCCAAAATGCAGCATTTAGCCGCCAAAGCGAGTTTTCGCGCCAAACCTCTGGACGTCCACCCGGAAAGCTGCTAGAACCGCCACCACACCACGGCAAGTGATTGATTTTACTTGAAAAGGCGAGTTGGCGGAGTGGTGACGCAGCGGATTGCAAATCCGTGTACACCGGTTCGATTCCGGTACTCGCCTCCAATAAAATCAATGACTTGCGTCATCCTTCCTCTCCTTCACTGCCATTTTTGAAACGACCGTTGAAACTTTCACGTTTCGGTCTTGCTTCGTTCCAACTGATTTCTTGCTTCTTGAGCGCGCTTGGCGAGCTCTCTTTGCCGGATCGGCCCGCCGTATTTTTTGAGCATCTCAACGCCTGAGTGACCGGTGACGGCTTTGACCATCTCGTCATCACATCCGGCCAGATACAGCTCGATCGTCGCATTTTTCCTGAGCCCGTGCGTTTTGTAGTAGCTCGCCTTCTCGTGCTTCATCTTCTTTTTGATGGTGCGCATTTCCTCCGCAACGATCCGGTAGCTCACTGGTCGACCCTTGGCGTCGGTCACAACGGTGCCGTCCGTTCGTGCGAGCCCGTCGAGATGGGTTTTCAGGCGGTCGGTGAGCGGGATCCAAAGAGGCTTATCAGTTTTGCCCTGCGTGAAATCGAATCCTTCATCCGAGAAGTGCTCCCACTTCATCTTCACGACATCGCCAATACGCTGGCCTGTTCCAACGCAAAGCTCGTAAACCAGCCGCGCCCTCTTTGAAGCCAGCGCTTCGAACTCGGCACGAACATCATCTGGCCAAGGCTCCCAGCCGTCGCTCTGCTGCTTGAAAAGCGGGATGCCCTTTGCCGGATTGCCGTGCTCTTTCTTGATGAAGCCGATCAACCGGGCGTGATTCATCAAGACGACCATAACCTGAACGAGATAGTTGGCTTGCCTCCAATGATCCGCATTGGCCCGGTGCAGTTCATAAATGTGGTGGGTTTCGATCCTCGCCGGGTCCTTGTCGGCCCAGATCTCTCGAATATGGCTGATGTATCGCCGATAGTCGGATCTCGTCCGGGGCTTCAGCTTCTTGTAGGCGTCACTCTCGTAGTAACTAAGAATCAACGCCTCAAAATTGCGTTTCACCGGCGCTGGCGCTGGCTTTCCCTTCAGCAGGCGATTGTAGTGATCCCAAAATTCTGGCGTGCCCGCTTCCTCGTGCATCATGACCGAGATACCGCGTGAACGCCGGATGAACCGGAGATACCCCCGGTCATTGTAGACGTATTTGGGCAAGCTTTTGCGAGTCATTCGCCCATTCTCAGGTCACTGTTGAGAAAGTCGTCTGCCGCCTCCGGCGCGACCATGTTGGCATCGACGATGACACTGCCATCAGGCTTGATCTCGAACTTCGCGCGCTGCCAACCTGCCTCCCGCGCCTCGCGGATGAAGGCGGAGGCTGCCTGTTTTGCTTTTGTCTGTGCACTTGCTTTGGTCATCTAATCGGCACCTCTCTAACGTCGTTAAAAACGCGCATTATCGCCCTGATCCATATTGATTTTTCCAACTGATCCGAACGTGGATCGCCTGTCTTTCGCTGCCCGAATGGCGCGGATCACTTCTGAATTCTGGGAGTTACCATTCCGATCTGACTCCGCCTTGATCCACTCTTTGAGCTCTTGCGGGAGCCGAAGCTGCATTGGTTTACGACTGTTCATGAAACACCTCCAGGTTGAAACCACACTCCGTTAGTGGCACTTAGCCACTATTGCGTCAATTACTTTTTATGGCACAGTGCCACCATGCCGGAACAAAGCTCTCAAAATCAGGATAAATTCATCGTGCGTCTGCCAGACGGCCTGCGCGATCGAATACGCCTTGCGGCTGAGGCTAACCATCGCAGCATGAATGCTGAGGTCGTTGCCCTCCTCGAAGAAAACTATCCGGCCCCTGTGCCGGAAAAACTGGAAGACCCTGCCGCGCGGCTGCTCTTCTGGCTTGCAAAACGCATCCGTCGAAGAGACCCAAAGCCTGGAACTCCAAGGGAAAAACAAGCTGCCCTGTATGAGCGGATTGCGGGCGATATCGCGGAACGTATGAAGGACATAGGCGACTAGCCCTAGTAGGCCACCCACTCGTATCCGTGGTTGCCCTCGTGATCTTCCCATTCGACACCGACTCCGCGCCGCCAACTTGATGAAGAACAGCGTCGCGTCGGAAGCACCCATTGCGGGGCGGCCGCTGGCGTCGTGCGTTGCCAGCCGAATTCGCCCTGCGTGCCGTAGGTGCCGAGGCGCATGTTGTAACTTTCAGAGCAATCATCATCGCGGCCACGTTCCCGATGGCTATAGTATCGAACATCCCAGACACGGATCGAGCGTACGAAATCGAATTCCAGACCACTGATGTCGATATCGGCTCCACCTTCGACCACCTGTGCCAGAATGACTTGGCCAAGTGTCTGCCTCGATTGGTTGCTTGCCTCCCAGATTTTAGGGGCCGTACTTTGCAACGGCTCGCGCTCGGAAACACCCATAGGACAACGCCAGATTTGCAAAGGCGGCTCAATCGGCCAGGGTGTGATCCGACGGATAAACACGGCGCGGGCATGGGCACATTCTGCTGACGCGGGCCACCCACCAGCCAGGCAAAGCAGAATGGCGCAGTCGACCTGATAGGCTTTCGCCGCCTGCGGAGACACGCTGCAGGAAAGAGCCACCACGCCTCCAGCAACCCAATTTCTGAAGAACCAACACCACATATCAATAGTTTCCTTTTGATTACATTACTGCATTATTGATACATTACTTCTTCCCTCCACCTCTACACCATATGCGAGCATATCCTTTGTGAGGCTCGCGCGCGTTTTGTGGAATATATTCCGTAGAGCAGTTCTTGTGATCTGGCCGTATAGAGGCCATGAAATTAAGGGAACGAGTAGGGTTAAATGTCCGGAATCTCAGAAGTTCCAGAGGATTAAGCCAAGAACAACTAGCGTTAGCTGCGGATGTGGATCGCAGCTATATCAGCGAGATCGAACTCGCCAAAAATTCAGCATCAATCGATGTTCTGGAGCGGATTGCGGATGCTCTCGGCGTCGATCCCAAGGAATTGTTTAACGAGAGGGGCTAGTTTTGCCCGAATTTGAGAGCGTTCGCACAACGGCCGAAGCCATCGGTCGTATTTCTTGCATCAAAACAGGTGAAGAAATCGGTCTTTTGTATCGCTGGGACAACGGCGAGACGCAGGCAGCGTTGTACGAAGACGCCATCCTCACAACACTAGACTGCTCAGCTCATTCTGGTGAACCGGACGTTGGCGCAAAACGCGGCTAACGGCCGCAAAGATGCAGGTTTCTCGGACGCCACGCGCGACGTTGGAGTGACGTGGGGCGTTGTCTGGCGTCGGAGAAGCGCTCAGGCGGGAAATCGCGGGGTTGGTCTTGGTGAGTGGGTTGCTATGGGGATTTGAGGGTTGAGCTTGGCCTTGGGCTGATCTGACAGACTCGTTTAACGGCTCCCGTCAGGCCAAGCGCGGTGTCGTCCTTGCCGGTATTTGGACGATACGCGTGGTGTTTTTCCTGTGCCATCGACTTTTACCTTGTCGATAACTTGATCAGTGCATGACGATGGGTTCGCAGGCGACATCGGCTACGGCTGAAGATGTCTGTTATCATGTTGGTCGTGCGTTTCATGCAGCGGCCCTCGCCGATGCCGGCGGTGCTCTGGGATGTTGCGAGGGCGCGAAAGTGCCGACAATGATCAACCGCCCGCCACAGCATGGACAGGGCAGTACGAGGACCCTGGGATGCTGATCGGTGTCGCCTCCATTTGCATCACCGGTGCCTTCCCGGCTCGGCGATTTGGCCCCGAGAAGATCCCTGATCCGGGCGATATTAGCTGCGCGGTTGCCATTTCCGTAGAAACCATAGTGGCGGATGCGGTGCTGGCCCTTGGGCAGGACGTGGATGAGGAGCCGACGGATGAATTCCTCGGTTGCGAGCGTCATGGTGGTATGCCGCCCGGCGTCATTGACGCGGTAATTCTTGACGCGGAAGGTGACGCTGGTCTGATCGAACCGGATCAGGCGACTGTTTGATATCGCGATGCGGTGGGTGTAGCGCGACAGGTAGGCCAGCACCGCTTTGGGCCCGGCGAAGGGTTCCTTGGCGTAGACGACCCAGTCGAGCTGGCGCCGCGGGCCCAGAAAGGCACCGAATGCTTTAGAGTTGGCAAGTTCCGTATGATCGCCGAAGAACTGCAGCTTCCCGGCTTCGTGCAACTTGGCCAATCCTTCCAGAATGAGCCGCCGGTAAAGGCGGGACAGCACCCGAACGGAGAGGAAGAAGTTCTTGCGGCAACCGATCCACTTTGTGCCGTCCGCAGACAGGCCGCCGCCCGGAACAATCATATGGACATGTGGATGGTGCGTCATCGCCGAGCCCCAGGTGTGAAGCACGGAGGTGACGCCGACCCGCGCGCCAAGGTGCTTGGGATCGGCAGCGATCTTGATGACTGTATCCGCGCTTGCCCGCATCAGCAGGTTGTAGATCGCGCGCTTGTTCTGGTGGGCGATGTCGGCAACTTGTTTGGGCAACGTGAAGACCAGATGGAAGTAGCGCACGGGCAAAAGCTCAGCTTCCCGCGCGGCCAACCATGCCTTTGCGGCACCGGACTGGCACTTGGGGCAATGGCGATTGCGGCAAGAGTTGTACGCAATGTGCTCGTGGGCGCAGTCTTCACAGCGCGTTACATGGCCACCGAGCACCGCCGTGCGGCAACGCTCGATAGCCGACATCACCTTCAACTGGCCGAGGCTGATATGGCCCACATTGGCAGCGCGATACGCCGTCCCATGGGCGCGCAAGATATCCGCGACCTCCAGATTTGCCCGCTCCAAGGCGGGCTATCGGGTCATTTCCCACGGCAGAAATCAGCCCAACGCGCGCTCCGGCGCGTGCCGCCGCAATTGCCATATTGCCGGATGACCCGCCGGGGTACCGGGCGAAACTGCGCGTTTCTTCCAAAGGGGTCGCAGTCTGCTGGCCGTAGAGATCGACTGCAATACGCCCAAGGAAAAGCAGGTCCGGCGACATTTCGGGTGAACTCACGCGCCGAAGCGCGGCTCGGGCACGCCGGCTACGCCAAGCCCTGTGATGGCAAAGACGCTGCCGCGCTGCACACCGTCCCCGGGGAAACGTGGCAGAGGTGGTTTGGCCATCGACGTGACATAGAGCGTATCAAGATTTGGCCCGCCGAACATCACGCTGGTGACCTTGCGCACGGGCATGTCGATCACCCGGTCAACCTCGCCGTCCGGCGTCCAGCGGTAAAGACGTCCGGCATAGACATTGGCGTTCCAAAGGCACCCTTCTGCGTCCACCGTCGATCCGTCCGCCGCGCCCTCATTCGATCTGTCGACGGAAACAAAATCCCTACGGTTTGACAGGGCGCCTGTTTCAACGTCGAAGTCGTAGGCCCAGATCACACCTGACCAGCTGTCCGCGAAGTAGAACGTCTTATCGTCCGGGCTGAAGCACGGCCCGTTCGAGACAATGATGTCAGTATCGACCTTGTGTACGCTGAAATCAGGATCCATTCGATAAAGTGCACCGTTGGGGCCTTCTTCCATCGTATCCATGGACCCAGCAAAGAAGCGCCCGCGCCTATCGACCTTGCCATCGTTGATCCGGTTTGCGGGCTTGTCGGGTTCGGGATCGTGGATCAGGTCACAGTCGCCGGATTGGAAGTCGAGTGCGTAAAAGCCGCTGTCGAGCGAAATGATCGCCCCATTTCCGTCCTTGCGCAACGCCATGGATCCAATCTTGCCCGGAACATCCCATGCCCGCAGTTCCGTACCCTTGTCGGTGCACCGAAAGACGCGGCCGTCCATCGAATCGATGAAATAGAAGCGCTGTTGGTCGACGTCCCAGAGCGGCCCCTCGCCAAGCGTTGTCTTGATGTCGAGCAGAATATCGATTTGCATCTGTCTTCCTTTCAGAAATTCACGCCGTCGCCGCCTTTGAGGTCGAGAATCTCGCGCGCTTCGCGTGGGCTAGCGACGCGCTTGCCCAGCCCTCCGATCAGTGCGGCGGCCTTTCTAACCTGCTCGGCGTTCGATGTCGCGAGCTGGCCTTTTCCGATCCAGAGCGAGTCTTCCAGGCCGACGCGGATGTTGCCCCCCATCGCTGCCGCATGCGCCACGATCCGAAACTGGGCCGCCCCCGCGCCCAGAACCGACCACCGAAGGTCCGACCCGAACAGACGGTCTGCCGTCCGCTTCATATGTGTGATGTCTTCGGGGTGATTGCCGATGCCGCCAAGAAGGCCGAACACCGATTGCACGAAGAAGGGCGGCTTCACGAGACCGCGCCTGACGAAATGGGCAAGGTTGTAGAGGTGCGAGATGTCGTAGCATTCGAACTCGAACCGCGTGCCGTTTTCCCCTGCTGCGGCCAGAACATACTCGATGTCCTGGAACGAGTTGCGGAACACCAGGTCGCGCGACCCTTCAAGATGCTCGCGCTCCCATCCCGCGATTTCCGGATAACGCGCCAGCATCGGGAAAAGCCCGAAATTCATCGAGCCCATGTTGAGCGAGGCAACCTCAGGCGCGAATTCTGTCGCGGGGCGCGCGCGTTCTTCGACGCTCATATAGGGGGAGCCACCGGTGGTCAGGTTCACAACCGCATTGGTCGCCTGTTTGACCCGCGGCAGAAAGCGGGAGAAACCTTCGGGGGTTTGATCGGGTTTGCCGGTGTCGGGGTCGCGTGCGTGCAGATGCAGGATCGCTGCGCCAGCTTCGGCGGCTCCGATGGCCGCTTCCGCAATCTCATCAGGCGTGACCGGCAAATGGGGCGACATATGCGGCGTGTGGATGGCACCGGTGACGGCACAGGTGATGATGACGGCGTCAGTCATGAGCGCGTTCCTTACCCTCCAGATTGTTTGCACGCTTGAAAGCTCTGAGCTCTAAAAGGCGCGTGTCCCGCCATTCCCGGCGCGCAGCCAGTCGCCCGATCGGCAATCGCGAACGGCGGTCCGTCAAAACGCGCCGCAAGACGTCGCCTTGCCAGCTCTGGCGCGGCCCGCCGCCCACATTCATCCGTGCGTACATCGGATCATACCGGTTGACGTAGTCTTCCAGCCCACCTGGCGCATTCAAATCTATGGTTTCGAAGGGGCCCATGAGGGCCCAGCGAAGGGCCAGACCATCACGAATGCATTTGTCGATGTCTTCGGCTTCTGCATAGCCTTCACCGACCAGTCGGAATGCTTCGTCCAACAACGCACCTTGAAGGCGGTTGACGATGAAACCGTTCAACTCGCGCAGAACCTGAACCGGATTTTGTCCCACATCGACCATCACCCGAGCGGTTCGTTCCATCGTATCCGTCGACGTGTCTGGCCCGGGCACAAGTTCCACAGCGGGGATATGCGAGGGTGGGTTGATCGGGTGGGCGACAAGGCATCGTTCCCGCCCTTCCAGTCCTTCAAAGATCAGCGATGGCAGGAGGGCAGAGCTTGAGGTCGCCAGAATGGCGTTCTCCGGCGCGGCCTTGAGAATGTCCCTAGCCAACGCTTGCTTGATCGACAGTTCTTCAGGTCCATTTTCCTGAATATGCACGACGCCATCCACTGCGGCGTCCAGCGTATCCAAAGCACTTATGCGTGCCAGAACGTCCGCCGCGCTTTCGCCGTTCAGCAGGTCGTGGCGTTCCAACTCTGCAGCGTCCCTCCCGCAGATGTCCTGCGCCTTCTTTGATGCCTCTGGATTTACATCCCAAAGCGCGACGTCAAAACCACCCCGGGCAAAGCTGATCGCCCATGCGCGTCCGATCAGTCCTGTTCCGATGATGGCAACTTTCTCTGTCATCAGAGCGTCTCCACATTGCCGTCGACGGCAATGTTCTGACCGGAGATATTCGCGCCCGCCGGCGACAAAAGGAATGCAACCGTGTTGGCGACGTCGTCTTCGGTAACCATCCGGCGCATCGACACCTTCGACAGGTAGCTTTCGCGCATCGTCTCGACCGGAACACCTTCCTGACGGGCCCGGTCGGTGATCACGCCCTCCATGCGCGGCCCTGAGACAAACCCCGGCTGGATCGCGTTGACCCTGATGTTCTCCGGGCCGAGTTCCTTGGCAAGGCTTTGACACAGCCCCACGACCCCGAATTTGGTGGCGCTATAGGGCGTCCGGTACGCATAGCCGTATTTGCCTGCGACCGAAGACATCCCGACGATGCTCCCGCCTCCGTTCTTGCGGATAAGAGGGACCGCGAAATGTGCGCAGTTGAATTGTCCGAGAAGGCCGATCCTGAGGCACGTCTCGAATTCGTCAGGTGTGATTTCGTCTACGCCTCCGGTTGGCCCCGCAATTCCGGCATTGTTGATGAGGGCGTCGAGGCCGCTCCACTCGGCTTCGATGAGCGCGAAGAAACGTCCAACATCCGATGTCTGACTGACGTCGCAGACCTTGGTCAGGGTGCCCGGCAGTTCAGATGCAACGCTCTCAAGCGCAGCGGCGTTGACATCGCAAATCGCAATCTGCGCGCCTTCCGCGTAGAGACGTCGCGCGATTGCAAGTCCGATCCCTGACCCGCCACCGGTGATCGCAACCTTCTGGCCCTGAACAAGTCCCATTGTCATCCCCCCTGCTTCTCACGCAAGCCAATGACCGCCAGAAGGATGACAAGGCCGAAAAAGACGGCTCGATAGGCATAAGGCAAAGTCGACCCGGCCAGCAGCGTCTGCATGGCCGTCAGCAGGACCGCTCCTCCAAGCATGCCCAGGTAGTGCCCGCGTCCTCCCGTGATCAGCGCGCCTCCGACGACGACGATCGCAATCGATGGCAGAAGATACTCGTCTCCCATCCCAAGGCTTGCCTGTCCACCAAAGCCCGTGAGCAGAATGCCAACGATGGCCGCGCAGACGGCGCATAACATGTACACGCCAATCAGAACGCGACCTGTACGCACCCCAGACAATTCTGCCGCTTCCATACTGTTCCCGACGGCGTAAATGCGACGCCCAAAAACCGTGCGTGTCAGCAAGAGAGTCGCACCAATGGTGAAAAGGACAAGCAGCGGAATAACCGGGGTAAGGCCAAGCACCTCGCCAGTCATGATCCATCGAAGCCCGGCCGGGGCAAAGCCGTCCGGCGTTCCGCCCGAATAGAGAAGGGTCGCGCCCTGCAACAGACCATTCATTGCCAGCGTCACAACGATCGGTGAAAGACCAAGTGCGACCACGCCTATCCCGTTCAAAAGCCCCACGACCATAGCAACGGCAATCACGATCGGAACAGCGTAAACCAGCGCGATGTCCGAGCCCTGCGCGATCCCCGTCAGCATCACACCGGCTAGGCTGATCATCCATGGCACCGAAAGGTCCAACCCGCCAGTGAGGATAACTGCGCCTTGACCCAGGGCCAGAATGGCCAGGAATGCAGACAGCACCAACAGCGAGTCCCAATATCCCCAACCCGTGAAAACATTGCCAAGCACGACCTGCGTCAAAATCAGTACGCCGATGAGGCAGATCCATGCTGGCAGTACGTGGCGCAGCGTGGCGGCGTTCCGGCGCAAGAACGGGGGAAGCTCGGGCGCGCTTGCTGGGTTGGCAAAGTGCAACCTTCTGTCAACGCGGTCGCGCTGTGAGGCCAAAGTGCCGACGGATCGCGCCGCCAGCCAACGGCGCGCCGCGGCAAGCTGCTCAGCCAGCGCCGAACCGCGCGAAAGCGACCCAGCTAGGACGGCCGCCAAAAGGACGACGCTTTCAGCGATAGTTGAATAGTAGGCCGACACATTGGCCGCCAGAAGAATGTTGACGACGATCAAAAGGACATAGGCGCCGAAGACGGACCCAAGCAGACCGCCCTGTCCGCCCCCAAGCCGCGTGCCCCCAATGACAACAGCAGCAAAGATCGGCAAAAGCAGCGCGTTGCCGACAAGCGGGTCGCCGGACCCGGTTTGTGCCGAAACGAACACCCCGGCGAGACCATAGAGCCCGCCGGCAATCACATAGGTAAAAAAGAGAACCCATCTGACAGGCAGTCCAGATGCCTCGGCGGCCTCCACGTCGGAACCGACCGCATACAACGCCAGACCGTAGCGGGTGCGCTTCAGTAACGCCCAAAGGATTAGAACGGCAGCTATCAGCGCCACAGGCATTGGGATTAGGCCGGAGACAAAGTCAGCGACATAAATTCCAAGGCTTGGCGAAATGAACCCACCGGGTTTGGCCATGATCAGAAGCGTCACGCCCTGAACGATGAACATGGTGGCAAGCGTGACCACGATCGGTTGAAGGCGCAGAAATGCAATAAAGAACCCATTGAAAGCGCCGACACTCATTCCCACAAGCACCCCAATGGTCGTCCAAAGCGGCACAGACGCTTCGAAATCCGTGGGGTCCATGTACGTCGCGAGCACGGCGTTCACCAAAGAGATGACTGCACCGGCAGACAGATCGAAGCCGCCCGAGAGGATCACAAGCGTCTGTCCCATCGCCGCGATCGCGGTCGTCGTGCCGCCACTGGCGATAAACGAGACATCGAAGTAGGAAAGCGGAAACGGGCTGAGCCAGTTTGAGAACCAGAACAGCCCCACAAACACCAAAGCGGCAACGATCATGCCCTGCGAACGTTTTGCCTGTGTGGCAATTCTGGGTGTCGCTTGCGTGTTCATTGGGCTACTGCCGTCCCGGGGACTTTGGCAATTTGCGTCGAACTTCCACCCAAAGCCACGTCCATGATGCCCGTTTCGGTGATGTCGGACCCTTCAAGCCAAGCGCGAATTTCGCCCTCGTAAATGACGCCGACCTGGTCGCTCAGGTGAACGATCTCAGGGATCTCGGTCGAGTAAAACAAGACCGCGCCACCCGCTTCCGCGAAGTCGCGAATGAGCTGATAAAGCTGGTGCTTGGTGCCGACATCAATGCCCCGCGTGGGGTCAAAAAGAAGAAGGATTCGGCTTTGGGTCACAAACCACTTGGCAATTGCAATCTTCTGCTGATTACCCCCTGAAAATGCCCCCGCCGCAAGGTAGTGCGCACGCTCGTCGACCTCGACAGCCGAGAATGCGGAAGCAGCGGCGCTGCCTTCGGCATCAGCATCAAGCAGTGCCCCGTTCCGAAAAAGCGGCAACACCGGAAGCGCCGCGTTTTCGGACCCTGAAAGCTTTAGAAACAGGCCTTGCGTCTTTCGCTCTTCAGGAACCAGACCGATCGCGACGGACTCGTCGATCGCATCGGCAGGCGAGTTGAGTGTGATCGGGACGCCGTCCACCCTGATCTCGCCCTCAACTAGCGGCTCCGCGCCAAAGAGCGTCATGAACAGATCTTTTTGGCCCATCCCCTGAAGGCCGGCGATGCCCAGGATCTGGCCGGGATGCAAATCAAACTCGACGTTCCGAAGCTTGGACCCCGCGCCCAGGTTATGGACCGAAAGCACCGGCGCCGGCCAATCGCGAGCGGATTCGTCGACGCGGGGCGGAAATGCCGTTTCCACCGAACGTCCGATAATCATCTCAACGACTTCTTCATCCGAGAAGTCCTGCACCTTGCCCGATCCGACAGTCTTGCCGTTGCGCAGAATTGTCATTTCGTCGCAAAACGCCCGCACTTCCGGCATTCGATGGGAAATGAACAAAACGGTCACCCCATCCGCCTTTGCCGCCGCAATGCGCTGACCCAGCCAGTCTACATCCTGCCCGGTCAATGACGAAGTCGGTTCGTCCAAAAGAAGGACGCGAGGCTGGCGCAAAAGTGCGCGTGCGATCTCGATTTTCTGCCGATCAGAGAGCGATAGTTCACTGGCCAGGGCATGGATGTCGATCTCTAATCCCAGTTCTTCCAGATGCGCTGATACGGTTCGCGCCATGTCACGGCGTTTGAGCGTACCAAAGGCTGTCACCGCGCCCCGCGGGATCAGCATATTCTCAAGAACCGTGAGGTCGGGTATCAGTGTAAGCTCTTGAAAAGCCGTTTTAATTCCGGCCTCATGTGCTTTTTTTGGCGTCGAGAGCCGGGTCAGTTCGCCTGAAACGCGCAGCTCCCCTTCGTCGGGCGCTACAAGCCCCGAGAGGATTTTCATCGTGGTCGATTTGCCCGCACCATTTTCCCCAAGAAGTGCGTGCACCGAACCCGGCGCTACAGAGAACGTAACATCGTCGTTTGCAACGGTTGCGCCGTAGCGCTTGGTGATGCCGGTCAATTCAATTATGGGCGCGCGCGGCGTCATGCGTCCGATCCCTTTTGGATTGGGTGTCAGTCTGGACGACCATACACAAAAAGTTGCGATGCGCGCTGACGGCTAGAAGCCATACATGCGCGCATCGCCAGGGAGGATCAGCCCTCGGGCTGGCCTACAAGGGCTGCGCCCAAACCGACCTGCGGGAGGTCTTCTGAGAAGATCGATGCGAACCAACCCGGATTGGAGACCAGCGACGGCAGGAACGCATTGCAACCGGCCTTCATCTCTTCCCAGGTGCCCGTTTCACAAAGCTGCACCGTTTCGCTCGTCACGATGGGAAGCGGAAGCTCTGTGAACTTGGGAACATCCTTGCCGTCCAGGACATCGACCGCGAGCTTGAACGCCAGCGCGCCGGAGTAAGGCGGTGAAGCGTAGCTGATGCGCGGGGCGCCAAGCGGGGCATAAGCGCCGGAAGCACCTTCAACCTCGGTGCCCGCAGGCAACATCTGGATGCGTCCGCCGTTGGAACCTTCGCCCGCGCAGGGCTTGAGATCTTCGGCGGCAATTCCCGCCTCAAGCTGCATCGCGTTTGCCGTGAAGCAACCGGCCTGCATCCAAAGGCCATCGATGTCATCCCAATCGCGCGTGGCCAGGATTTTGGAAAGTTCTGTCCGGGCGACCGCCTGGCTCCACATGCCTACGGCCTCGCCAACGATCTCGATGCCTTCGTGAGCGTTGAAGACTTCCATGGCGCCTTGGGTCCGCTCTGCATCAACCGATGTTCCGGGAACGCCAGTGATTGCAATGATATTGCCCTCGCCACCAAGCTGATCTACCAGCCACTGTGCCGGAACGCGGCCAGCTTCGATCTGGTTGATATGGGTATTGTAGGCGCAGGGTTCGGTGATCTCAGCGTCATAAGCAAAGACAACCACGCCCTTGTCGCAGGCATTCTTCACCACATTGTTGAGCGCAGTCGGTGAAATCGGGAATGCGATGATCGCGTCAGCGCCGGATTGAACCATGGCGTTGATCTGCTGGATCTGTCGCTGCGCGTTTGGCCCGGACACCTGCACCTGCAGATCAACCCTGTCGGCATAGTCCGGATGAGCGCCAATCGCCTTGACCATATTGGCTGCTTCGGCTTGCCAGTCATTGCCGATGTAGCTCATTGACAAGAAGATCTTGTACGGCTCGTCAGCAAACGCGGCGCCGCTCACTCCAGTCAAAGCTGTCGAGAGTGCGAGAATTCTCGCGGTGCATTTCAACATGATTTCCTCCCTGTTGTTGTCAGTACTACTAAGATAGATCTTTGATCAAAAGTCAACGATCAAAAATCAGATAGACAGAATGGGTGCGAATTGCGAATGTAGGCACATGGCAGACCTATCAAAAATGCAGCCCGTTCGCCGCGAAAACCTTCCAGAGATTGTGTTCGAGCGCATGTGCCAGCTTATCCTCGAAGGAGGTATTGAACCCGGTCAGGCCGTTACCGTCGCATCCTTGAGTGACGTCCTTGATGTAAGCCCTATGCCCATCCGCGAGGCGATGGCGCGTCTTGCGCATATTGGCGCACTAACACGACTGACAGGGCGCTCAATGGGTGTGCCAAACCCCAGCCTTGAAGAACTGATCCATCTTCGCGATACGCGGATCACGGTCGAAGAGGCTGCTGTGCGAATGGCGGTCGAAATTAGAGAAGCACAATTTGAAGCGCGGCTTCACGACCTGCTTTCGGAGATGATTGAAGCCGAGCGCAGCCACGACAACCTAAGGTTCATCAATCTGAACTACCGTTTTCACTTCTTGATTTATGAACAGTCGAAGAACCCGGTCCTAATCGAAATCATTCGAAACCTTTGGCTGCGGATTTCGCCCAACTTTCATATCTTGAACGTGCGAGGCCACCTCAAGGTGTCGAACGAACTCCACAGAATGATCATTCACGCGATCGCGGGCAACGATGCCGCGACGGCCTGCAAGTGCCTCCGGCTTAATATCGAAAGAGCCCACGACCAGTTGATCGCATGCCTTGGATTGGAAGCCACCAAAGGATTGGTTGACGCGGGCAAGTAGTGCTTCTGGCTCTCCGGAAGTTTTACAGTACTCGAGGCCAATCGACTTTCTCAAAAGATACTCTAAGGAACGGGCGTTTCCGACCTTTGGTTCAAGATCCGCACCCAAGCTTAAGAAACTTCGTGGTGGTTAGCTGAGCACGAAAGTCTGCAACGACATCGCAAACCTTCGAACCATCTATGTAAATTCAAATGATCTCTAGCTCAATGAAACAGGGGTTTCATAGTTCTGATCCGATGCCTTTTCGCCTTTGGCGGGTGGCGCTACTTCGTGGGACACCTTCATTTCAGCCAAGTGCTACCATTGATCCATGTATGACGGAACTCCACAACCAATCCGACACATGCATGCAGCGATGTTCCATGTGGCATCAAACAGGCTGCGAAGAGAGCGTAACCCGGATGAGCGACTACGATCACAAACAGCAAAGATTCCGAGTTCGACTCAAACGCCCAATTATTGAAGCAGACATTAGCCTATTGGCGGCTTTGTCCCGCTTGGGAGACCTTCGCCGCAGCTTTGTTGAACGACAGCTTTCTCTATGTGAGGACAGGTATCATTTCCTCATATCATACAGGAACTCCAGAACGCGCGCATAGTCTCCACTGACCTCGCGCGCTTGTTCGAAGACCTCCCGTCGCTCCTGATCTAGGCAACGGAAGTACCGCTCAACATCGGCAAAATACGTCTTCGCATCACGCCTCAACAGGTCAGCATATGACCTGACATCATCGGGATCGGTGGGCATCCAGGGCGGCGCTGGCGGCAGGCAACTGCCCGCAATCGCGGCAGATCCCCAGCTCAGAACGACCATAACCATCCATGTTTGTTTCAAAAGCCCCATATTATCTTGGCTCAGCCACTCCGTTGCAGTAAATTTGTTTCAACGCATGAAGGGCGCAATAAAGCAAATTGCACCTATTGATTGCATGATTATAATATTGTATCGGTTCGGGAGTCCATGAGGGACTGCCGGGCTAGTGCACAATTCTGCAAGGCTCGATCCTATGAATTTGATGCAAGACGCCCCCAATGTTGTCAGTGAAGACGGGCTGCGCACGCTGCTTGCCGAGGGTCATTCGGCGGATGTTGTGTGCCGGGTTACGCCCAAACGTACAGGTGCTCAGTGGTCCGGAGTTTGGACCGTGCATTGCGTCTCGCCCGATGGCGAGACGCGCCGCCTGCTCGTCACCGCACGCAACAACATGGCTGCCCGAGAGTTCAAGACAATCAACGGCTTATCCAGCTTCCTTGCAGGCCTTGGTGTTTCGATCGCCTCAATCCCGATGCTCGAAGGCAAGGTTGCCTCTCACAACCTGTACGACGAAGGCTAAACTACTTGCCGTCCTCGCAGCATTCCTTGCTGCCCCCGCCTATTCTGAAGGCTTCGTGCTTTCCATGCGGGCCGATGGCCAGCTGGAGACCAAAGCGCCCCAATCAGGTTTTGCGCAGAGATATGTCGACGGGATTGGTGCAAACCCACCAGAGTTGATCGTTTTAGCAGCTCCTGAGCCTGTAGAACCGCCTCCTGAACCCGCCCGCGCAGTTCCCCGCCCCGAAATTCTCGCAGCACTTGAAAGCACCGCGCATCGTTATGGCGGGCACCCCGCGCTGCGCCGGGCTGGGCTGTCGGTGACGGAATGGCAGGCGCTCTTCCAAGCCAATATCGAGATCGAAAGCGCCTATCGCCCGAATGCGCGTAGCTCCGAAGGCGCGATTGGACTTGGACAATTGATGCCTGCGACGGCCGCGCAGCTCGGCGTTGATCCGCATGATTGGCAGGCCAACCTCGATGGGTCTGCCCGCTACCTCCTAATGATGTTGGCGCAGTTCGGCACGCCCGAACGGGCGCTCGCTGCCTATAACGCCGGACCAGACGCGGTCGCGCGCTATGGCGGCATCCCTCCTTACCAAGAAACCCAAAATCACGTGCATCGCGTCATGGCCGTGCGTGACCGACTGACTGGAGCCTCCTGATGCAAACACAATTCCGCACGATCCTGTCGCTGGCTATGGCCAGCTTGATGATTGCCAACCCGGCTTTTGCGCAGAGCATTGACCTCTCGCCGGTGCAGAACCTTTTGCAGGGCATCGTCGACACGATCACCGGCCCCTTGGGCATAGTCATCGGCACCTTGGCCTTGATCGGAGTTTTCCTTTCCTGGCTCTTCGGCATCCTCGATTTCCGCCAAGCACTTTGGGTGCTGGTCGCCATCGCAGGCATCGCGGCTGCGCCGACCATCGTGACCGCGATCTGGGGCGCGTAAATTCGGCATGGCGACACAAACCCGCCTCTTCCTGGGACTTATCCGGCCACCAAAGCTCATCGGGCTGCCGATCATGTATGCGATGGTCTGGCTGTTCGGGTTTGTGCTGCTGTTTCTCTGGGTCCAGAATTGGCCGGTGATCATCATTGCCGCTCTGGCCTATCCTGCGCTGTGGAAAGCCGCTGACTGGGACCCGGCCTTTCTTGAGGTGATGGTGACATCACTGCAGGAAACGCCACCCACCCCGAACCGCAAGATCCATTCGGGGGACAGCTATGCTCCATGACCCTTCGGATAATCTTGCCGGACTGCCGGACTGGGCGCACAAAGAGCGGCCTATGGCCAGCATGCTGCCCTATGTAAGCCTGGTAAATGATGTGACGATCCGCACGCGCGGCAATGCTTTGTTCCAGTGCATCCGCCTTGGTGGCGTCAACAGCATGACAAGCGATGACCCGCATTTGGAGAAGGTCCGCGCGCTCTTCGCGGCGATCATCGCGCAGATAGGGCCGGAGTACAGTTTCTACGTTCACAAGGTTTCAAAAGAGATCGAGACCGCCTTGCCACCGGTGCCCGAGGAAGGGTTTGCACAAGCGCTGGACATCCGCTGGCAAACGGCCATGGCGCGGGCAGGCCTGCGGGACAAGACGCTCACGCTCACCGTGCTGAAACGCCCTCCCCTCGGCGCGCGGCTGCGTCTGAAACGCGCAGACTCAATCGCACAGTTGAAAGGCCAGACGGCTAAGCAGCTGCGCAAACTCGAGGAAGTCGTCGGTTTTCTGCTGTCGTCATTTGCCGAAATGAACCCGCGCCTTCTTGGGGCCGAAAGCGGCGAACTGCTGGGTTTCCTCGGGGCGCTCAACATCGGTCAAGAGCGACCGCTTTTCGCAAAATCCCGCTTTGGCATCATTGCCGAGGATGTGGCTAACACGCGTGTCACGTTTCAGGGGCTAGGCTTTGCGCTGGATGATGGGACGGCGGGCAAGCGGTTCGGAACCAGCTTTGCGATCAAGACTTACCCAGCCAAAACCAGCTGCACTATGTTCGATGAGCTGAACCTGCCAGTCGACATGGTCGTCACCCATTCCTTCACGCCGATCAACAGCAACATCATGGCCAGCCGGATCAAACGCCAACAGCGTCTGATGAAGGCCAGTGATGATGGCGCGTTTTCTCTCGCAGAAGAACTGGTCGACGCGCTCGACGATCTGGAATCCAAGCGGCTCAGCTTTGGTGATCATCACATGACGGGCACGGTCTTCGCCGAGACCGAGGAAAAGCTGGAAGCAATCGCCGCCGAGGTGCGCAATATAGCTGCCAGTGAAGGCGTCAATCTGGTGAACGAGAGCTTTGCGGCGCGCACCCATTATTTCGCGCAGCATCCTGGCAATGGGCAAATGCGCAGCCGCAAGGCCGCCATCACGAACACGAACTTTGCCGACCTCGCAGCACTGCATCGCGGTCAACTGGGCAAACCTGGCCACAAAGTGCCTTGGGGCAAGCCTATCACTCTCTTCCCGACGCCTGAACGCTCAGGTTTCCTGTTCAACTATCATGAGACGGGTCAGCCGGACAAAGAACCGACCGGCGGGCATACCCTGATCCTCGGCCGTCCTGGCTCAGGCAAGTCAGTGCTGTCGGCCTTCCTGATGACCCAAGCCCGTCGCTGCGACGCGCGCGTGTTCGTGTTCGACTATCGCGCGGGAATGGAAATGGCCGTGCGGGCCAATGGCGGGCGCTACAGCGCCATCAAAGCGGGTGAAGCAACCGGTCTCAACCCGCTGCGCACCGAAATCGATGGGCGCGGGCAAGCCTGGCTTTCTGATTGGCTAGCCAAGCTACTGCATCGTGCCGACAAGCCCCTGAGCCCTGTTCAGATCAATCGCATCCAAGAAGTGGTGCGCCAGAACGCCGGGGCGAGCGATGCCGCCCTACGCAACTGGCAGGATTTGGCCTCGCTCTTTGTGGCGGGGGCAGATGAAGGAGATCTGTTCGAACGGATTCAGGAATGGACTGCTGATGGCCGCCACGGTTGGATTTTCGGTCAAGGCGCTGAGGATACCTTCTCGCTCGATGGTGATGTTGTTGGGTTCGACCTGACCGGCATTCTCGACAGCGAAAGCGAGAAGGAACGCATGGCGGTCCTGTCCTACCTGTTTCGTCGGGTGGAGCGGGTGATTGAGGATCGCCAACCGACGTTGATCATCATCGATGAGGCCTGGAAGGCGCTGGATAACCCGTATTTCGCCGATCGGCTGAGCAATTGGCTCGTGACCGCGCGCAAACAGAACGCCGTGGTCGTGATGATGACCCAATACGCAAGCCAGCTTGAAAAGACCCGCACAGGCAAAACGATTGTCGAGGCTGTGCCGACGCAGCTCTTGCTTCCCAACATCCGCGCCTCGGCCAGCGATTACACCATGCTAGGCCTTTCTGAGAAAGAGCTCAGCGTATTGCTCAGCACAGGCAGCAATTCCCGTCTGGCGCTGGTGCGCGATGATCAAGGCTCGGTGGTGATCGACGCTGATCTCAGCGCCCTTGGGCCCTACCTCACGATCCTTGGCGGAATGGAAAAAGGCGAGGCGCTGGTCGGCGCGGATTATCGCCAAAACCCGGAATTTTGGAGACAGATTGATGCGTAGACTTTGCGTGCTGACCCTCACCCTTTTGACCCTGACAGCCTGTGCAGAATACCGGCCGTCTGAAGCCGAATGTTTCAACTCGTTTGCCGAGGTCAGCCGCAGCAACTGTAACTTCGAGCTACTCGGGCCGATTGGTGGTCTCAGTGAGTAAGCACCGCCTGCATATCTTTGCGGGTTTGGTCTGTTTTGCCGCACCAGCGGCCTTTGCCCAAGGCGTGCCCACATTTGATGCGGGCATGTTCCTGCAGCGTGAACGCGTGTTGCAGCAGGGCGAGCAAGATCTGGCGCTGCAACGAGATCGGTTGACCAAAGAAGACGAGCTTGAAGAGCTCCAGCAAGAACAACTCCAAGCGCTGGAAGGCATTCTCGATGCCACGACGTTGGCCAGCGGGAACTCAGGCGCACTGGTCGCAAGCCTGGAAGCAGGCTCATCGCCTGAGAGTGCCGCAGGACAGCTATACGGCCCGGTCGACCCAAACCCTGGCGCAGCCCAAATGTTCGGCGATGCCTCGGGCTCAATCGAAGAGCTGATCATTCGCGCCGCTCAAGAAACGCACCACATGTCCGGCGTGCGCGCGGCGGGCCTGTCGCCCAAGCAATGGCGCTACCTGTTGCAGGCGCTGATCTGGCAAGAAAGCCGTTTTACCATTGGTGCGCGCTCGCCTGTAGGCGCGTTCGGCCTGACCCAGATCATGCCCGGCACGGCGCAGGATCTCGGGATTTATCCGGCCTATTACGAAAAACCCTATATCCAGGTCATAGGCGGCGCGCGCTATCTGGCGCAGATGCTGGCCATGTTTGACGGCAACATCATTCACGGGCTGGCCGCCTACAACGCCGGTCCCGGCAATGTGCAGCGCTACGGTGGCGTGCCACCCATTTCCGAAACCCAGCACTACGTTCAAGTGATCCCCGAACGCTACAATCTCTACATTGCACGCGTCGGCGGCCTCGATGCGCTTGGCACGATTGATCCTGTCTTGCTTGCCAACTCCACGATGAGCCTGACCTCGTTCGGCGCAGGGGTCTATGGCGACTACTCCTTGGTCTCGGTGCAAGCGGCCGCGCTTCGGGTGCAGGACATCATCAGGCGCATTGGCGAAACTGACGACATTCATGCGGCCATGTCGCTCAACACCTACGCGCGGGCCGAACTCGCCCGTTTGATCGCCATCCGCACCCGCCTCAAATCCGCCCACACCCGCCCGCTTAGCACCGCTGAGCTGGCTATGGCGGCCGCGCAGGCGCGCGAACAAGACTTCATGCAATTCGATCTGGAGGTACTCCGATGATCCGCTTTCTTTCAAGCATTTCCATTTGCGCATTGTTGCTTGCGTCTCCTGCATCTGCCCAAGGTGTGCCGACGGTCGACACACGCAACATCGCGCAGGAAATTCGTCAGCTGCAGCAGATGCTGGAGGATTTCGGGATCCAGACCGACCAGCTCGACACGCTTCTCGAACAGCTCGACCTGGTGCAACAACAACTCGACACGCTTAACGAGACCTACGCGGCCCTGACCGGCGCAACTGACATCATCGAGATGGCCATGGGCGGTGATCTTGATGGGCTTCTCGATCAGGAATTCGGCGATCTCCTTGGCACCATCCGGCAAATCCAAAGTGGCGATTTCAGCGGCCTTATCGGCAACGCCGCCCCTCAAATGGAAGGCCGCATGACGCAAGCGCTTGAAGAGGCAGGGTTCGACCAAGATACCCTCTCCAACATGGCGAGCAGCGGAAATCCAGGGGCTGAGCGCATTGCCAGCCAGGCAGGCACTGGGGCAGTGATGTCGGCTGCGGCTGAGAACAGTTATGACGAGGCCGCGCAATCCCTCAAGCGGGTCGAACAGCTGGTTTCCCTGATCCCCGACATGGAAACGCTCAAGGAAGCCGTCGATCACAACACCCGCGTCACGGCTGAGCTGGCCATCGCCATGACGCGCATGTGGGAGCTCGAAGCCATTCAGACTGTCGGCGCGGGCCAGTCCGGCGTGGTGGATGCCGCGACGCTAGCCGAAGAACGCCGCTACATGGACTTTACCCTTCCAGACCTGCGCGCGGACTGATCCCATGAACAGCGATGCAGAAATCATCGAAGAAGAGCTCGTCTATGGCGCACGACGACGCGAGCTCATGTGGCAGAAACTGGGGCTGACAGGCATGGCGTTTGGCATGACAGGCTGCCTCGCCGCTGCCCTTGTTGCCCTGTTCGACGTGGACCCGCCGCCTATGATCGTGCCCTTTGATAGCGAAACCGGCATGGCCCTACCCAATGCCATGGTTGAAGCGGTCTCACTCACGGAACGCCCCGCTATCATCGAGGCACAGGTCTACCGCTATGTCATTGATCGAGAGACCTATAATCAGCTCGACAATGACATGCGCGCGCGGCGGGCCCTGGACCAATCGGACGGCGCGGCCGCCGCGGGACTGCGCGCGCTTTGGACCAGCGGCCATGAGGCCTACCCGCCGGACAGCTACGGCACAGATGCCCGGCTTGATGTCGAAGTTTTGTCGATCACGCACATCAGCGCCAATCGCGCCCAAGTGCGCCTGCGCAAGCGGCTCAATTCGCCGCGCGGCAGTCAAAACGGGCTCTTCACCGCAACCCTGATGTTTGAGTTTCTACCCGAGAACAGCCGGTCGATCGACGATGTCTGGCAGAACCCCTTCGGCTTCACTGTCACCGAATACGCGATCCGCTCGGATCGTTTGGAGTAACCAATGCGCCGCCTGTTCCTGATCCTCGCCCTCATTGTTCCGATTGCAGGCACCGCCTATGCGGAGACTCAGCCGCGACAAGGCCCCTATGATGCCCGTGTGCGGCTCGCCACCTATCAGGATGGGCAGGTCTACCGCATTCGCACCAGCCTGACCCATGTGACCAGCATTGAATTCGGCCAAGGCGAGACCATCCGCTCAATCATTGCAGGCGATACCGAAGGGTTCCTTTTGGACGGCGTGCCCGGTGGCCAGGCCTTTGCAATCAAGCCCGTCACGCCCGGCGCGCATACCAACATCACCGTCTATACCAACCGGCGCAGTTACTATTTCAACGTCACTGAGGCGAGCTCTCCGACGTTCTATGTCATCCGCTTCACCTATCCCGAGGCGTCCCCTCGGCAATCGCGTGTGGCAGCGAACGCGCCAGCAAACCACGCCTATGGCGTCAGCGCGCGGTCCGAAATCACTCCGCGCGAGATTTGGGACGACGGCACCTTCACTTACTTCCGCTTTACCGCAAACGCGCCGCTGCCTGCGATCTTTCGCTGGTCAAACGGCAATGAGCGCAGCGTGAATGCGCTCGCGCGGCCAGACGGCGTGATCCGTGTGTCAGGTGTCAGCGATCGATGGGTTCTCAGGCTCGGCGAGGACGAGATCTGCGTACAAGAGATGAGCGAGGCAAACCACGATGAGTGAAACAGCTGAGCTTAAGAAGCGCCTCGAAGCGCTTGAAGGTAAATCACAAAACTCAAAGGCACGACCGTCATTTGTCGCTGTTGGGTTGGGCATCTCGGCAATCGCCGCTCTTGGCGGCCTCTTGCTGTTGTTCTCTGGCGGTTCTGAACCCGACAGCCTGGAAACCGCCTCCCCGGATGAATTCCAAGCAGCGGGACCGGGCTTTGGTGCGCTCGAGCCCACGCCTGCACCGATTGACACAACTCCGCCGCCGGAGCCGGAACCAGATAGCGAAACGGAAGAGCTGCGCGCGCAAATAGACGCAATGCGCACCGAGCTCGAAGCCCTGCTCAACACACCTGCACCTGAAGCCCCAACCGTGGACACAGAAGCATTGGATACCTTGGGCGCAGAGATCGATGCCCTACGCAGTGAGGCCGCTGCGACGCAAACCGCCCTGCGCGAGGAGCTGGAGGAACGCGCACGGCAAATCCAGCGACTACAGAACGATCTAGAGCTTGCACGCCTGGAGACCCCGCGCACGCCAGCCCCAACCGGCCCCACGGCCGAAGAACTGCGTCTTCAAGAGCTCGAGCGGCGACGGCAGGCCGAACTTGAGGAACTGCAAGCCCGTATTGCTAGCCCAATTATCGCCTTTGGCGGTTCGGGCACCGGCAATGCAGAGACCGCCGTGCAGCAACGGCGACTTGATGGCGACACAGACTTTGTCCGCAACGGCGCTGAACCTGCTGAGGTGACGCAAGCCCAGTTGATCGTGAACCCGTCAATCACGGTTGTTCAGGGCACGATGATCCAGGCGGTGCTTGAGACCGCAATCGACAGCTCGCTCGCCGGTCAGGTCCGCGCGATTGTATCGGAAGATGTCCACGCCTATGACGGCTCGCGGATCCTGATCCCACGCGGCGCACGTCTGATCGGGCGGTATCAATCCGGGCTCGACATAGCACAACGACGCGTGACCATCGCCTGGGACCGGATCATTCTGCCCAGCAACCAGACCGTCGAAATCAGCGCCTTCGGAGGTGATGAACTGGGGCGGTCCGGCACAACCGGTTTCGTCGATAGCCGTTTTGGCACCCGGTTTGGGTCAGCCGCCCTGATATCGCTGATCGGAGCCTTGCCTGCCGTCGCCGCGCAGAACACCGAAGATGAGATCACCTCAGATGTGCTAGAGGGTATTGGCGAAGACCTGCAAGACAGCGCTCAAAGCGTGATTGGCGAATACCTCTCCGTCTCGCCCGTGATCTATGTGGATCAGGGTGCCCGCGTCACCGTGATGGTCGACCGCGATCTGGAGATTTTCTGATTATGGCGGCCAGCTATCTGCAAAGCTCGATGGACAAGATCCCCGAGGCGCGTGATCCAAAGCTGATCGAGCTTTGTATCAACCCCGACGGCACGCCCTGGGCGGAGTTTCAGGGGGATCACTTTATGCGGCGCGTCAATCGACGGCTCTCGCAGAACGAGATCAAAGACTTAGGCAATCAGATTGCTTCCGCCGCGAACACGACGCTCAGCCGGACCAAACCGATTGTGTCAGTCAGCATCACCTACCGTGACCGCCCAATCCGCGCGCAAGTCATACAGCCTCCGGCCGTTGATGGCGGTTACGCGATTTCGCTGCGGTTCTTTGCGGACCTGCCATTGGACCAGATCAAGCTGTCCTACCTCTTCGGCAAAGAACGCAGCAACGAGGGGGCAAGGCGCAAGCGCAACGCCGAGCTGCGCGATTTCGTGGCCACCGGCGACATCGACGCCGCGATCAAGTTCTGTGTGACGCACAAGCTCAACATGATCGTCTCCGGCGGGACCTCGACCGGCAAGACCGTCACGGCGCGTAAGATCCTCTCCTTTGTGCCCGCCGACGAGCGCATCATCACCATCGAAGAAGCCGCCGAACTACGTCCAACGCAGCCTAATGTCGTCACGCTGATGTCTGACCGCGACGAGGTCACACGCAGCGCTGATGTCCTGCTGACCTCTACCCTGCGCATGCGGCCGGACCGTATCGTCCTGGGTGAAGTACGCGGCAAAGAGGCCATGACCTTCCTCGAGGCGATCAACACTGGGCATGGTGGCTCTCTCACCACGCTGCACGCTGAAACGCCGCAGCTGGCAATCCAGCGTCTCGCCATCGCCGCCCTGAAAATGGACGTGCCCATGACCTACCAGGACATGAACGACTACATCACCCGCTCGATCGATGTGATCATTCAGGCCGGTCGCCATGAAGGCGCGCGCGGCATCACCGAATTCTACCTGCCGATAGATCCGGCCCATTCAAAGGAAATAGCCCATGCTTGAATACAAGATTGAACAGATCAACACGGCCAAAACAAAGCCGCCAAAGATCGAAGCGCAGCTGACCGCCCTTGGACAAGATGGCTGGGAGCTAGTCTCGGTCGTGCCAGATTTTGACGGCGAGCACATCCTGAAGGCCTTCCTGAAACGTCGCACCGGCGCGAGCGCCTAAACCTAACTGAGGGGGATCCTATGGGCGTCGTCACATGGATGGTTGAGACAACCGACAACTTTCTGGAAGACGCGGCCCAAACCACTTTTGGCAACGTCGCCGGGCAGCTTGGCGGCGTCATTGCGGTGGCCTCGACGCTCGCGGTGATCGGCGTCTTCCTCAACATGGTGTTTCAGTACAAATCCACGGATGGGCGGACTGCCTTCTGGTTCGCCCTCAAGCTCATGCTCATCTCCCTGTTTGCGATGAATTGGGTCCAATTCAACGCGGTGGCCAGCGCCCTCATCAACGGGCTTGACCAGCTCGCGGGCGGCATGGTGGCCGGGCTTGGCGGCGGCGGTGCAGGTGCATCCTACTTTGCCGGGGCCTTTGACGACCTCATCGAAGAATTTGGTGACTACCTGAATGCGGCAGGAGACAACATGCATTGGATGGCCGGAGCCCTGATCGGCGCGATCGGCGCGTTCCTATTGGGCGTCATCGGTGCGCTCTGCGGCCTGGTCCTGATCTTCGCGAAGATTATGCTGGCCTTCATAATCGGCATCGCCCCCATCATGATCGCGCTTTCGCTTTTTGATGTCAGCAAGGACTATTTCCATCGCTGGCTGTCCAGCACGGTATCCTATGCGCTCTACCCCCTCGTGATCGCGGGGGTTTTTTCCACCGTCGTCGGAATGTCGCGCTCACTAATGACCGAGCTCGGCGATCCCTCTGGCGCGAGCAACATCGGCGCGCTGGTGCCTTTCTTCATGATGATGTTTCTCGCAGGCGGCATGATCATCGCCACCCCGCTGATCGTCCGCTCAATCTCAGGCAACTTCATGATGGCTGGGCCCCCGAGCATTCCCGGTCCGGGTGGGTTCGCAAAGGGCTTGATTGGCACCAAAGGGTCACTGGCGCGGGCAAGATTTGGAGCGAGGTCAAACGCGGAAGTTGCGGGGGCTGGGATACGGCAAGCTAGCACTGCGTCTGTTTCGATGGTTCAGCGGGTAGCAGAACGAGCGAAGCGGCTGGAGTGAATTGGTCCTTTTCAAGCTGCTTCAAGTTAGAAAGGTATTGCTAGAAAGCCTGCCAAGACAGCGTCTTGCAATAAGCGCCATGCCAGTCAAAGCTTTCGGATGGTGTCAGATTTCAAACTTTTCCAAACAAGACCCCTTACGAGAAACTGGCACTCAACCTATAGTAAATCAGGTTAAACAAGCTTGGTGTAAAATGGCGTCGCTTCAGGATTCAGTTGCAAACAAATTTCTCGAAACACTTTCAAATGATGAAAATTTCGACTCATCCAAAACAACGAAGCTTGAAGCGCTCCTGAAAGAAGGTCGAAAAATTAAGGCTGACGATCTGGCCGCGATTTTCACTCTTCCAGACGGAGGGGAAGTTCTGTGATCAAGATCGTTTCAGCACACATCGAAGAATTTCGTGGAATTCGTAAGTTGGACATCAACTTGGCTGAGAAGACCTTCGCGATATCCGGCCCGAACGGCTCGGGAAAAAGTGGGGTCATTGACGCCATCGAATTTGCGCTAACTGGTCAGATTGGCAGATTGACCGGAACCGGAACCAAAGGGCTGTCACTAGCAGATCATGGTCCTCATGTAGACCATATCAAATTCCCAGATGCTGCATTTGTAGAGCTGGAGGTATCCTTCCCGACACTTGGCAAAAAAGCCAAGCTCACTCGCAAGGTTTCTGCCCCCAAGAAGCCAAGTATCGAACCGAACGATCCGGACATCGTGGAAATTTTGGACGAAGTTTCTCAGCATCCCGAAATCACTTTGGCGAGAAGAGAAATTCTGAAATTCATCTTGGTTGAACCAACGAAGCGATCGGCACAGATTCAAGAGATTCTAAAGATCGATGAGTTGGGTCAGACCCGTTCGGCACTGAACACAGCATACGGCAAGCTCAACCGGGCAGCGATTGCAGCGGAAACGGATACGCAGGACAAAAGAGATACGCTGTTGCAGCACCTAGGCATCACGTCTTTGTCTGCAGCTGAAATGCTGGAAGCGGTCAATGCAAAGCGCAAGCTGCTAGGACTGGAAATCCACGATGCAATGACGGCTGATACAATCATCGACCAGGGCTTGGCGGAACCTACCGGTGAACAATCGCTCAATAAATCCGCAGCACTGATCGAACTGGACAAGCTTAACAAGAAGATCGTCGAGCTTGGGCAATCTCCGTCTCCGGATGCTGAAGCTCTTATCGATCAGATCGAGCAACTCGAAAAAGACGCACGGCTCCTCGTTTCGTTGCAACAACGGGAGTTGGTGAAGAGCGGCTTGAAGTTGGTGGACGGACCGTCATGTCCAATGTGCGATCATGAATGGCCCGATGAAGCACATCTTCTTTCGCACCTACATGCCAAGCAACAGAAATCGCAAGCGGCAGGAGAGCTGAAGCAAAAGCTCATTGAGCATGCATCATCACTTTCGACGGAAGTGGGAAACTTGAAAGCGCTGCTGCTCGAAACTCACCGTATTGCCAAGATTGAGAGCGCAGTTGAAATGCTGTCCAGCGTCGTCGCATGGGGCAAAGACTTGGCGTTTTTTCAGGAACAACTAAAGTCTTTCGCAACAATCTTGGAGTTGAAGGATCGCTTGGCCAGTGGATGGCCAGCCATTCCGGAAGGCTTTGGGGCCAAACTGGCGGACTTTATGAGCGCTATTCGCGCGAAGCCTGATCAATCTGCTTCGTTGGCCGCACAGAGTTTTCTGATCAATGCTGAACAGCGGTTCAAGGACTACAAAGCAGCACGTTTCACCGAGACAGCTTCCAAAAAGGCACGAGACGCCAGCAAAGTCGCATATGACGCTTGGTGCGCAGCGATGGAGTCGGAACTCGACGAGCTATACGAGGCCGTCGAAGATGATTTCAGCAAGTTTTATCGCCTCTTAAATGACGGCGATGAGCAAAAATTTGTCGCACGTTTTAAAGCAACTGAAGGGCGTCTCGATTTTGATGTGAATTTCTACGAGCGGGGACTTTTCCCACCAGGTGCTTTTCATAGCGAAGGTCACCAAGATGGCATGGGTGTATGCCTATACCTTGCATTGATGAAGCGGCTCTTGGGTGACCGTTTTACCGTCGCGCTGCTCGATGATGTTGTGATGTCTGTCGATGCAGACCATCGTTACCAATTTTGCAAACTTTTGATGGCAGAATTCCCAAACACGCAATTCGTGATTGCCACCCATGACAAAGTTTGGGCAGAGCAGATGCGTTCGGCAAAGCTGGTGACCCGAAAAACATCTATGGCCTTTGATAGTTGGTCTGTGGACACCGGTCCGTTGGTGGAATCGAACCCAGAAATTTGGGTGGAAATCGATACAGCTTTGGCTAAGGGTAAGGTCGAAGTTGCCGCTCCGATTTTGCGGCGTCACATGGAGTTTGTCGCCCGACTCCTTGCGGATCAACTGGGGGCGCAAACGGTCTTCAGAGCAGACAACAGCTACGATCTAGGGGGGCTATTACCGAGCGCTTTTTCTAGACTGTCAGATCTCCTAGGAAAAGCCGTCGACTCGGCGCAATCCTGGGGCAACGAGGACCAAAAGTCCAAAGCGCAGGCTCGCAAGCAACGTCTCAAGGCAGCCAACACCCACAAGGGCGAGGAAGACTGGACCGTCAATAAGGCCGTACATTTCAACGAGTGGGCCAACTTTAGTCCCAACGACTTTATACCTATTGTTAAGGCGTTCAAGGATCTGCTGGCATGCGCACAATGCGATGACTGCGGATCATGGCTGTATATTACTCCCAAAGGCACTGCACCAGAAGGGCTTCGGTGTTCATGCAACTCTGTTAACCTGAACCTTAAGAAAAAGCCTAAGATGCCGCTTTAGGGCCTGCGCGATGTGCATCTATTACGGCGAATTCTGATTGGAATATGCACCAAGAGAGGATGCTTCTGCCGCCTACACTCATCGGTCAGCCGCCCCCGCAATGAACCTCTCCACCCGATCTGTTCCCGCCTGATATTCGCCCCGACTAGGCTTGTTGCCTGACGTCACCTCCCGCTCTTCTCTGGCCAAATCATCGATCTCTTCACGTCGCTTCCCGCTACTTTCAGATCCCTCAGCAGGCATCACCTTCGGCACCTCAAGCGCCCCAATCTTCTCCTCCAGCGCTTTAATTTGCCCTTGCAGACCACGCATTTGGTCCCCGGCGGACGGGTACGGCAGATCGCCGGTTTGCTTGTCGAAGATCTGCTTAAAGAACCGGTCGTCATAGTATTTGATCCGTTTGGCGCGCACGGGCATTTGCGCGTCGACCACCAGAACGATGTCATCAAGATCCATGCGCCGCGCTTCATCCTCGGGCAGCAACGCGGTCTCTTCGGTCCGTTCAGACATACTGCGACCGGAGAAGGGGTTGCGACCGACTGAGCGCGAGTGGGTCACAACGCGCTTGGTGGTTTTGCCGACAGCTTTGCTGAGCTCTTCGATGGTCTTTTCATCTGAGGGAGTCAGATAGAGCTTGATGCCCGCGTTGCCCTGCAAGGCACGCCGGGCATTTTCGCCGTAGATTTCATCTAGCGCCGGGATGGTCTGTGTGACGATCGCGAGGTTGGCCCGGTAAGACCGCAGTGTCTCAATGCTGTCCAGAACGATCGGCATTTTGCCCAGACGGTTGAACTCGTCGAGCATGATCATCACCGGCCAAGGTTCGTCCTTGCCAGGTTCATGGTCCTGAAGCGATGCTAACAAATCTGAGAAGAACAAGCGGATCAGCGGCGCGAGCGGTTTCACCATCAGTGGTTCGACCACGAGATAAACCGAAAACGGCGCTTTTCGGATATCCCGAAAATCGAAGTCAGAAGTTGCCGTTGCACGGTCGATGGCGGGGTTTGACCATTGTTTGAGGCCCGAGGTCATCAGAAGCGACAGGTAGGACGTCAGCGTGTCGTTGTTGGTCGAAGCCATGCGCATGAAGATCAGCTTGGCGGCTGGGTTGACCACCTCGTCGGCGCGGCGGCGATATTCCTTCTGCTTGTCGCCACCTGATGCGGTGATGCGGTAAATCTCACCGAGGGTCGGTCGCTTGCGCTCGAAAGCTAAAAGCCCTGCCGCCACGAACAGATCGATACCGCCATCGAGGAGCCCTTGGACGCGGTCGTTATCAGCTTGCAAGAACAGCGAGGCCAGAAGTTGCAGCTCCATCTGCTGGCGGTCGACGTTTTCCAGCGCCGATATTCGCAGCAAGGGATTGTAGCGGTGCGAGCGGCTGTCCTTCCAATCAGTGGGCGCAAACCGGAACACCTTGTCGCCCTGCGCAGCTCTTTGGCGCGCTGTTGCCTCGAAGTTTTCACCTTTTACGTCCAGCACCACGGCACTGCCTTGGTAGGTCAGAAGGTTCGGGATGACGAAACCCGTCGTCTTACCGCGCCCGGTCGGGGCGACGATCAGGGCATGGGGGAACACCTTGGACATCACGAAGGGTTTGCGACTATTGGGCTTGCCCATTTTGCCGACGACATAGCCGTAGCCGGGCTTTCCGAAAAAGCCGTTCCGCTTCATCTCGGACATGTGCTGCCAGTGGGTTTCCCCAAATTTGGTCAGAGCGTCGTTCATCAAGACCGCACTGAGCAAAACACCGGCTGCTGTACTTCCCCCCACGATCAGGTGAACAATCTGCATATCGGCCGGATGGGTCATTCGGAGAACCCCATAGCTGCGCGCCAACATCAGGAAATCGATATCCGCCCCGCCCCCGAACCAGCGGAATGTCAGAAAGGCCGACGCCAGGACATACCCAAGAACCGCGCCCAGAACAGCAAAACTCATGACGCCAAGAGCGATCCGCGCTTTACCCATGCGCCACACCCTTTTCGCCATCGCTATCGACATGCCGCGCGCGTTGAACATCAATTTCTTCATTGGCGATTTCGTCGAGGACGTACTCCATCGCCACACTGTTCGCCAGAGCGGCATCGCTCTGCAGGTAGGCCTTGGCCGCATAGAGCCGGTCCAGGCGGTCTTCGATTTGTTCCTCCAGCGCGGTCTCATCGCCAATCGCTAAGTCAGGGGTATTTTCTTCACCGACCAGCTCCTCCAGCTCAGCACGCAAAGTCTCGCGTTCCAGGTCGCTGCGGAAGGGATCTTCGGTCGGATCACCTCTCAAACGGCTCAGGATATCAGCCGTGGTCGGCGGCAACCTGTCGACCAAGGCTGCTTGCCCGTCCGCTTCCACCGCCTCACTGTCTTTGAGAACCTCAGCATCGGCCAAGACACGGCCCAGATCGCTATGAACCCGGTCGAGATGGTCGATCGCTTTCTCGAGCTCATCGGCGCGAGACAGGTCATAGCCGTCCTTCTCGGCAATCGCCTTCAAATCCTGACCAAGCCATTGCCGCTCCAGCGCGGCATTGCCCGCGCCGACTTCGACTCGACGTGTCACCTCCTGCGCGTCAATGCCGGTGCCTTTCAAAGCCTGTTCGAGGCGTTCGGCCAGCGCCGGATCCTGCAAAGCGCCTTGGGCCTCGGCCCGTATATTCGCGGCCGAATAGATCCCACTCTTGGACGCATCTTCGAGCAAGGTGTGGGACTGCGTTCCCATTGGGCTGAGATGTGACAGTGAACGATAGATGTCGTTCAGCTCATGCTCCAGCGCCGCGCGCCGATCGACCGGTGCCTCAGCAACAATGCGTTCGGCTTGGTTGATCTTGTCGTGAAAGGCATCCACGACCTCATCAAACGAATGCTGTTCTTCGGCCATGCCATATACCTTTCCATCTGCTTCAATCGGTTTGCCCTGCGCCAAAAGCGTCGCGGCCTTGTCCAAGGCTGCTGCAATCTCATGCTGGTTCTCGCGCGAGGCCTCGGCAGCCAGGCCGCGATAAAGCCGCGCGTTCTGCGCCACCTCAGCCAAGGCACGGTCAAGCTCCGGCCCCACGCGCTCACGCTCGGTCGGCTTCTGCCCCGTAGCTTCTGCACGACGTTGGTCCACGTCGCTGGGCCTCTTCGTCGTGATGCCACGCTCGAGCTGTCGCGTCGCCTCAAGCCGCAGCCCGTAGCGGTCCGACACCTCGACCATCGCCTCGCGAAAACTGTCGTAATTGAAGTGGTGCCCTTCCTTCATAAAGAAGAATTCACCGTCCTTGCTGCGCCTGTTCAGAACGATGTGGGCGTGCGGGTGCTCCCGGTCCTCATGCACGGCGGCGATGTAGTCAAAATGGCTGCCTTCGCCCTGAAAGAACCGCTCGCAAATCTCGCGCGTGATCTCGGCTACATCCTCGCCGCGCGTGCCAATTGGGAAGGCCATCAAGAGATGTGAGGTATGTCCCAGCTTTGGATGGAACCCTTCATTCCACTGCGCGGAAAACCGGCGCGTGACCTGCTCGATCTCTTTGGCTGACAGAACGCTTTGCCCGTCATAGGTGCCACGGCTGTCGATGATAAAGCTCGACTTGGTGGTCAGGTATTCCAGCTGGTTGCGCAGCTGTGATTTGTTGTGTGTTCCGCCGTCTCGAATGGCTTTGAAGATCGCAGGGGAATGCCCCATCGCCGCCCGGGCCATGTGCTTCGCGCGGGCGCGCGGGACGCTGCCGCGAATGCGGCTCCAGTCACGGTCGAAGAAGGCCTCCTGCGCGGCCGCAATGGCGCTATTCCGGGTCATCGGCAAAGCCTCCCAGAACGCGGGCAACCTCGCCAGACAGCGCGCTTCGGCGGCGCTGCGCCATGTCCTGAACCTGGTCGGCGATGTCGAAGATCAGCCCGGCCAAGGCGCGGACTTGGCCATGGGCAGAATTGCCATAGGGCGGCGTCTTGCCCTGGCGTTTTGCCTCGTTCAGGCGCTGTGCAATCTGGTTGATGTTGTTGCCTGTGCGATTGAGCGAGGCCGACAGCCCCTGCATCTGGTTCGCCAGTTCATCGTCGGGAACAAACAGATCGTTCGACGCATAGATCAGCCGCCGCAGCCCCTCCGCCCGGCTGTTGATATCATGCCGCGTCAGCACGGCATCAAAGCGCGCAAGCTCCTTTGGCGTAAGCCGAACATTCACCAATTCGGAGCGCACGCGCGCATCAAGCTTGCGGCTTTGATTGGCCTTCAACGTGTAGAAGATGCTGCGGGTCGTGACGCCGAATTCACGGGCCAGATCCTCGATCGGGACGCCCTCTGCACGCTTGCGCACGATCGCAAAACGCTGGTTTTGCGTCAGTCGTTTGTGCCGTGGTGCGCGCGGTCGGCTCATGTGAAGTAATCACCCCTATTTCTTGCCAGCATCATACAGGCAGCTCTGTTATGGCATTTAGCCATATTTGATTCAATATTATAATATTGCATCAACTGCCTGTATTCCGTTTGGAGCAGCCATAGGCTGCGACCGCCGGGCAAAGCCCAGCCTCATGCGCAAGGCATGGCACCACTAGTCGTGGTTCCACGCCTCAGCATCGCCAAGCAATTGCAGCGCTATTGCGCGGGCCGCGCCTTCGGCGCTGGCATAGGTTTGATGATCGGGCAGCTCGTGCAGATCAAAGTGTTGTTGCGGGTCGTCCGGGGTCTCAACTCGGACATAGATCGCCCAGCCATCAATCAGTTCTGGATCATCACAATACTCCTGCCCGCCATCGGGCAGATTGCAGAACCCATGAAGATGCACGCTGGCGCGGCCCTCTCGGGCCGCCTGCCTGATGTCAGAGTACTTCATGGCAATCCTCGGCGCTTTCCTCGATGAAAAATTCGTCAGGCTCGCCGTTCAGGAGGGTGCCATCCCGACCGGTCAAGCCGATAGCCGACCCGTTCCGCATGAATGTGATGAAGTATCGCCCGAGGTCATCACGCGTCACCACATACCCGCTGTTGACCCAGTGAACGCGGTTGCCCGCGTCCACTGCTGTTTTGATCTCTTCCAAGGTCATCGCAACGCCTCCTCAAGGATTGCGAGTGCCCCGAGACAATCGTCGATATAGGGCTGCTCTTCGCCGTCCAGATCGTTCAGTTCCAGTCGGTTCAACACCGCGTAAAGCGTGGCGTGCGCCTCACGGGCGGCGCTTCGCAAGCTGACGGTATCTTCCAGACGCGCCGTCGCAAAATCATCGCTGTGATAGTCGGGAGTCATGCTGCCACCTCCTTGCTTTGACCTGCTGCTTGCAATGCAAAGTCTGCGGCTTTCTGCGCTTCAGATGCCGCACGAAAAATCGCCCGTTTGTCCTCTTTGAACGCTTTCAACCAACCTTCAACGTAGGCGGCGCTTTGGTCGAATTCCGGCGCGACGCCAATCTGAGCACCAAGAAAACAAGCGCCAATTTCTGCGACCAGTTCTTCAAAGGCATAGGCTTCTCGATTTGCAAACTTCTTGATCCGCTCCAGCCGCTTTTCGCTGCCGGTCCAATGGATCACCTCATGGGCCAACGTCCCATAGTAGCCTACTGCATCGTGAAACGTGGCAATCGGCGGCATGTGGATGTGATCTTTGGCTGGGCTGTAATAGGCGCGCGGATCATCACTGGTGAGGATCTCTGCCCCTGTCCGGCTGAAAAACGCCTCAAGCTCAGGATCTTCGGCTGTGCCAAGATCGCGCGGGGCCTCGGGCCGGATGTAGTAGTCCTCCGGCAAACCCTCGATCTGAGCGGCATTGAACACGCGATAGGCGCGCGCATAGGGCAGTTCTTCCTCAATGCCCTGCTCGTTCTCTCGGGTGAACGTCCCGTATTTGACCACAGTCGAAGACGTCTCGCCTTTGCGGACTTGGCCGCCCAGCTCTTGCGCCTGCTTGTAGGTCATCCAGCGGCTGGACACATAGCCATGCTTTGCTGCCATGACCCAGAGCATCAAGATGTTAATCCCGCGATACTCCTCGCCATTGTGTCGGGTTGGCAGGGCAATGCCCGACGCGCTCCCAGTCCACGGCTTGCGCCATGGCGGCGTGCCTGCCTCAATCTCTGCAATAATGGTGAGGGTGACGTGGGCATATACATCAAACTTCGGTGCCATTTGTGGCCTCCTCGATCAAAGTGACGCGGGAGAGGCTTCACGCCCCTTTCCGCCGATGGGCTGCGCCTCGGCCACCTGATCTGACCGAATACGCATGTATTCGGCGGAACAGAGTGGGAGAGGGCAAAGCCCGACCCACGGCCCTGAACGGGGCTGTCAATCGGCCACATTTGCGAAGAAAATGTCTGCGCCAAAATCAGACACCAATTTGCCCCGCGAGGAATGGCTCGCCAGCGAGACAGGGGAAATTGGTGGCTGATTTTGGGGATGGACTAAGGTTGACCGCCACGGTCAGGGATGTTGGGCGGACCCAACAAAAGGAATGATGCCTGGATCGGGGGGAGCGGGCCAACGGCCCGTTGAGCCTCGGTGCGGTCCGTATGGGAAAGCCGTCCTCACGGGACGACAATCATGTAATTTCGTGGTTAGAGTGAGCTGTGCAAGAAATTATTAGAATCATGTTTTCAAGGAACAAATCGTGCAAACAGAGGGCTCATTCGGTCGAACAATCCAGCTTTTCCTCGTAGACGGGAAGCCAACCGGGCTGCGAAAAGCGACAATCCATGGTTGGACAGGTTTGCTTTTTGTAAGCGGCGCTTCAGCTTTCGGCGACCTGACCGCTCGTGATGAAGTTGATCGGACCGGCATCTATATCCTCTCGGGCCCCGATCCCGAAAAAACCGGTGCCACCCGCACCTATATTGGCTCCGGAAATTCGGTGGCCGAGAGGATCAAGCAAAGCGCGATCAAAAGAGATTTCTGGGAAACTGCCATCACCATCACCACAAGTGACGATGACCTTTCCAAAGGACACGAGGAGTATCTGGAGGCGCGACTCATAGAGCAAGCCGCCCAGGCAGGCCGCGTCATGTTGGATAACGGCACGCAGCCGGACACAAGCAGGCGGCGACTGCCCGAGGCCGACGTAGCCAACATGGAGCAGTTTCTCTCAAACCTACGCATCATCCTGCCCGTAATCGGTCTGGATATGCTCAAGCCAAAACCACGCGCGGTAACACAGACAGCGAAGCCTGTTGACGAGCGGACCGAGGGCGAAGTGCAATTCGAGATCCGCCACAAGAGCGGCGTCAAAGCGACGGCTGTCGAAGAGGACGGCGAATTTGTTGTACTGGAAGGGTCCGAAGCGCTGACCGAAACTGGCTATGTCCAACTAAGCTACGGCAGCTTGAAGGAAAAGCTCATATCCGACGGCACTCTGGTCGCCGACGGCAATCAAAAACTCCGCTTCACGAAACCCTGGTCGTTCAATAGCCCTTCAGCCGCCGCTGCTGTCGTCCTGGACCGAAACAGCAACGGACGCCTGGAGTGGAAGGTCAAGGGATCAAAACAGACGTATCACGACTGGCAACAAGCAGAAGCAAAACAGCAATCGTAGGGCACCTCAACGTTTTGGCTAGACCTGCCCGCCAACACCTTTGAATTTTTCGACAAAAGCTGCAATCTTCTCGAAGACGGTCTTCTTTTTGGTCCGAAACTGCGGATTTAGTGGGCTCATCTCGGGGAGTATGGCATTGAGGTCAGCACTGTTTTCACTTGCATATTCGCGTTTTATGGAAGCAGAAATATAGCGCCTTGCCGCATCGGAATTTAGATCTTCCGACCTAATAAGCTCGTCTACCTCTTTGCGTTGCTGCTCCTGAGCAAAAGAGAAAAATGCATCGATCACGCCTGCCTTATCATCTATCTGATCAAGATCAGTCTGGTTGATAAAGTCCACAATCAGGCTCTCTTTGGCTCGGTTCCCAAGACTACCGCGAATGACGCGGCGAGCATCTTCAATCCGATCCCCTTTGCTCCTCACTTTTTTGTTTTTCTCAAAGATGAGCTCGAGGATGTAGTCGAGGTTGATTTCCTGCGACTTCAGAAGATCCACTTCGAAAACGACATCGTCCCACTCAATATTACTTTGTTCTTGCTCAGCCGAAGACTTTTCCCGGCGCAGCCAATCGCGAATGTCGTTGTATGTTGATCTGTAGTCTTGAACTGCTCGGTCTGAAGGCAGGTCTATCGCCGCTAGGTCGCGGAGGTCCTCGTCGCTCAAATAGTGCTTTTGCTTGAACTCCTCAACGGCAGCTGGATCTGTTAAATCCAGCCCCTGATAGGCTTTCAATGCTGAAAATTCGTCGTAGTTCCTGAGCACATTCTCAACTCTCAGATACTCACCAAAGAGCTTCGCGAACTCCTTTTTATCTACTTCTTTGACAATCTCGTCTGGCTTTGGGAAGCGCTCGGTCAACTCCTTCACGACATCAATGAACCCGCGTCGCGCCGCGCCGGTTTCCTGATCAACGAAACCATTCATGTACTCGTCGTAGCTCTTCTCAAGCACGACGTTCTTTGTGTTCTTGTCACCGAACAGCGTGATCGCATCAACGGTCGCTTGCTCAAGGTCCCTGAACGCCACGATATTGCCGAACGTCTTGGTCGCATCGTAAATCCGGTTGGTTCTGGAAAACGCCTGCATCAAGCCATGGAAGCGAAAGTTTTTGTCGACGGACACCTCCTCAAACTGGTTTCCTAAGGCAGTGCCACGCAGGTACTTCGGAATAGTAATTGAGTTTACAAGTTAGCGAGAACGAACTTCACGCCATCTGCGGCGAAAGATCGGTCAAAGCCGCTTCGCCAGTCGGACAATGGAAATACATCCGTGACAAGGCTCTCAAGGTCGATAGCGCCGGAGTTCATCAGCGCCATGGCCCTGTGCCACGAACGCGGCGTTGAGGCGAAACCAGAGGTGATCGTGAGCTCTTTGTAGCAAATAAGATCCGACGGCAGGTCCGAGGATTTCCCCGACAATCCCATTTGCACAATATGCCCGGTACGCGCCGCAAACCTGATCGCATCGGCGTATCCAAGAGCATTGCCGGAGCATTCGATCACCGTCTCAAAGCGGTTATGCGGCAAGCCATCGCCAACTTTCGAAACGTTGAAGCCAAGTTTCTGGGCCAGATCAAGGCGAAGTGCGTCGCGATCTGTCCCGCGAACGGTGACATCCGCTCCTTGCGCGGCGGCCACCTGTGCTGCAATCAGTCCGATAGACCCGGGTCCAATCACCAAGGTGGGCTGCGACGGTTCGACATATCCGTGTGTACCAAACATCGAGTTTGTGACGCAGGCCACCGGCTCGGCGAGGCTGGCAGCGGCATCTGACATCGCCGCCGGCACGCAGTGCAAACTGCCAACCGGGACTTCAACTAATGGCGCCATTGCACCGTTAACGTGGCTTCCGATGGAGCGACGATCGAGACAAAGATTGGGCCTCCCGCTCCGGCAATAGCGACAGGTTTCGCAAGTTGAAAAGAAGGTTTCGGCAACAAAGCGCTGCCCGATCAGAGCCTTGTCAACTCCTTCTCCAGTTTGGACGACTCTGCCACAGACCTCATGGCCCATCACAACAGGCGGTTTCACATTGTATTCGTTGCGGTAGATATGAAGGTCCGTGCCGCAGATACCTGCGGCGGCCACGTCAAGAACCACATGATCGGGTCGTGCGACCGGCTCGGGCCACTCCACGAGGTCGACATCCCCGGCTTTTTCGCTGCGCTTGGTGACACCTTGCATCATTTCATACTCCTCCCGTCCAGAAAAAATTCAATCAGTCGTTTGTAAGTGACAGCCATGCGGTCCACCGCTTCCGCGTCGTCGATGTCGCCGGAAAACCACGATTCTGCGGGACCACCGAAAATTGTCCGGCCAATCGCAAAACCTTGACAGCAGGCACTCTTACCGGCGAGGCGCAATGCAGCCTCAAGCAAATCAGCGGGTTCGTTCAGCCCCAACACAATCACTCCTCGACAGGTGTCGTCGTGTTCGCGGATCGTCTCGTCCAACTGCGTCCAACCGTCCGAAGTGGTCAGCGCGGGCAATTTCCACCAATCGGGCCGCAATCCGGTTTCGTAGCACTGAGACACGCCCCGGATGAGGGTTTCGCCATCGCGCGGCATGTTGAGCGGTGGCACGAGTTCCAGCATCCATTCAGCGCCTGCGGCGCGACAGGACGCCTGGAGATACTTCAGCGTGTCGATCTGCTGAGCGCGCAGCTCGTCGGGATCGTCAGGAGAATACCAGACCAGAACTTTGGCAACCTGTCCCGGACGCCAGCTCGCAACGTCTTGTGCCAGCGCGTGCCCCGCTTCGCAGATCAAGGGGCGCGATCCGGTCACCTCGATGGGACGCCCGGTCCAGATACCGTCGTCCGCAAGCCGGTCGAGCACGGTTTGCCCATATTTCGGGTCCATGAGCATACCGGACTGCATCCCCGTTACGCCCTTTGCTCCCAAGCGCATTGCCTTGAAGACCAGGTTTTTAAAACGTTGGGCGTGTTCGTGCGGCCGATTGTGTTTTCTTACGAGCTCATCGAAGGGCTTTCGATGGTCACATGCCAGAGCCAGCACAGGTAGCTCCAGCGGCGGCCTACTGTGCGCTCGGTGCAGTTGACTCAGCTCCGGATCATCCTGGGCAACTCCATCCAGGAAGAGGTCGAGTTCGTCGGGATAAGGCATTTCCGTTGCACAGCCATGCCTCGTGGCCACCAGCGCTCCGGCGGCGTTACCTCTGGCCAACGCCACCTGTGGCGACGCGCCGACAAGCAACGCGGCAGTAAGATTGCCTAAGAACGCATCCCCTGCTCCTACCGGATTGACGACATCGATTTTGTGCCCTGCAACCTGAAATTCGGCATCGGCTCCCGACCAGCGCGCCCCGTTCGGCCCGAGCTTTCTGACCACCGTGACATCGGCGGGAAGTGTTATGTCACCGGAAAGGATCAGCGCTATCTCCTCTTCGTTGCCAACGACTATGGAAACCCGAGGCAGCAGGTCGCGCACGCGCGCCACTGACCCTTCCAGCCCGAGTTGGAATTCCGACCATAATGAGCGGCGTAAATCGATATCCAACACCAGGGGCACCTCTGCCGCCTCAGCAGCATCCACAATCGGCGAGGCCGCTCGCCAAGCCTCCGCGTCGGCCACATGAGTCCCGGTTAGCGCTAGGAACTGGGCGTTCACAAAGTAATCCGTCGGGATCTTGTCAAACTCGATACACGCGTCCGCAGAATTGGCCCGGTAGAAGTCCAGCTGGTCGGCCTCGCCGTTGAGCATGCCAAGAAAAGCTAGGGCCGTTCTCCGGTCCCCATTCACGGTCATGGCACGTGTATCAATGCCTTCTCGACGCAATGAACGCATCAGGTAGCGGCCCATTGGATCGTTCCCGACCGCCGAAATCAGCCCGACCGTTGCGCCAGCTCGCGCCGCTGCTATTGCCATGTTGCCACTGGAGCCACCCGGGTAACGTGCAAAACTTCGGGTTTCCTCCAAAGGACTGTGAAATTGCTCGCCATAGAGATCGACGGCGATCCGACCAAGAAAGACGGCATTAGGGGCTTGCACCATGTTTTAAACTCCGAGGTTCGGCTCAAGCGGCACAATCGGGCCGCGAGGTTAAGGCCGTCACCATACTTGGTGCCTCGGCCCGCCGGTGGTTTCCGATAAAGCGTTTCAAGAAAAGGATTTTTTGTGACTCCACCTCTACCGCTGCGCCTTCGATGCTGGTCAACGTTGTGGTGAGCGCGGTTTTCTTCGCGAGTGTCTGCAACAAAGCCTACTCCTTTGGATCTGCCGGGCATGTGTTGAATTTATCTCTTTGATATTTGATCAAAGATCATTCTAATTGTCAATGGCCGAAGAAAGCCCTCCACCTCAAAACTTTCTATCCGCTGAAGAACCTGCACATGCTCGTGCAGGCCTCTTGAGAAGACGGCTTCCATCAACCGTTGCAGGGCAAAAAAGCCTTTAGGAGACCCCTGTTTTCAAGCGGCGGCGTCTGTTCGATTGAACCGGTCTTCCGTACGCCCAAATGCAGGAAACTGATTGAACGAAGGCGTACCGATGCGTTTGCGAACTGGTTCGTTTTTCTCCATCTCTCCCCCCACACCAGAGATTCTCGGGCCCCCGTCTGGGAGGAAACGGAGGCCCGACTTGCCTCTAGTGAAGAAACAGGGTCGTGATTTGCGGAACCAGGAGGATGAGCATCAGCACCATGATCTGAATGCCTATGAAGGGCAGAAAGCTCTTGAAAATATCCGGCAGCGTGATGTGCGGAGGAGCAACGGACTTAAGATAGAAGGCCGCGCCGCCGAACGGTGGTGACAGAAAGCTGACCTGCATGTTCACGCAAAACAGCACGCCAAACCAGACTTGAACCGCCAACTGCGAGTCAAGCCCACCGGTCAACCCCAGTTCCTCCCAAGGAAGCTTGAGGACGATCGGAAGGAAAACGGGCATGACCAGCAGCACGATTCCGGTCCAGTCCATAAAGGCGCCCATAAACAGGAACACCAGCATCATGATCAGTAGCACGCCAAGCGTCGGCATCTCCAGCCCAACGATCAGGTTGGCTACATAGGTCGGGCCGCCGGCGATCGTATAGGCACCGGCGAGCGCAGTCGCGCCGATTGTCACCCATATGATTGTCCCGGTGGATTTGAACGTTCGCATCGACGCTTCGCGTAGCAGAACCCAAGAGAATTCACCGCGGAAAATGATCAGCAACAGCACTGCAACCGAACCGATTCCGGCGGCCTCGGTGATCCCGGTTATTCCGCCATAGATGGAGCCTAGGACCACGAAAACGATCAGGAGAGGCGCAACCATGCCCTTGCCGTATTCCCAAGCTGTCTTGGCTCTTTCAAGACCAACAACGAACATGAGGTAGGCAAAAAGCGCGGCCGAAAGAATGGCGGACTTGATCATGAAGCCAAGGGATACATAGCTCGTGTCAATCTCAATCGTCCCGAGCGTGTTGAAGAAGACCGCACGCAGGGACAAGATCAAGGACCCTGTGCCGACGATCATGGCAATCAGGGCGAGGCCGTACAAACGCTTTTCTTCACCTGACAAGTCATTCTCGGAAGTCTCTGGTAAAGGCGCCAGATCAGGTTGGATTCGGGTTCGGATCAAAATGTACGCAATGTAGCAGAACGCGAGTATGAATCCCGGGACAAAGGCTGCCTGGAACAGCGCATGGATGGACGTGTCGGTAACCAGGCCGTAGAAAATCAGAACGATTGACGGCGGAATCATTGTCCCCAGAGAGCCGGAGGCACAGATGGTTCCGATTGCAAGGTTCTGATTGTAGCCAAGCCGTAACATTTGTGGCAGCGCGATCAGTCCCAGAAGCACCACCTCGCCACCGATGATGCCGGACATTGCCGCCATGACAATCGCCATGAGCGCGGTGACGACGGCAACTCCACCGCGGGTGCGATTAAGCCAAACGTCGAGGGTCGAGTACATGTCCCGCGCGATGCCTGAACGTTCGAGCAAGTTCGCCATGAATATGAACAGCGGCACTGAGACCAGGACATAACTTGTCGTAATCCCGTAAATTCGCTGAAGCAGAATATTCAGCGGACCGGTGCCAAATTGACCGAAGAGGAGGTCGGGGCCAAACTTCATGACCATGACGACAACGGCCAGAAAACCTGAGGCAAATCCCAGCGGCATACCAATCGCAAGTAGGAGGAGCATTCCTACCAGCAAGACGAGCGAAATCGTTCCAATGTCCATAATTGCGTCTTTCCTTTCCGCGCTTCTCGGGGTTATTCTTTTTTGCTGTCGGAAGGGGAGAAGTCGTCGCTATCCTGGACTTCTCCTTCTGATGCGCCGTCAATCCAGTCTTCATGGTCCGCCGCTATTCCCGCCGGGCGTGCATCCAGATGATCTTCAGCGAGGTCTTCGAGCAGCTCTTCGAAGTCCTCTTCGCCGTAGTGTTTCTCTCCCTGTTCGGTGTTCCAATCGTAAATCAGGTTAGAAATCGCCTGGAGCGCCAAGAGCGCCATTGTGATTAGGATGAGTGGTTTGATGGTGGCCGGTATCGGTGGATTGAACTTCGTGCCGTACCGCTCCCAACTCAGGAGTTTTTCAACGGCCTCATTGTATCCGCCCCAAATCAGCGCCGCCGCGAAAATGCACACGCAGAAGGTTGAGAGGATATCGAAAATCCGCCGCAGCCAGAGCGGTGCCAAATCATAGAGAATGAATATCCGGATGTGACTACGCTGCTGCATAGAGTAGAGACCGGCCATCAGATACACAGCGCCCGCGACCCAAAGCGAGGTCTCATTGACCCATAGCGTTGGCCGCAAGAATAGGTAGCGTAAAACGACTTCCAGAAAGATGATCGAGACGATGAATGCCGGGAGCCACATTGCAACTCGGCTGATGCCCCATGTGATCGGATCCAGCGGACCTGTCTTTTCATGTTCGGTCATTTTCTTGGCCTCCCAGCGTAAACGCGTATTCACCAGCGTTTGGGTTCGGTTTTTATAAGTGCCACCGGCGGGAACCGCCGGTGGTTTTCAATTTTTTCACCTCTGCGAAGTCACTCCAGCAGGCCGATGCGCTGAAGGAATTCGACGTGGCTTTGAACCAGCTTGCCAGCTTCGGGGGATTTAGCACCCCAATCCTTCCACGCGGCCAACGCAGCGTTTCGGAAAGTCGCACGGTCTTCTTCCGACCAGTTGTATGTGGTCACACCCATCTCGGGCAATTTCTGCAGCGCCTCACCATTTTGGATCAGCGTCGACATCATCACTTCCATCGCCAGCGCCTTTTCAGCCACTTCGATGATTGTCTTGTGCTGGTCCGACAGTGCGTTCCAGACATCGGAGCGGCATGCCAGGTGGTCTGCCGACATCGAGTGGAAGCCCGGGTAGGTGGTGTGCTTGGCAACATCGTAAATGCCGATGTTCAGGTTGGTCGCAAGCGTCGACGCGTCGGCGCCATCGATGATGCCCGACTCAAGCGCCGTGACGATCTCGGTGAAATCCATGACGACAGGCTTGGCGCCGAGGCTGGAGAAGATGTCTGATTCCATACCCGGAGGCGAACGGAACTTGAAGTTTTCCAGATCAGAGATACCGTTCAGCGGACGAGAGGAGTTCAGCGATTCATGACCGCCAACATGGCCCCCAATGTAGGTCATGTTATGAGTCGCATAAAGTTCGTTGATCGCTTCTCTGCCACCGCCCTGATAGATCCAAGACATGAGTTGCAGCGGCGTATCGTAGCCGCCCATCGTATCTGCGACAAACTGGAATGCCGCATTCTTACCTACTTGGTAGCCGCCGTTGGTCATGTCACAATCGATGATTCCGTTTTTTGCGGCGTCAAAAGTTTCCGTGGTCGGAACCACCGCCGACGAATAGAACATCTCGATCTGAAGCGTGCCGTCCGACATGGTGGCTACGTCTTCGACAAACTTCTGGATTGCGACGCCGTAAGGTGACGATTGCCCCAGGTGGTTCTGGATACGCAGCGTCGTTTGTGCGGCGGCCGTCGTGGCACCCGCAGCGGTAACGGCGAGACCTACCAGAAGGGTTTTGGTTAAATCTTTGATCATGAGTTCCTCTCCTTTTTACTTTTTTTGCAGGCCAAATAACTAGGCCGGGTGTTTCAGCCGCCATGTCGACAGCAGCGGTATCTGCGACAGATTTGCACCTCCTCACGGGAGCATCCTGCCCAACGTCACCTCCCCGGAAGGAACGCAACGTCCGGGCCGTATCTCCTATCGGCGGCGCAAACAGGCGGCGCCGCCTAAGGCAAACAATCTGGCAACGTGCAGCAAACAGCCCTCCTTTGGATTTGCCGCGCGTCTTGATAATTCATGTTTGATATTTGATCAAAGGTCAATGATAAAATTTAGGATGGACAAAAGCGGTATGCGAGGCATATAAAAAATACATGCATGACCTTTCAAAAATGCAGCCGCTCAAGCGCGAAAACCTGCAGGATATCGTGTTTAGTAAACTGTGCGAGCTTATCCTCGAAGGCGGGCTAGAACCTGGTCAGCCCGTAACGGTCGCAACGTTGAGTGAGGCGCTTAGTGTGAGCCCTATGCCAATTCGCGAAGCGATGGCGCGACTAGCCCATAGTGGGGCACTGACACACCTGTCAGGTCGGTCCATGGGAGTCCCTAAACTCGAACGACAGGACTTGAGATATCTTCGAGATGTGCGCTGCGAAATTGAACCAGCAGCACTGTCTCGGGCGATCGACAATCAGACGCCAGAATTCATTCGGTCACTGGAAGATCATCTCACGGAAATGGTCCAAGCCGAACAAGCGTCTGACAATCATGGTTTCATACATTCTAACTACTTGTTCCACTTTACGATTTACGAGCAATCGGGAAATCCTGTCGCGCTCGAGATCATTCGCAACCTGTGGCTACGCGTATCCCCCTATTTTCATCTTCTGAATATCCGAGGTCACCTGCAGATTTCGAACGAAATCCACTTACAGTTGCTGTCAGCGATCAAAGAAGGCAATAAGTCGGAAGCGCGTTCTTGCCTTTCAAGCGATATCAATCGCGCTTACGAGCAAATGGTAACCTGTTTGTTTCCTGACACTCGTCAGTAAATGGCGTTCCGCCCTAACGTTCTGCGCCTTGATCGCGAGGGATTCGCATCGGCTGCTGATCTTAAACCCGCAGTCACCGTTCTTACGGAGGCGGATGTGGTCCGATCGATAGATGGCGACGCCGGCTACCCAAAGCATGAGAAGCGGTCAGTTCATGATCGCGCAAAGCTTGTTGAACATGCAGCCGTTGGGTCCGGGCACCCCGTGCTGGTTCTGCCATAGGCCTTTGAAGGTCAGGTTTCTCCTGAAAAGGTGGCCGTATGCTGGGATGGCAGCCGGGAAGCCATGAGGGTATCACCTGTCCGTCGTCAGGGGTTTTGGGCCTGAGAGGGGCTTGATCTAAGAGAGGATCTGGCTCATCTGGTTGGTGTGATTATGCGGCGGATTTGCGGTGAAGCAAGCGTCGCGTTTCGATGGTCTTTCGTTTGATCCTTTCTCGTTGTTTTAGGATGGTTTGCCCGCGCCCGAAGTAGACATCTGCGGGCGTGAGGTTTTGTAGGCTCCCGTGATAGCGCCTGTGATTGTAGTGATCGACGAAGGTGCCGATCTGACGTTCCAGGTCGCCGGGCAAGAAATAGTTTTCCAGCAGAACCCGGTTCTTCATGGTCTGATGCCAGCGTTCGATCTTGCCCGGGGTTTGCGGGTGATACGGTGCGCCCCGGACGTGTTCCATCTGCTGATCTTCAAGCCATTCGGCCAGTTCACCCGAGATGTAGCTGGACCCGTTATCGCTTAGCAGTCTTGGCTTGTGCAGGACCGTTGCCTGATCACAGCCGGAAGCTTGCAGGGCCAGATCCAACGTGTCGGTGACGTCGGCCGCCTTCATCGTGGTGCAGAGTTTCCAGGCGATGATGTAGCGGCTGTAGTCGTCCAGGATCGTACTGAGATAGAATCAACCCCAACCAATCACCTTCAGGTAAGTGAAGTCGGTTTGCCAAAGCTGGTTTGGGGCTGTCGTCTTGTCTTTGAACTCGTCTGCAGCTGCCAAAACCACATGAGCTGGGCTGGTGATCAGATCCTGCTCTTTGAGAACACGATACACCGTAGACTCTGAGACAAAGTATTTTGCCGTGTCGGTGAAGCGCACGGCCAGCTCCCGAGGCGATAGCTCGCTTTCCGCCAGAGCCAGATCCACGATCCTCTGACGAACCGGGTCGGGAACCCGATTCCAGACCCGTGAAGGTCTGGGACTGCGATCCTCCAGGGCCTCCGGACCGCCCGCCAGATACCGATCATACCAGCGATAGAATGTGGATTTGGGAATGCCGAGCTTATCCAGGGTTCGTTTGGTTGGCAGATGTGACTGCTCAACCAAACGGATGATCTCCAGCTTTTCAGATGCGGGATGTTGCCGCTGTCGTCGGTGTTGACGAAGAGGACACCGCAGCGGTCCCAGAAGTTCTTGCCGTCTTTTTCGCCGGATTTGACGTTCAGTTTCAGAGTTTGCGTAGCCAATTTTCAATCCTCACTTTGAGTGTTTCGATGAACATGGCCAAAGCGGGCACCAAGGGGATGTCAGCGGGATAATTGCCTCGCGAGGAATGCGCTGGCGCAGGGGAATTTTCTTGTTGGAGCGGTGCTTGCTCCGCGTCTGACACGGTTGCCCGCTTATGTTCAGCAATCAGAAACGCGGCGTAGAGGATCTGAGCTTGGCTATCCGTCTCTGAGCTAGCCGATCAAAACTGGCATAGGAAGTTTCAAGATCTGCATCGGGACTGCAGATTGCTCGAAGCCAATATGATCTACCGATCATAAAGCGGAAATATGATCTGCGGATCATACGGCATGAAAGGCAGCCGCCCGACGTCGTACTCCAGCAACAATAACTTCCACCAATGGCTGTGGAAACCCATCCGGCAAGTCTGCGAGTGTCTTGTCCAAGGCGGGTTCAAGCTCCGCCGCGATGCCCGACAAGACTTCTTCCGCCAGCGCCACACCGTAGCCAGCCGCCTTTGCAGCCTGAAGGAAATGGCGCGGCACCACCTCGTTGATCCGGTAGTGACCGTCGACCGCCATCGCGAGGCGCATCCGGTTCTGGCGAATTTGACCGTCATCCACCGCTTTTTGGGCACTCAACACATCATAAAGCGGGGTCATACGGAACCCGCCAGGACGCAATGCAATGCTGAAGTTCTTGGCGTGCCCGTCGGTTGCTCCCAAAAGCCAAAACAGCACCTGCGCGCGGAAAAACACGCGCTGATCCGCCTCAGGGTCATCACTGCCAGTCAGCAACCCGATCCCTTCGGTGATCCCCGGCCCGCCATCCATTTGATATTTCTGACTGGGTGGAACTGTGAGCGCCTGGCAAAAGTCTTCCTGCGGGAGGCGGATCAAGCGGCCATCTTTGGTCCAGCGCCGATCAAACCGCGTCACGACAAGGCTCCGCACGTCTTCAAAGTCGGCAATCTCGACCTCCGCGACATCCATGCCCATGGCACGGCAAAAGCTCATGCAGAAATACTCGTTCTCGACGCTGTCGGACAAATCGATCCCTGCAGGCAGGACACCAAGCTGGGTCTTGAGGATATGGGTTGTGGGGGTAAGTCCCGATGGACGGATCCACGTGCCTTCATGGCGCAACAGCGCTGTTTTCTCCTGTGCCCCTGCGATAGAAATGCGAAAGTCGTCTTCCTCATCCAGGCCGAGCGGAGCGCTCGCGAGGTTGCGCAACATATCCGCAATCTGTGCCTCGGATACGGGCTCCCCCTCGAGTGAACCAACCTCGGGAACCTCACCCGAAACGAACTGTAAGGCTCCCACGCAATCGCGTCCGATCTTCTCCAGCATGTGCCATGCGTCCGTGCCGCCAGCACGCACACGAGCGGCAACGCGTTCACGTATCGCCTGATTGTCCGGCAGCAGGTTTTCCAGGTAGGCAATGACAGGGCCGCCTTGGTGCGCCTCTTCGCGCAAAGGCAGGGACAGCGAGATGGGCATGGCATGTTCCCACGCCAACCAATCCGGATCATAAGTGAAGCTGATTGCGCCCGAACCCGCGAGACGCAAAGCCCCAACCAGCCTTCCATTCAGAAGCACCTGCATCGTACCGCTACGCCCGCGTTTGGCCATCAGAAGATATCCTCAATTTCAAGCGAACCGCAGCGCTCCACCAATCGGAACTCAAGCCCAAGTGCCGCCATGACAGCGAGCACCGTTGCGAGCTTGGTTCCCGCGTCACCGTTTTCCAGCGACGAAATCGTCGCGACGCGCAAATTCGTACGCGCGCTGATGTCGCTTTGGGTCCAGCCGCGCGCTTTGCGCGTCCGGCGAAGTGCCTCGCCGATCTGCTCGGCCGTTCGTGCTGTGAGGTCCATGGTGTGGCTCCTTTTACGGCACAGCGTAAATTAAAACAAATTACGCTGCAACGTAAATATCTACTTTTTGCGCCATGGCGTAACAATCGAGCCGCACTTATGCCTGCAGCCCTGCAGCTCGAACTTGCTCAGGCGTCACCAACTTTGACGCAATCAAATCCTCAATCTGCCGGTTTGTGATGTGGCGGCACAGGGGATGGCGCTCGTGGATCCATTCGGCAAGGCTGGCGCGCCCTTTGGCTTCGGCCTCTCGCGCCTTCTCGCGATCGGCCTGTATCTGGGCGAGCCCCTTCTCCCATCGGCGCATCTTGAACCAATTGTCCGAGAAACAGACCTTGCTGCGCGTGTAGCCCTCGCTTTCCTTGGCATAGGCTTTGACCGCCTGAAGCAGGTCATCGGGCTTCACCCCGGCCTTCACAGCTGCCGCGATCAAAAGCAGACTGGTCCGCCGGTCTCGGATCCTGTCTTCTGGATAGGCCGCCAAGATCTTCTCAGCTTCAAGATCTTCAACCTCCTCCTCCGCCTCGCGCCTGCGCGTAGGTGGTTTATGGATGGTTTTAGGATGGTTTGGGGTCCACCGTGAACCCCGTACCCCGTTCACCGTGGACCCCGTACCGGGTTCAGGCTGGACGGGGTTCACAGTGACCCCCGTCTCAATGTCGGGCTCAGCCGTGGGCTCAAGCGCGGCCACGCGTTCCAGAACGATGCGGTAAATAACGGTGTAGCCGTTCTTACACTGCCGCCGCCCAGTCTCGATCAGAATGCCTTCCCGCAGGAAGTCGATGATAGTGCGCTTGACCGTGCTCTCGCTGAGCTCTGTGTGGCGCTGGATCGTCCCCTTGGAACACCAGATGCCCGAACCGTCATCGCTCGCCTTGTCTGCGAGAAACATGATGATCTGTTTGCGCGCGGCACTGCCAAAGCGACGCTCTGCGCATTCGTTTGCGATGCGCCAGCTCATTGGGCCACCTCTCCGGTCAGAGGTCGCGAAAAAGCCGACTGAGCGTTTGCGAAGCGGTAGTGGATCATGCTAACGTACTTCGAAAGCTGACAGGCTTTTTCTATTTGGCCCCGGTTCACAGTTGCCGCTGTGACGGGGCCTTTTTCGTTTTGAACCGGCGAATTTGGCTTTGAAACTTTCGCTTTTTGTTCACTCTTTGTCAGGGGGTGTTTTGCACCCTTAAACCTTTGTTTTCGCGTCCGTTCTTTCTGGATTGCAAATCCGTGTACACCGGTTCGATTCCGGTACTCGCCTCCAAATAAAGTCAACAACTTAGAAAAGTCCCCACCCAAATACTGCTTCCGTCGACCTTATTGACTAATACAGGGACGACTCCGCTGTCGCTTCATTCCAAACCTCAAGCCTCGGCCCATGGCGCCATCCTCTGTGCCTGTTCTCGATCATGGGAAATGATCAATCGGGTTCCGGGTGGTCAAATAGCTGCGCTCAAATTGGGGAAATTCCCTCAGTGTGTTACTCTAAGTGTCAGTTTGGTAATCAGGTGGTGGTGATTGTGTCTCGTACGAGAGTGTTGTCGATTTGCTCTGTTCTGCTTGTGCTTGCCATCGGCGCATGGGTTCTCATTCCTCAAAAGCAAGAGCCGGAGTCTTTCGACCTTCTGACCCCTTCCGAACTGGCGAAACTCGAAATCCAACCCAATGTTGTCGAACCACCAAACCGTGGACTGACGATCACTCAATCAGATGGTCCCGTAGTTCAATTCAATTCGCCGAAGAGGGACGTCGTGCGCTCACCCGTCGACATTGATGTGAACATTAGTCCCAGGGGGGATGCCGCAGTTGATTTGTCTTCCATACGGATCGACTATCGAGTGGGCCCAGCCTGGATTAATGTTACCGAACGGATAATGAAGCACGCTTCGGTCAACGGGTCACGCCTTGTCGCGCGTTCGGCCGAGTTACCTGTTGGTCGGCACAAGATGCGCTTGTCCGTTCAGGATACAAAAAGAAAGCGCACGAGAGTGACGGTTTCGTTTGCCGTGCAGTGATCCAACAAGATCGGCAATTGGCCAAATTTCGACCAATCGGCAGATAAGCTCTGCGCCGCGACCAGAGCTGGTTCCATCGGAGCCGAACGGACAAAGAGCACCTAGAGCGTGTTGTCGCGACTAAGCTTTCTGGGTGCGTTTTTGCTTACGTTTGAGCTTGGTCAAACAGCGACAAATCGGGTCTAGTGCCACTTTTCCGACGGGTCGCTTTCGGCATAATCGCGCAAGGTTTCGATGTCGGAGATCTCTGCAAGGTTCCGGCTGATCTTGACGCCAACAGGCTTCAACCGCGAGAAAGCCCGGCTCAGGCTTTCGGGTTTCATGCCCAAGCGGCCGGCTATCAGCATTTTATCGTAAGGCAGCTCGACATCACATGCGCCCGCTTTGGTTTCGCAAAGGTTCAGCAGGAATTCCGCGACCCGCTGCGCACCGGTTTGCGCCTTGAGCTGTTCTAACTGAGCAACCAGCGCGTGCAGATGGGTAAAAGTGGCTGCTAGGATCGAAACACCTATTTCAGGGTCTTCCTTCATCAGCGACAATAGTATTGGGCTGGGAATGTGCATGACATCGCAGGACGACACCGCTTCGGCTGAGACCGGGTATGGAACGTTGCGCAGAGCGACGGCTTCGCCAAAACTCTCGCCACGGGTGAAAACGCTGACGACGGCTTCGGCGCCGGTTGGCGACATGCGAAACAGTTTGACCCAACCCGCAAGCACGACGTGCACGGCCTTGGCCTCTTCTTCCTGAAGAAAGATCGTCTCGCCCCGGTCGTAGGTGCGCCAGATTGCGTGGCTCAGCAATGTGTCGACATGCTGTTCCGGCAAGCTTCGCAGCAACAAGGATTGTCGCGCGACCGCCTTCTGAGTTTCATGTGCCACGCAGGGGGCCCCTTTCCTTTTCCGGTATTTCTGACCGGTCCGTTCCACTTGGCAACGCTATGACAGGCAGAGCCAAAACGCACCAGTCTTTTCCGAAAGTGCGGCTTGACTATTGTCATGTATCACCTCCGATCCACCCCATAGTCTGAGATCAAAGCCAGGTGTCCAGGGAGCATCTCAGATGGATTTCGAGCGATTTTTCAGCAAAAGCCTCGACGCATTGCGAGACGAAGGAAACTATCGCGTCTTTATTGACCTTCAACGGCGTCGCGGCGCGTTCCCCAATGCGCGCCAAACCGATGGGGCGGTACAACGAGACGTGCGGATCTGGTGTTCGAACGACTATCTGGGCATGGGCCAGCACCCTGCGGTGCTTGGCGCGATGCATGATGCACTGGATCGCTGCGGCGCGGGTGCAGGTGGGACGCGTAACATTTCAGGCACCACCCATGACCACGTGCTGCTTGAGACTGAACTGGCCGATCTGCACAGCAAGGAAGCTGCCCTGCTCTTTACATCCGGTTACGTATCGAACTGGGCGGCGCTGGGAACGCTGGCGGCAAAAATCCCCGGTCTGATCGTGTTTTCGGACGCCCTGAACCATGCGTCCATGATCGAGGGCATTCGCCATTCGCGGGCGCAGAAGGTGATCTGGAAGCACAATGATCTGGATGATCTTGAGGCGAAACTGGCCGCAGCCGATCCCGAATTGCCCAAGATGATCGCCTTTGAATCGGTCTATTCGATGGACGGCGATATCGCTCCGATCAAAGAGATTTGCGATCTGGCCGACAAATACGGCGCGATGACCTATTTGGATGAGGTGCACGCCGTTGGGCTTTATGGCCCGCGTGGTGGTGGCATCGCTGAACGCGAAAACCTGATGGACCGATTGACGGTCATTGAAGGCACGCTGGGTAAAGCCTTTGGTGTTGTTGGCGGCTATATCGCCGCTTCTGCCGCGCTGTGTGATTTTGTGCGCAGCTTCGCGAGCGGGTTCATCTTTACGACCGCCCTGCCCCCGTCGGTTGCGGCAGGCGCGGCGGCCTCGATCCGGCATCTGAAACAATCAAACGCCGAACGCGATCTGCAAAAGGCCCGCGTGGCGCAGGTACGCGACAGATTGGATGCCGAAGGCATTCCACATCTGCCGAACCCAAGTCACATCATCCCGGTGATGGTCGGCGATCCGGTGAAATGCAAATTCATCTCGGACACGCTGCTTGAGGAATTCGGCATCTATATCCAGCCGATCAACTATCCGACCGTTCCGAAAGGAACTGAACGCCTGCGGATCACGCCGTCTCCGGTCCATACGGATGAGGATATCGACCATCTGGTTGGCGCATTGTCGGCGTTGTGGCAGCGCTGTCAGATTGCGCGGATGCCGATGGCTGCTCAGTAATCAAAGCACCCCTTTGCTTTGCAGACTGCCGCCCCACTTTGGGGCGGCTTTTTTACAGATCAGGCAGGCGTTTGCCCATCCTGGTGATCAGACCCGCACAAAAGACCGATAGCTCCGCAATCGTCAGCACTCCGCTCAGCAACCTCAGCTAAGTTCGTCGCTCATGCGCCGACCAATTGCCGGTAGATCTGGGGCAGCGCCATAGTCAAACGGTGCGGGTCGGGGATAACAGCAAAGCCGCCCTGCCCGAACATGCGCGGGAACCAGCTTTTGCCCGCTTTGTCGATGGTAATGCCAAAGACCGATTGCCCGGCGCGGCGCGCTTCGCGCACGGCTTGCCGCGTATCCTCGATGCCGTGGCGGCCTTCGTAGTGGTCCAGATCGTTGGGCTTGCCATCGGTGATGACCAGAAGCAAACGGCGCTTTCGGGACTGTTCGGCCAAATCAGCCGAGCAATGGCGGATCGCGGCCCCAAGGCGGGTATAGTGACCCGGCCGCAACGAGGCGATGCGTTGTTCAACCTTAGCCCCCATCGGCTCATCAAACCGCTTGCAGCGCTGCACATAGACGCGCTGGCGTTTCAGCGAACTGAAGGCGTGGATGGCGAAATCGTCTCCGCAGGCGTTCAGGCCCCACGCCAAAGCGGCCAGAGCCTCGCGCTCGATGTCGATCACTGCACGGCCTGTGACAGCGCTTTCGGTGGACCGGCTGATATCCAGCAGGATCGACACGGCCAGATCGCGGGCTTCAGGACGGGATTGCAACCAGATGCGTTCGGTGCCTTCCCCATTGGCAGAGCGGTCTACCTGCGCCCGGACAGCAGCTTCAATGTCCAATTGGTCGCCATCCAGATGGCCACGCGTCATCACCCGACCTGGGCGCAGCGCCTCGAACTGGCGTTTGACGGCACGGATGCGGCGGGCGGTGGCCGGGTCTTTGCCGAACTCAGCCGAGTCTTCGCGGATATCGGCATCCGACAGCAAGACGTTGACGTGATCCGGCAAGTACTGCCCCGTACGCACATCCCATTCGGGATAGAGGATGCGGCCCGAAAGACGCTCGCGATTCACATCCTCGGGCGCAAGGTCCAGATGCAGTTTCAGCTTGGTGGGCGGCGCTTTCGAGATTTGGCCCAGCCCGATCTCTTCCTGATCGTCGGCCGCCTTTTTGGCATTGTCGGGATCGTCATCATCAATGCGGCGGTTGATGTTGAGAAACTCGGCCCAGCTGAGGATCGCCTCGAATTTATGCAGGATGAAACTGTCGCTGCGGTTCGCCTGATCCGATTTACGGCGGCGAGCGCGGTGGGTTTTCTCTCCGGATTCTTCGGGTGGACCTTCGGTATCAGGGTTTTCGACCTCGTTATGTTCCGAGAACCCGACGGCGCGCAATTCGGGCCACAGGGGGACCGGGCGCATCCGTTGATAGCCACGGGGCGCGATAAGGTCGTCGTCCAGCGTCAACATCTGTTCAGCTCGGCCCGACAGCGGTGCAGGGTCTCCCAGCATGTGACGAACAAGTTCTTCAACCGCAGCCTCAAACGGCGGTAGTCCCGGGATGTCGCGGTGATGCAGTACGCCTTTGCAAAGCTCGGTGTAAAGCGGACGCAGACCGGGTGCGTCGTCCAACGTCGCCTCGACCATGCTCTGCGCCGCGATCAGCGCGCGCAGGTCGGCACGCATTGGGTCATCTTCGTCAACTCGTGCACCGGCATGGGCGGCGGCGGCTGCCAGCCAGACATACAGCGCACCGTTGGCTTCGCGCGCGGGGAACACGGCCAGCCGTTCCGGCAGGCGCAGGACCTCACCATCGAAAGAGGCGCGCGGCATCAGCTCCGCCTCGGTCCCCAGACGGCGGCGCCAACCCAATCGGTGGCGTGAAATCTCGGGTGAGACCGGGCGCAATTCAACGCCCGGGCTACCCCCAAGTCCTCGGAAGAGGACGGCCAGCCGCCCCGCGACCTGCGAGAGGTCGACCGCGGCTCCATCATGCACCTGGGGTGCATCAAGGCGGCTGGCAAGGGTGTGCCACAGTTTCCCGATCGTTTCTTCGGGCTCCCATGGCTCAAAATCGATCCTGACCATCGGCCGGCCTCACCCAAAGACAGCCGTGACAAGATCGAGGAGCCCGCGTTTTGTGTCCTCATCATCCGTCAGAGGTTCAATCATGGCGGCAAGGATGGCGCGGTCGGTGGACATGCCCTGTGCAATTAGCGTCGCGGCATAGACGACCAGACGAGTGGAGACGCCTTCCTCAAGATCCTGACCCTTGAGCCCGCGTAGCTTGTTCGCCAGCCGGATCAGCGGCTTGCAGCGTTCCAGCGGCAGACCGCTTTCCTGCGCGACGACTTCGGCCTCCATCTCGGGCGATGGGAAGTCGAATTCCAGCGAGATAAAACGCTGCCGGGTCGAGGGTTTCAGGGTTTTCAGGATGTTCTGGTAGCCGGGGTTGTAGGATGCCACCAGCATGAAGCCGGGTGCGGCCTCAAGCTCTTCACCGGTGCGGTCGATCGGCAGGATGCGTCTGTCGTCGGTCAGCGGGTGCAGCACGACGGTGACGTCCTTGCGGGCCTCGACCACCTCATCAAGGTAGCAGATCGCGCCTTCGCGCACAGCACGGGTCAGAGGGCCATCGACCCAGACGGTTTCCCCGCCCTTCAGCAGATAGCGCCCGATCAGATCGGCGGCGGCCAAATCGTCGTGGCAGGCCACGGTGTAAAGCGGGCGACCAAGCTGCGCGGCCATATGGGCCACAAAGCGGGTCTTGCCGCAGCCTGTCGGGCCTTTCAGCAGAACCGGCAGGTCATTTGTGCAGGCGGCGCAGAACACATCGCATTCATCGCCCTGGGCGAGGTAAAAGGGGGCATTTGCCGCCCCCTCAGTCATTTTCATTGAGCCGTCCATATTCATCACTCCGCAGGGGTTTCGGCAACGCCAGACTCGATGACTTCTTTCCGAGGCACCCAGATCGAGTAGATGAACAAGAGCGCGCCAAGGACCACAACGACACCAGAGCCGAGACGCATCCAGTAGAAGATTGCAATCTGGTCCTGCACGTCCATGAAGTAGTCGCCTACGACACGCTGCATATGCGTCTGCACGGTCCCACCGAAGGTCAGGACGAAGGTCATGAAGACCATGCCGCTGCTCATCAGCCAGAACGAACCCATGTTCAGCACCTGATTATATGGATCACGGTTTTTCAGGATCGGCATCGCATAGCTGAAGATCGCCAGGTTGAGGCAGACATAGGCACCGTAAAAGGCCAGGTGGCCGTGGGCAGCAGTGATCTGCGTGCCGTGGGTATAGTAATTCACCCCGTGCAGCGTGTGCAGAAAGCCCCAGACACCGGCACCGAAGAAGGCCAGCGTGGCACAACCCAGCGACCACAGCAGCGCGGCTTTGTTCGGGTGGTCACGACGGCCTTTCCAGACCATGACGAAGGCAAACGCCATCATCGCGAAGAACGGGATCACTTCGAGGCTCGAGAAGATTGAACCGATCCACTGCCAGTAGGCAGGCGTGCCGATCCAGTAATAGTGGTGCCCTGTACCAAGAATGCCTGAGAACAGCGCAGCGGCGACGATGACATAGAGCCATTTCTCGACCACCTCGCGGTCAACACCGGTCAGCTTGAGCATCAGATAGGCCAGGATCGAGGCCATGATCAGCTCCCACACGCCTTCTACCCACAGGTGGACAACGTACCACCAGTATTGCTTGTCCAAGGACAGGTTGCCCGGGTTGTAGAACGCAAACAGGAACAACAGCGCCAGACCCCAAAGGCCCAACAGAAGGATGTTGGTGATCGCGGTCTTCTTGCCCTTCAGAACGGTCATCGACACGTTGTAAAGAAAGATCAGTGCGGCCACGACGATGCCCGCCTTGACCCATTTGGGTTGCTCAAGGAACTCGCGCCCCTCTTTGCCCAGCAGCCAGTTGCCTTCGAACAGGTTGAACACATAGGTCACAACCACACCCAGCGTGCCGACCACAAGGATGATCAGCTGCAAATAGGCCAGTTTGGGCGAATGAATTTCGCGCTCGGCCTCTTCCGGGATCAGGAAATAGGCCGCCCCAAAGAAACCAAGGATCAACCAGACGATCAAAGAGTTGGTGTGCAGCATCCGCACGATGTTGAACGGCAGAAGCTCGCTCAGGAAATTGGGCGATACATAGATCAGACCGGCCAGCAGGCCACCGATCACCTGTATCGCGAACAGGGCCATGGCCACCGCAAAGTAAGCGTAGGCAATTTTTTGGGATTCGTATTTCATTGCTCCGTTCCCCTTCTCAGCCTGCCTCGTTGGGCGGCCAGTCCTGAGCGTCGATATTGTCCGTCCAGATCAGGAAGTTGGTCAGATCACGAATTTCTTCGTCACTGAGGTTGAAATTGGGCATCTGTCGGCGACCGGGAACGCCGGTCGGTTGTGCCTCCATCCAGCCTTTGAGCGCTTCAAAAGCTGAATCCGGGTCGTCCAGCACGCCCCACCGGGTCATCACATTGCCAACTTCGGGGGCGAAGTAAGCACCTTCACCAAGGATGGTATGACAGTTGATACAGGCGTGTTTCTCCCAGACGTGCTTGCCCCGCACAACACTCTCATCAAGCTTTGCGGCGTTTTCCGAATTTATGATGTACAGGTGCGAATGGGCCGACAGGGCCAGAAAGATGAGAATGAAGAACAGGGACCCGCCATAGAAAATGTTGCGAGCCATGCTCTTTGTCATGACTTCTCGCATCGCGCTCTCCTTTGCGCAGATTAGCTAGTCTGGACAGAATGGCGGCTGGACCGGCATCTCTCCTTAACGAAAGTCAAGACTATGGGCATGAAGCCGGATCAGCCTGCTTTGGCGACCTTCGGCCCGGCCAGGGCGGGCCACATGGAAATGAGGTAAAGCGCAAACGCTGCGACCCAAAGCGCGACCGACATCAGCATCGCGGGCAGGTATCCCGTGCTCAGCCCCGCGCCGATCCATCGTGTCATGGCCGCCGCCGCCATCAAACCATATGCCAGCGCCATCGGCCCCGGTGCAACCAACGCGCGGCCGCTATGGCCCAGTGCTGCTCGACTCATGACCGCCAGGGTCATGCCTCCGACGCAACCGATGCCCAGCACATGCAGCGCGGCGATCTCATTGCCGATACCCAGCAGCGACAGGCCCCAAAGGATCAGGCCAATGGCCAGCATCAGAAGCCCTATGTGCAAGGCAATGAGTATCGGCTGACGCCACGCCCATCCCAAACGCCACCGCGCCATGCGCAGGATCTGCGCAATACCAAGGATCAGGGCAAACGCTCCGGTCACTGGATTGATGCCGAAAAGCAGCGCGCTGAGTGGCAGGATCAGGGCAATGACCATCCCTGCCCTGTCAAGCGTTACGACGGAGACCGGCCAGGCCTCTTCCGGCGCGCCTGCGCGCTTCATCGCATTGCGGGTAAAGGCTGGTGTGATACGCCCGCCGAGTATCGCAATCATTGAACACAAGGTCAGCAACCCAACGCGCAGACCGGTGTCGAGCGTTTCACCGGAAAGCCCGATCCACTCCAGATGCGTCAGAAGATTGGCGATCCAGATCAAGCTGAGCAGCAGCAGAAATACCAGATTCTGCGGTTTGGGACGACGGATCAACTGGGTCGCGATTTTCGCCGCCAGAATCGGCACAAACGCCAGATCAAGCACAGCGACCAGAACCGGAGGCAGTACCCCGGAGAACCACATTGCCATTCGCCCCAGCAACCAAATGCCCGCGACTAGCGCTATGAACCGCGCACGCGCATCCGGCGTGCCGGTCCAGTTGGGAACTGCGGTCAGAAAGAACCCGCCAAGCGCAGCCGAAGCATAGCCAAAGATCATCTCGTGCGCGTGCCACATTGGCGGCGTCATACCGTAATCCGGGATCAGATAGGGCACCGTCAGCCACAAGCCCCAAACCAGCCCGACAAACAAGCCATACACGCCTGCTAACAGAAAGAAGACTCGGAACCCCTCACCTAATACGCGGGCGATCAATGCGGGCATGACTGCTCTCCTTGGGTGTTTTCCCAGTCCTAGCTACGCCCTCACCGGTGCGACTTAACCAAAATCAAACGGGTCAAAAAATATGCGTCAAAAACACAGGTTTTCTTGACCCTCCAATCGGCTGGTTTTTCCGTCTTTGCTGACGATTTGAACCCCCAGCGTTGACTTTCGTCAAGGAGCGGACCTGCGCGCTGTCTCACCCTTGGACCTGCCTCACCAGCAAACGGAGAGTGATCATGTCACTTGGAATCAGCTACAATAAAACTGGCCGCGCCTTCGGGGTCGGTTTGGCGATGCTGCTGGGCAGCGTTGCCGCGCCAACATTTGCAGAAGGGCCGACACTTAGCGAAGAAGCCTTTGAGTCTTCAAAACAACTGTATTTCGAACGCTGCGCCGGTTGCCACGGCGTACTGCGCAAGGGTGCGACGGGTAAAAGCCTGGAACCGTTGGTGAAAACCAAGAATGCCGACGGCACCGTTACCGAGTCCGGGACCCTGAAACTGGGTCAGGATCGACTTGAGAAAATCATCGCCTGGGGCACCGAAGGCGGGATGAACAACTTCTCGGATGTGATGTCCGAGGACCAGATCCGCGATATGGCGACCTATATCCAGATGGAACCGCCCACACCGCCCGAGATGTCGCTTGAGCAGATGATGGCGACCCGCAAGGTCTATGTTGAGCCCGAGGATTACCCGACCGAGCCTCTGCATGGCCGAAACTGGGAAAATTTCTTTGTGGTGATCGAACGTGACGTGGGCAAGGTGGCCGTAATCGACGGTGACACCAAGGAAGTGCTGGCGCATATCCCGACCGGTTATGCAGTGCACGTTCTGAAAGCCTCGGAACACCACAAGCTGGAAGAGCCGGAAAACCCGGGCCGCTTCTGGTACACCATGGGTCGCGACGGCAAGATGACCAAGATCGACCTGTGGCAGAACCCCGAGAACATGCTGGTGGCCGAGGTTACTATTGGTTACGACGCCCGCGATGTGGCCGTATCGGGTGATGGCAAATACGTGATCGGTGGGGCCTATTGGCCGCCGCATTTCGCCATCGTTGATGCCGCAACAATGGAACCGAAAAAGGTTGTCTCGACCCGTGGTTACAACGTGGACGGGGACTATGTGGAAGAAGCCCGCGTGGCCGCAATTTATACCACTCCGAACGAACCCACTTGGATTGTCGCCGTCAAAGAGCTCGGCCAGCTGTGGCAGGTGGATTACTCCGACCTGGACAATCTGCGGATCGACAAGATCGACAGCGCCAAGTTCCTGCATGACGGGTTCTTCGACCCAACCGGTCGTTACTTCCAGATCGCGGCGAACGCATCGAACAAGATGGTCGTGGTCGATACCGAGACCCACAAGCTGGAGGCCATGATCGACACCGCGCCGCTGCCGCACCCCGGCCCGGGTGCGAACTGGGACGACCCCAATTGCGGACCGGTGGCGGGTACAACCCACCTGGGCGAAGGCACGGTCACCGTATGGGGCAACGACCCCGAAGGTCATCCGGATCAGGCATGGCAGACCTGCTACGAGGTCGAAACCGATGGTCCCGGTCTGTTCATCCGAACACACCCGGAATCGGACTACATCTGGGCCGACCAGACCAAGCACCCCGAGCCTGAGGTCCAGCAATCGGTGCAGGTCATCGACAAGGCCACCGGTGAGATCGCGAAAACGATCCAGATCACCGAAGAGGAAGGCAATGTCGCTGTCCACTTCGAGTTCAACCAGGACGGATCCGAGGTCTGGGTTTCCAAGTGGAACCGCTCGACTTCGAAAGAGCCCAATGGTGAGATCGTGATCTTCGACGCCAAGACGCTGGAAGAAATCGGTCGCGTGAAAGGTTTGTTCGCGCCGACCGGCAAGTTCAACGTCTACAACCGTTCGAACCACGTCACCTGACGGGTTCGCAGCCGAAACCGGAAAGGGCGGGCCCCTCGCCCGCCCTTTCTTGGTTTCCCCCTCAGCCAATCGCACCGGCCTCACACGCCGGGCCAGTCAAGACAGCCAAAACGGAGCCCGGATATGACCTCGGAACCGGAAAAGAAAAAACCGATCTGGCGCCGGTATTTCCTGTGGGGAATGCCCGTGGCCGGTATCGCTGCGGCCTTTGCCGCTGGCATCATCTTCTGGGGCGGGTTCAACACCGCTATGGAAGCGACCAATACCAAGGAATTCTGCGTCTCGTGCCACGAAATGCGCGATTTCGTTTATGAGGAATACACCGGCACGATCCATGACGTGAACCGGTCGGGCGTGGGTGCGGTCTGTTCGGATTGCCACGTACCCAAGGACTGGACCCACAAGATCATCCGCAAGGTCAAGGCGTCGAAAGAGCTGTATGGCAAGATGGTCGGCTCGATCAACACGCGCGAGAAATTCGAGGCCAAACGCGTACATCTGGCCATGAACGAATGGGAACGGATGAAAGCCACCGACTCGCGCGAATGCCGAAACTGTCACGATTTTGAATCGATGATGCCCGAATTCCAGAAACCCCGCGCACGTCAGCAGCACCTGAACGCAATGACGGTCGGCCAGACCTGCATAGACTGCCACAAAGGTATAGCGCACTCGGATGCACGGGACCGGGCCGACGAAGAGTATCTGGAAGAACTTGAAGCGCCGAACCCCGCCTTTATCCGTGAGATCCCGGCCGAGTATCTGGCGAGCCTGGAACGTGTCGAGGCCAAAGAGGCCGCCGAGGCCGAGGCAGAGAAAGACGCGAAACAGGCGCAGCTGGACTCCGTTCAGGCTCAGATCGCGGCAGCCGTTGATGCAGCAGTCGCAGAAGAGCGCGCCAAAGCGGCAGGTGACGATACCGCAGCAGCCGCAGGCGGCGGCGATGTTGGTACGGGCATTGACTGGGCGGCGGTTCCCGGTGCTGATCTAAAGCTGTTCTACCCCGGTCAGGCCTCGTTCGAGTGGGTGCAGAATGGCAAATTCCACGGTGGCGCACGCCCCCTGACCAAAGGCGGTGACCAATGCACAACTTGTCACGCCAAAGAACTGGACACGATCGGAAACAAGATCGTTGCTGGTGGTGAGCTTGAACCCACACCAATCCCCGGCAAGCGCGGGGTGATCGATGCAACGGTTCAGGCGGCACATGATGATGAAAACCTGTATGTGCGCCTGCAATGGCCGGATACCGGTCACAGCCCTGCGCCCTTTGTCGATGGCGGCAAAATGGACCCGGACAACCAGATCAAGGTGGCGATGATGATCACCGGTTCCGGTATCGAACTGGGTGATCAGGTCGGCTGCTGGGCGTCGTGTCATGCGGATAACAGCTTTATGCCCTTTGATCCGGGCGCGGATGCGATTGCCGCCAATGGTGATGTTTCAGACCGCCTGATCGCCCCGGACACGGTGACCAAATACATCAGTGAAAGCCGCACAGACGTTGAGGTCAAAGGCCGGCGCGGCAAGCCGCTGGGCGGATGGGATAAGTTGCAGTCTGCTGATCAGATCCAGCAATACCTGACCGATGGCACCTATCTGGACCTGATGCGGGTCTACGCAGATGGCAGCGCCACCAATGGGTATCTGTTAGAGCAGCGTGTGGTCAATGACGGAGAGATCGCCGCCTCGGCCGAACTGGCAGGTGGTGTGTGGACCGTTACCTTCGCCCGTCCGCTGAATTCGGGCGCACCTGGCGATGTACCACTTGAGCCGGGCCAGACCTACACCGTGGGTTTTGCCATCCACGACGATTTTGCCGCCGCCAGATTCCATCACGTGACGCTGGATACCAGCCTCGCGCTGGATGATGAAACGGCATTCATCAACGTTGTGAAACAGTAACGATTGGGGCCGGGCGATCTGGCCCCTCTTCCAATTCGAACGGAGAAACGGATCATGACCTTTCTACGCCTTCTTCCTGCAGCTTTGCTGGCGCTGTCTGGTCCGGCACTGGCGGACGAGACGGCCGCGCTCTGCGCCGAGGCAGAAGAGAGATATGTGGACATGTTCGGACACCCGACGTCGACAGTTGAGGACGCAAAGATCGTCCTGATGTACAAATACAACTTCTGCCCCACCGAATTGACTGTGAAATCTGGAACGACCGTCCGCTGGGCAAATGTCGACAAGCGCACCAGCCATAGCGTCTTGCTCAAGGACGGCAGCAGGCCCGAATCCGACCGGATTTTCCCGGAAGAGACTGTCGAGATCACATTCATGACCCCAGGTGCGCAGGACTATCTGTGCGGCCCGCATTGGGAGACGCAGAACATGATCGGCATGATCACCGTCGAACCCTGAAGCGAGGCAAAAACAGGCAAGCAGACAGCAGCGCGGGGTAAAACCCGCGCTGCTTAACTTTAGTCAAGGAAACCGCGCGCGCAATGCGCAACCCTTGATGTACGACACGCCCGGATTGCCCAGCAACGTCGCAGCATCATGCAGGAAAACCCGGGTTCCGAAGACATTCAGACCAAGCGAGTTTGCACATGAGCGGTAAGGTTTTTCTGATTGGCGCCGGACCCGGCGATCCCGAATTGATGACCCTGCGCGCCGTGCGCCTGCTGCAAACGGCTGACGTGGTGGTCTATGACCGCCTCGTTTCGCCCGAAATCCTCGCAATGCATGCCGAAGGTGCCCGGCTGATACCTGTGGGCAAGGCCCCCAAGTGCCACACTGTGCCTCAGGACCGGATCAACGCAATCTTGCTGGAAGAGGCACGTGCAGGCCACACCGTCGCACGCCTGAAGGGCGGCGACCCGATGATCTTTGGCCGCGGCTCCGAAGAGGCCGCTTATCTATACGCCCATGGCATCCCCATAGAATACGCGCCGGGCATCACGGCGGCGCAAGGGGCGTCCCTTTCCACCGGCATACCCCTGACCCATCGCGGGCTGGCAACTTCGGTCCAATACGTCACGGGCCACAGGCAAGCCGACAAGGTGCTGGACTTGGACTGGAAACGTTTGGCCGACCCGGAGTCGACTCTCGTCGTCTATATGGGCGTCGCCAATATCGGCCAGATCGCCATGGGGCTTATGACCGAGAACCTGCCCGGCTCGACCCCGGTACTGGCGGTCGCCAGAGCGACCACGCCGAACGAGCGCCGATTGCTGTCCCGGCTGGACCAACTCGCCACGGATGTGCGCGAGGCGGGGTTGGAGGCACCCACACTGTTCATCATCGGCAAGGTGGTCACGCTTTATGCGGATCGGCCAGCGTCCGAATTGCTGGAGCAAGCACATGGCTAAGTTTAGTCGCAGATCCGACGCGTCAGAGGTCGCCGCCCTACCCGCACGCGGTTGGTCGCTGCACTCAGTGCTTCTTACATCGGCCGTACTTGTTGCCACGACAGCCATTGCCGCCGATACGCTCGACCCAAACGCCCTGAAACGCCTTGTTCATCAGGATTGCGGATCGTGCCATGGGCTGTCGCTCAAAGGCGGGCTTGGCCCCGATCTGCGCGCCAAGACCCTGGAACACTACGACGCAGAGGTTCTGACCGGCGTAATCCTTGACGGCATCCCGGACACCGCGATGCCCCCCTGGCGGCCCCTTGTCAGCGAAGAAGAGGCCGAATGGATCGCCCGTTACCTGCTGGCACAGGAGGCACAATGAAACAGCTCATCCTTTCTCTAGCTGCCACTTTGTTGATCACTTCCGCAAACGCTGAACCCACGGCGACCGGCGACCTCGGTCTTGTGATCGAGCGCGCAAGCGGCTCGGTTCTTCTTGTGGACCAATCCGACCGCGCCTCCCTGGCACGGATCGAGGGCTTGGGCGATCTGTCCCACGCCTCGCTGGTCTATTCACCAGATGAACGCTTTGCCTATGTCTTCGGACGTGACGGAGGGCTGACCAAGGTCGATATCGTCTCCCGTCAGATCGTGAACCGTGTCGTGCAGGCGGGTAACGCCATCGGCGGTGCGATCTCGGACGACGGGAAACTGGTCGCCGTGTCGAATTATGAGCCCGGTGGCGTTCGGGTATTCAACTCCGAGACGCTTGAGATGGTCGCCGACATCCCCACCGGCAGCAAAACCATCGGTTTGGTCGATGCGCCCGGTCGTCGGTTTGTCTTTACCATGTGGGATACCGGCGAAACCTGGATTGCCGATTTCGCAAACGGTCGCGCTGAGATCACCAAGATCCCCGGCATGGGCAAGAACCCCTATGACGCGCTGATCACCGCCAATGGCCGGACCTACATCACCGGCCTGTTTGGCGAGGACGGCTTGACCGCGCTGGACCTGTGGGCGGATAACCCCGAACCGATCCGCGTTCTGCTCGACTACGGTCGTGGTCAGGAAGAGATGCCGGTCTACAAGATGCCCCACCTTGAGGGTTGGGCTTTGACGGGGCGCGAGTTTGTCTTGCCTGCCGTCGGCCATCACGAGATTCTCTGGATTGATGCTGACACGCTGGCCGAAACCGGGCGCACCAAAACCCACGGCCAGCCGGTCTTTGCCATGGCGCGGCCTGACGGGCGGCAGGTTTGGGTAAACTTCGCCCATCCGCTTAACGACACCATTCAGGTGATTGATTCACTGACCAAAGAGATCGTCCACGAATTCAAACCCGGCCCAGCAGTGCTGCACATGGAGTTCACCCCGCGCGGACATGAGGTGTGGATCAGCGTACGCGACGCAAACAAGGTCATGGTCTACGACACGCATAGCTTTGAAAAGCTGCGTGAGATCGAGGCCGACAGCCCCTCGGGCATCTTCTTTACCGCTCGTGCGCATAGAACGGGGCTGTAACCGATGGATCAGATCACAGACCCGACCGACCGCCGCCTGCTGGACGAGTTTCAGCGCGACTTCCCCATCACCGACCGCCCGTTTCAGGTTCTTGCCGGCGCGCTGAGTCTGGACGAGGCCGAAGTGCTGGATCGTTTGTCACGGATGCGGGCCGCCGGGCGAATAACCCGTGTTGGTGCAACGATCGCCCCCGGCGTCGTTTCCGCCAGCACGCTGGCCGCTGTCGCCGTACCTGAGGAACGGTTGGAAGAGGTCGCCGCCCTGATCGACGCAGAGGTGGGCGTGAACCACAATTATCAACGTGAAGACGACTGGAACCTCTGGTTCGTTGCCACCGGACCGGACCGGGCGCATGTAAACGATACCCTGGCGCGTATCTCGCGCCGCACCGGGTTGCGTGTTCTGGACCTGCGCCTGGTGCGACCTTTCAACGTTGATCTGGGGTTTCGCATGAACGGGGGCACCGGCAGCGTTCCCGGCCCAAGGCAGGTCGATTGCAGGGTAAAACGGAAGGGCGACCGCAAGATATTGCAAGCGCTCAGCTCGGGCCTGGATCTCGTTTCGGAACCGTATGCGGCGCTGGCGCGATCCCTGGCGCGTGACACAGGCGACGTTATGGACCGAATCGAGAGTTTGCACCGGGCCGGCATCATCTCGCGCCTTGGTGTCATCGTGCGTCACCGCGCGTTGGGCTGGTCGGCCAATGCGATGGTGGTCTGGGACATACCTGCCGAACAGATCGACACCGCAGGACCCGCACTGGCCGCGCATTCCGGCGTAACGCTCTGCTATGAGCGGACCCCCGTCGAAGATGTCTGGCCCTATCGGCTGTATTCCATGATCCACGCGCGGTCGCGCTCCGAAGCGGCAGAGGTTCTGGCCGGTGCCGTCGCCTTGCAGGAGTTATCAGGCGCGCGGCACAAGGTGCTGTTTTCCACCCGCTGCTTCAAGCAGACCGGAGCTTTGATCCAACCGAAAGAGGCCGCCGCATGACTCTGGACGATACCGACCGCGCGATACTGAACCGGATGCAGGATGATCTGCCGCTGACAGCGCACCCATATGCGGCTATTGCCGAGGAACTGGGCGTTCCCGAATGTGACCTCTTGGCGCGGCTTTCGCGGATGAAGGACGCGCGTATCATCACCCGATTTGGCCCTTTCTTCGACGCAGCTGCCATGGGCGGCGCATTCTGCCTGTGCGCGATGGCGGTTCCAGCAGAGAAATTCGAAACGGTCGTGACCAAAGTCAATGCGCACGCTGAGGTCGCCCATAATTATGAACGCACGCATCGGCTGAACATGTGGTTCGTTCTGGCCACCGAAACGCCCGAGGGGATCGGGGCCACTGCCGATGCCATCGAACGCGAGACGGGGATCGAGGTTTTGCGATTTCCCAAATTGCAAGAATTCTTTATCGGCTTTCGGGTGGCAGCATGATCGACGCAAAAGACAGAGAGATCGTTGGGGCATTGCAAGACGGCCTGCCTTTGCTACCTGCACCCTTTGCGCAGGTGGCAGATAGGCTTGGTATCGACGAGGACGCCTTGCTGTACCGTCTTGCCGAACTGAAATCGCGCGGTGTGATCCGCCGCATCGCTGCCGCGCCCAATCACTACAAGCTGGGCATGACCTCGAACGGGATGACCGTGTGGGACGTCGATGACATTCGCATTTCCGAACTTGGGGCACAGATTGGCTCGCTGCCTTTTGTCACCCACTGCTACGAACGGCCCCGCGCCCTGCCTGACTGGCCCTACAATCTGTTCGCCATGGTTCATGGCACCGATCAGAAAGAAGTCGAGGATAAGCGCGCGCAGATCGCGGCCATTCTGGGCGATGCCTGCCGGGCCGACGATATCCTCTATTCCACGCGCATTCTGAAAAAGACAGGGTTGCGCCTGAAAGCGAAAGGCTGAGACATGTTCCGCCTGACCGAATACATGCATCAACTGGTTAAGCCGACCCCGGCACACAAACGCCGCCCCGGGCTGGTGAAGCCGGTGGTGATCTGGAACCTGACGCGACGCTGTAATCTGAAATGCCGCCATTGCTACACTGTCTCGGCTGACGTGGCCTTTCCCGGTGAACTCAGCCATGAACAAGCGATGGTAACCCTTGAGGATCTGGGCCAGTTTCGCATCCCGGCCCTGATCCTATCGGGTGGGGAACCGCTGGATCGGTTCGATTTCTTCGACATCGCGCGGCGCGCGCGGGAACTGGTGCCGATGCTGGCGCTGTCGACCAACGGCACTCGGATCTACGACGAAACCGCCGACATGATTGCCGATGTGGGCTTCAATTATGTCGGCATTTCACTGGATGGGATCGGAGCCACCAATGATTGGTTCCGAGGCGTCGAGGGCGCCTTTGCCGACGCCCTGCGCGGTGTCCGCGAATGCAAGAAGCGCGGCATCAAGGTCGGTCTGCGTTTCTGTCTGACCGAGGGCACGCAGCATCACCTGCCTGACCTGTTACAACTGTGCGATGACGAAGGCGTCGATAAGTTCTATTTGTCGCACCTGGTCTATGCCGGGCGTGGCGACAAGAACCGAGGCGAGGATGCCGAGCACTTGCGAACGCGCAAAAGTCTGGACTTGTTGCTGGAACGCGCGTGGGAGTCGGCTGCGGGCGGACGAGCGTTGGACATCGTGACCGGGAACAATGACGCGGACGCAGGTTATTTCCTCAATTGGGTTCGCACGCATTTCAGTGATGCCAAAGCCTCCCATATTCGGACGCATCTTTCGGCATGGGGCGGGAACTCCAGCGGGCTTGGCGTGGCCAATATCGACAATCTCGGCCGCGTGCATCCCGACACCTACTGGTCCGATTATACAGTCGGCAACGTGAAGACCAAACCATTCTCAGAGCTTTGGACCAGCGATGACCCGATGCTTGCCATGTTGCGCACCCGCCCGCGACCGCTGAAAGGGCGCTGCGGGGCCTGTCAGCTGAAGGACGTCTGCGGCGGCAACACGCGTATCCGCGCGCTGCAACTGACCGGTGATCCCTGGGCCGAAGACCCGGCCTGCTATCTGTCCGACCAAGAAATCGGCGTTGCAGATGCAGGCCAACGACTGCAAGTCACACCGTTCCGGGGGAAAAGCCATGATCCGGCGCATCAGTTCTTTTGAGTCCATTGGTCCAATTGGCGCAGCCAATGCGTGTACGGAGCCGTTGGGAGCCTCCGGCGAGAGTATTTTGGAAAAGATGAAGATTGGGGCCTTGTGCTCGATCCTGAGCGCGGGTGCCGCATGGGCCGATGCGCCGTCGAATTACGCTGAGCGTTGCGCCTCTTGTCATGGCGAGAACCGGTTGGGTGGGATCGGTCCGGCGCTGATCCCCGAAACGCTGAAACGGATGCGCGGTCCCCGTGTGGCCGCTGTGATCGCCGAAGGGCGCACAGCCACGCAGATGCCTGCGTTTTCACATGTACTGAACGCATTGCAGATCGAGGAACTGGCGGGGTGGCTGAAATCTCCGTTAGAGACCAATCCCGAATGGGGTGAGGCCGATATCGCGGCCAGCCGTACTCTGGACAAAGACTATGTGCCGGTGGATGCCCCAATATGGGACAGCGATCCGATGAACATCACGCTGGTTGTCGAGACAGGGGATCATCATGTCAGTGTGCTGGACGGAGATACGTTCGACGTTCTGGACCGGTTCGAAACACCCTTTGCCGTGCATGGTGGGCCGAAGTTCAGCCCGGACGGGCGTTATGTGTTCATCATGTCCCGCGATGGCTGGGTCCAGAAATACGACATATGGGCACTGAAACAGGTTGGCCGCGTGCGCGCGGGTCTCAACAGCCGTAACATTGCCATGTCGGGGGATGGTAAATGGGTGGCGGTGGCGAACTACCTGCCAAACAGCCTGACACTGCTGTCGACAGAGGACCTTTCGGTCGCCAGGGTCATCGAGATCAAAAGCAAGACGGGCAAATCCAGCCGCGTTTCAGCCGTATACCAGGCCCCGCCGCGCGAAAGTTTTGTGCTGGCCCTGAAGGACGTGCCCGAGATTTGGGAGGTCTTTTACGGCGCCAACCCGCCGCAGTTCGGGTTGGGTCACGATTTCCGCATCGAAGGTCAGTTCAAGAACCCTGATCCGTTCCCCGTGCGCAAGATTACCACGCCCGACTATCTGGACGATTTCTTTTTCGACCAGAGTTATGAATACGTCATGGGAGCGTCCCGCGACGGCAAGGGTGGACAGGTCATCGATCTGGTGATCGGACATAAAGTCGCCGATCTGAACCTGCCGGGGATGCCGCATCTGGGCTCAGGCATTACCTGGAAGCATGGCGATACAACCGTGATGGCGACGCCACATCTGACCGATGGCACGGTGTCGGTGATCAACATGGAGACTTGGAAAACGGCCAAGCGGATCAAGACCGAAGGGCCCGGTTTCTTCATGCGCAGCCATGAGAATTCGCCCTACGTCTGGGCCGATGTGTTCTTTGGCCCCAACAAGGACGCCATGCACGTAATCGACAAGCAAAGCCTTGAGATCGTAAAGACTCTGCGCCCTGCCCCTGGCAAGACAGTTGCCCATGTCGAATTCACCAAGGGCGGCCGCCATGCGCTTGTGTCGGTCTGGGAAGATGATGGCGCGGTCATCGTTTACGACGCGCAGACACTGGAAGAAGTCCGCCGCCTGCCGATGCGCAAACCGTCTGGGAAGTACAATGTATGGAACAAAATCACCTTCTCGGAAGGCACCAGCCACTGAAGGCAAATGGCCGGTTTGGAAACTGGCCATACTGCTATACCCCGCCACGGCGCTGACCGTGGCCATCAACCTGTTTCTGGCAGGTTTGATTGCACATGGCATGGGGTTTGAAGCGAGACCGCCTGTTACCGCGATGCTTTGGTCGGTCCCGCTGGGTCTGCCTGCATCCTGGCTGGCCGGGCGTTGGCTGCGCGGCTTGATGGATGAGGCAGATGGCTAGCAACCGTGCCGAATTCACTAAACTTGCGAACACCTGACCTAAGTCAAGTATCAGGCTGACGCGACGCTCTAGAACTCGGGAAAAGACGCCGAGTTGGATTCTCCATGCCCGCCCTCAACCCTCTGCACATCTCCGCAACTCGCGCTTTCCGCGCGATATGGGCCTATGCGGGCATCTTCCTTTTGCTGTTGCAACTGCTCGGTCCGGCGCTGGCGAGTCCCGGGCAAAGCATGTGGGTGGAGATCTGCTCGGAGGTAGGGGCGGTCTGGGTTCAGGTGGACCTTGAGGAGGAGGCCGGAGACCCGACCGCGCCCTGCCCGAAATGTGCCGATTGCGCGTTATGTGCAGTCACCTCGGCAGCGCCCGTCCCAGAGTTTCCGGTACTGACAAGTAGCGATTTCGGTCACGCCGAATGCCGCGGGTACGATGATCTGGCTGTTACCTACAAGGCAAAGCATTTGTGGCCCGAATACCGGGGTCCCCCACGCGTATCACATAATCCAACCGTACGCGCCCAGCGCGCGTCCATGGCGTCCACCAAAACTATCGGAGGTGCGCCGTGGTCGTAAGTCGCGCAATCCATTTCCTGCTGGCTGTTACCCTGTCCTGCCTGATGGCGATCAGCGCCCATGCCGACAGCCTAGCCAGCTTCCTGCCCGAGATTGAACCCGCCGATCTGGCCCCCGGCGCCGATGCCTTTGGCCCGGTGCGAGATGACGTCAAGGTCGCCCCTGTTCTGAAGGGGGGCGAGACCGTGGCTTGGGCCTTCCTGACCTCTGACTTCGTGGGCACCACCGGATATTCGGGCAAGCCGATCCATGTGATTGCAGCCATCGATGACGATGCAGTGCTGACCGGTGTGCAGCTGGTCAAACACTCGGAACCCATCGTGCTGATCGGCATCCCCAATTCCCGCATGGTTGAACTGACCGAAGGCTATGCCGGGCTGGACCTGAAGATTGAGGCTGAAACCGGCGGTGAAGGGCATGACCTTGACATTATTTCGGGCGCGACAGTCACGATCATGGTGATCGATGACAGCCTTGTGCGCGGCGGTATCAAAGTGGCCCGCGCGCTGGGGCTGGGTGGGTTGGCACCGGCGCAGGCTGTTGGACCGAAACGCGAGGTCGATCTGGCGCATGACTCCGTCTACGACTGGTCAACGCTGTCGGGTGACGGCTCGGTCCGGCGGCTGACCCTGGATATCGGTCAGGTCAACGCGGCGTTCGAGGCGACCGGCGATCAGCGCGCCATCAAACGGCCCGAACCCGGTGAACCCGACGACACCTTCATCGACATGCATATGGCGTTGGTCTCGGTGCCCTCAATCGGCAAGTCACTGCTGGGCGAGGCCGAGTACCAGAACCTTGTGGATTGGCTGGATGAAGGCGAACAGGCCATTCTGGTGCTGGGACGCGGTGCTTACAGCTTCAAAGGGTCGGGCTATGTCCGTGGCGGTATCTTTGACCGAATACAGCTGATCCAGGGCGACAGCTCGGTCCGGTTCTTCGACAAACAACAACGGCGATTGGGCACGGTTGCCGCGCCGGATGCGCCCAGTTTCACCGAGCTGGATATTTTCAAAATCCCCGCCAACACAGAATTCGACCCAGCCGAGCCGTTCCGCCTGCAACTGCTGGTCCAACGCGCCGTGGGTGCGGTTGAGAAAACCTTCCTGACCTTCGATCTCGGCTACAAACTGCCCGAACAATATCTGTTACCCGTCGCCGCCCCTACCGTGGTTGACGACGCGACCGATGAGGCCGCCGCCAAGGCCGCCCTATGGCGGCGCATCTGGAAAGACCGTGTCGTCGAGATCGTGGTTCTGGGCTTTATGCTGCTGGTGCTGACGGCCACTTTTTTCTTCCAGTTCCATGCCACGATGAATGCGCGCGTCTTCTACTGGTTCCGCATCGGGTTCCTGACGATGACGCTGTTCTTCATCGGTTGGTACGCCAACGCGCAGCTCAGCGTTGTTAACCTCATGGCGCTGGCGGGCAGCCTTCGGACGGGTTTCTCATGGGATGCCTTCCTGCTGGACCCGCTGGTCTTTATCCAATGGTTCGCCGTCGCTGCCGCGCTGCTGTTCTGGGGACGCGGGGCCTATTGCGGCTGGCTGTGCCCGTTTGGCGCGCTGCAGGAACTGACCAATAAGATCGCGCGAGCGTTGCGCGTCCCGCAATGGACCCTGCCCTGGGGTCTGAATGAACGCCTCTGGCCCGCGAAATACATGATCTTCCTCGTGCTGTTCGGGATCAGCTTTGTCTCGATCCCGCTGGCCGAGAAATATGCCGAGGTCGAGCCGTTCAAGACCGCGATCATTCTGAAATTCATGCGCGACTGGCCGTTTGTGGTCTTTGCGCTGTCCTTGCTGGGGATCGGGCTGTTCATTGAACGGTTTTACTGCCGCTACCTCTGCCCACTGGGCGGAGCGCTGGCGATCCCCGCCCGTATTCGCATGTTCGACTGGCTGCGCCGCTACAAGGATTGCGGCACGCCATGCCAGACATGCGCCAATGAATGCCCCGTTCAGGCGATCCACCCCACAGGTGAGATCAATCCGAACGAGTGCGTCACCTGCCTGCATTGTCAGGTGCTCTATCAGTCCGAGGACAAATGTCCGGTCGTTATCCGCCAGTTGAAACGGCGGGCCAAGACAGGGTCGGTCCAAATGAAGACCCCACTCGGACAACCACCGGCGAACCATCCAAACGCCAAACCGCAAACCGTTTCCTAAAAAGGAGGGACGATCATGTCGGAACATGACAAGAAACTGAACATCACACGCCGTGGGATGCTGGGGGCAACCGCCACCGGCGCGGTGATCGCTGGGACGGGTCTGGGCTCGACCCTTATGTCCGCCAAAGAGGCAAGCGCCGCCGCAAACGCGCATTTGGAGCCGGGCGAACTGGACGAATATTACGGCTTCTGGTCCTCGGGTCAGACCGGTGAGCTGCGCATTCTGGGCGTGCCCTCGATGCGCGAACTGATGCGGGTGCCGGTGTTCAACCGCTGCTCGGCCACCGGCTGGGGTCAGACCAATGAATCGCTGAAGATCCTGACCGAAGGCCTGCTGCCCGAAACCAAAGAGTTTCTGGCCGCAAACGGCAAGGTCACCTATGATAATGGCGACCTGCACCACCCGCATATGTCCTTCACCGACGGCACCTATGACGGTCGCTTTCTGTTCATGAACGACAAGGCCAACACCCGTGTCGCCCGCGTGCGCTGCGACGTGATGAAATGCGACAAGATCATCGAGATCCCGAACGCGCATGACATCCACGGTCTGCGCCCGCAGAAATACCCGCGCACCGGCTATGTCTTTGCCAATGGCGAGCATGAGGCACCACTGGTCAATGACGGTCAGATCCTCGACGATCCATCGCAATACGTGAACATCTTCACCGCTATCGACGGTGACACGATGGAGATCGCATGGCAGGTGATGGTTTCGGGCAACCTCGACAACACCGACTGCGACTATCAGGGCAAATATGCGTTCTCGACCTCGTACAACTCGGAAATGGGTATGAACCTGGCCGAGATGACCGAGAATGAGCTGGACCATGTGGTCGTGTTCAACCTCAAAGGCATCGAGGACGCGATTGCCGCCGGCAACTATCAGGAGCTGAACGGCGTCAAGGTCGTGGACGGGCGCAAAGAGGCAGGTGGCAACCTGACCCGTTACATTCCGATCCCGAACTCGCCGCATGGTGTGAACGCCGCGCCTGACAAGAAACACATCATGATCAACGGCAAGCTGTCTCCGACCGTGTCCGTGATCGATGTCGAGAAGGTCGACGCGCTGTTTGCCGACAACGCTGATCCGCGTTCTGCCATCGTGGCCGAACCGCAGTTGGGTCTTGGCCCGCTTCACACCGCGTTCGACGGCAAGGGCAACGCCTACACCACCCTGTTCCTGGACAGCCAGGTGGTGAAATGGGACATCGCCAAAGCGATCGAGGCCTATGGCGGAGCTGATGTTGACCCGATCCTCGACAAGGTGGATGTGCAGTATCAGCCGGGCCACAACTCGACCTCGATGGGTGAGACCGCCGAGGCCGATGGCAAGTGGCTGATTTCGATGAACAAGTTCTCGAAAGACCGCTTTCTGAATGTGGGCCCTCTGAAGCCTGAGAATGAGCAACTGATCGACATCTCGGGCGACAAGATGAAGGTGGTGCATGACGGCCCGACCTTTGCGGAACCGCATGACTCGATCCTTGTGCATCGGTCCAACGTGAACCCGGTCAACGTCTGGGATCGCAACGACCCGATGTGGGAAGATGCGCGCAAACAGGCCGAGGCTGATGGTGTCGATCTGGACTATGGCGCGGATGAGCCGATCCGGGATGGCAACAAGGTGCGGGTCTACATGACCTCAGTCGCGCCGGTGTTCAGCATGGAGAAGTTCACCGTCAAACAGGGCGACGAAGTCACTGTCTATGTCACCAACCTTGATGATGTGGACGATGTGACCCACGGCTTCTGTCTGTCGAACTTCGGCGTCGCAATGGAGGTTGCGCCGCAGGCCACCGCCTCGGTCACCTTCATTGCCGACCGTCCGGGCGTGCACTGGTTCTACTGCCAGTGGTTCTGCCACGCGCTGCACATGGAGATGCGCGGCCGGATGTTCGTTGAGCCGCGGAGCGCGTAGACATGCGTTGGTCCCTGCTCATACCGCTCCTGCTCGGCTCGCCCCTTTGGGCGGCGGACTGGGATGTGCCCAACCGGGCGGGGGCCATCAACGAGATACTGGCGCAGGCGGCGGATGGAGACACCCTCCGCCTGAGCCCCGGTGTTTACACAGAAACACTGGTTCTGGACCGGCCCGTCACGATTGACGGGCTGGGACAGGCCACCATTGATGGACAAGGTGATGGCAGCGTCATCACCGTGACCGGGCCGGGTGTGACGGTGCGTGGGTTGACGGTGATTGGCTCGGGCTCGGATCATGACGGGATCGACAGCGGCATCCAACTGACCAAGACGGCCCACGCGTCGGTGGTCGAAGACAATATGCTGCTGGGCAACCTTTATGGCATCGACATCCACGGGGCCAAGGACAGCATCGTACGCCGCAACCGGATCGAGGGGCGGCAGGACCGCCACATGAACGCGCGCGGCAATGGGGTTTATGTCTGGAACGCACCCGGAGCCGTAGTCGCCGACAATGACATTCAGTTTGGCCGCGATGGGATTTTCGTGAATTCTTCGAAGAAGAATTTGTTCACCGGCAACCTGTTCCGCGATCTGCGCTTTGCAGTGCATTACATGTATGCCGACAATTCCGAGGTCAGCAACAATGTCTCGATTGGCAACGATCTGGGCTATGCGGTGATGTTCACTTCCAACGTCAAAGTCACCGATAACGTATCGATTGACGATCGCGAACATGGCGTGATGCTGAACTATGCCAACAAGAGCGTCATCACCGGCAATGTGGTCAAAGGTGCGAAAGAGAAGTGCACCTTCCTTTATAATTCGAACAAGAACGAATTCACCGATAACTGGTTTGAAGGCTGCGGCATCGGCATCCACTTTACCGCCGGCAGTGAGCGCAACCGGATCGTTGGCAACTCATTCATCGGAAACCGGACGCAGGTGAAATACGTCTCGACCAAGTGGGTCGAGTGGTCCGAAGACGGGCGCGGGAACTATTGGTCCGATTTCGCTGCCTATGATGTGGATGGCAACGGCGTGGCCGATGCCCCGTATCGCCCCAACGATTCAATGGACCATGTGCTGTGGACCCAACCCGCAGCCAAATTGCTGCTCGGCTCGCCTGCCGTGCAGCTGGTGCGCTGGTCACAATCGGCCTTTCCGGCACTGCTGCCGGGCGGCGTGATGGACAGCAACCCATTGATGCAAGCCCCTGAACCCCCAGCTATGAAAAAGGTGCCTCATGACGGATAAGGCCCTGACGATTGACCAAGTCTGCAAGGACCGTGGCAAGACCCGCGTTCTTGACGATATCACCCTGTCTCTTGCTCCCGGTCAGCGCGTGGCGCTGCTGGGCCATAACGGCGCGGGCAAGTCGACGCTGATCAAATCCATTCTCGGCCTGACGCCGATCCACGGCGGAGCCATTCGGATCGGAGACGCCACCCCCGGCAGCGCGCAGGCGCGGCGTGAGACGGCCTATCTGCCCGAGGCGGTGTCATTCCACCCAGCGCTGACGGGACGCGAGCAACTAACGCTGTTCGTGCAGCTTTCAGGCGCGAAAGCCGATGTGCCCGGCCTGTTGAAGCGGGTTGGCCTGAGCGATGCGCTCGACCGCCGGATTGGGGCCTATTCCAAGGGGATGCGGCAACGTCTGGGTCTGGCACAGGTGCTGCTGGGTCAGCCGAAGGTGGCGCTTCTGGACGAGCCGACGAGCGGGCTGGACCCGATCTCGCGGCAGGATTTGTACGCCATCATCGATGAGCTGGCCGCGCAGGGTACCGCCGTTCTGATCGCCAGCCACGCGTTGACCGAGGTCGAGGCCCGCACCGACCGCATCGCCATCATGCGCAAGGGTCGGATGGTGGCGGATGACACGCTGAACAACCTGTCGTCGCTGGCCGGTCTGCCGATCCGCTTGAAAGTACGCGCCAGTGCCAACGCCGCTGCGTTGGCCGCCGAACTGGGCGGCAACCGGATCAACGGGGCCTCGGTCGAACTGCTGTGTTCGCCTGATGACAAGATGGAGGCCCTGCGCCGCATCGCTGGCATGGGTGACGCGGTGGCGGATGTGGAAATGACCCCGCCCAAGCTGGAAGACCTTTATCGTCACTACGCACAGGAGGATTTGCTATGACCCGCTTCCTCGCCATCACCCGCACCGAAATGCTGATCCTGCGTCGCAACCGCTGGCTGCTCGTCGCAACGCTGATCATGGTTCTGTTCGCCTTGGCTCTGACCTTCGCAGGTAGCGCACCAACTGGCACGCTTGGGGTCGACATGTTGACCGTCTCGGTCGCATCGATGACCACGCTGTCGGTCTATCTTGCGCCCCTACTGGCGCTGATGATTGCATTTGATGCCATTGCTGGTGATTTGGATCGCGGCAGCCTGTCACTGCTGCTGTCCTACCCGGCTGGGCGCGGAGAGATCCTGTTGGGCAAGTTCACCGCCCATCTGGCAGCACTGGCCTTTGCCATGACCATCGGTTTCGGCACCGCAGGCGCAGTGGCCGCCTTCTTTGGCGGCGCGGGGCCAGAGAGCCTGATGGCTCTGGTCCGCCTCATCCTCACATCCATCCTTCTGGGCGCCGTATTTCTGGCGCTGGGATACCTGCTGTCTGCCTTGGCAAAGGGGGCCACGGCGGCGGCGGGTCTGTCGGCCGGGCTTTGGCTGGTTTTTGTCGTCCTCTATGATCTGGGCCTGTTGGGGGCCGTCGTCATGGACAAGGGCGGCACCTTTACCCAATCCGTCTTCCCATGGGTGATGGTGGCCAACCCGGCCGACGCATTCCGTCTGTGGAACATCGCCGCGGCCGAGGGCGTGGCCATGGCATCCGGCATGACCGGAGCTGCCCACGCCCTGCCCGTCTGGGCAGCGCCTGCGTCGCTGCTGATTTGGCCGGTGATCAGCTTCGCCCTTGCCCGCGCTGCATTTCGGAGGGTAGAGCCATGAAACGCCTTGCCCTGATCGCTCTGGTCGCTCTGACCGCTTGCAAGGAGGAGGTGGCCGAGGCCCGCGACCCGGTCGATCTGACCCCAGATGCCTTGAGCTATTTTTGCCAGATGAACATCGCGGAACATGGCGGCCCCAAGGGGCAAATCCACCTGCAAGGCTACCCTGCACCGCTGTTCTTTGCACAGGTGCGCGACATGGTGGCCTATCTCAAAAGTCCCGAGCGTGATGCCGATGTCATCGCCATCTATGTCAGCGATATGGGTGTGGCGCAAAGTTGGCAAAATCCGGGTCGGTCGAACTGGATCATCGCTGACGGTGCCACGTTTGTTGTCGGTGCGAATGTCGCGGGGGGAATGGGCGCGCCCGAGGTCGTTCCGTTTGCTGATCCTGTCGCCGCCGATGCGTTCATCGACGATTATGGCGGGTCCGCTCTGCCGCTGTCTGACATCCCCGAGATCGAAGTCCTTGGCCCCGTCGATCTGGACCTGAAACTGGAGACCCCCTCATGACCGCATTGCCACGTCGCCGGTTTCTGACCATTTCTGCCGCCTGCGCCGCGCTGCCATCCGTCGCCTTGTCTGCGCCCTCCGCGCATTGGCGCGGTGTGGCGTTGGGCGCTGCGGCCAGTCTGCGACTGGTGGGCCTGACCGACGCGCAAGCTGCACCCATGATCGCGGCGGTGGAAACCGAGCTGGAGCGCCTGGAAAACATCTTCAGTCTGTATCGAACCCAATCGCAACTCAGCCAGCTGAACCGCCAAGGTGTCCTGACCGCGCCCGCACCCGAATTGCTCAGCGTTATGAGTTTGTGTTCGGCTCTGCACGCGGCCTCGGACGGGGCATTTGATCCGACCATCCAACCTGTCTGGCGGGCTCTGGCAACGCAGGCCGAAGCGGGTGAGCTTTCCGCAGCTCGAAAAACCATCGGCTGGCATAGGGTACACTTTAGCGCGGACAAGGTGGAACTGCCGATGCCAGGTCTTTCGGCGGTAACGCTGAACGGTATCGCACAAGGGGCGATCACGGATCACGTCGCGGCCTTACTGCGGTCATTTGGACTGAAAGATGTGCTTGTAAACATGGGGGAAATCGCAGCATTTGGACAGCGCGGTGATGGTCAGGACTGGCAAGTTGGCCTGTCAGATCCGCAAGGTGTCGTGCAGCAGAGAATCGCGTTGCGGGATCGTGCCGTTGCGACATCATCAACCACCGGTACGCGGGTCGCCAATAGTCAGGGGCATATCCTGAATCCAACCGGTCACGTCGTGGACACCAGAACCGTATCTGTATCTGCACCCAACGCTGCTTTGGCCGATGGTTTGTCCACAGCCCTGTGCGCCGCGCCTGTCGAACAGATCGAGCGTATAATGCGCAGCTTCCCCTCAGCAAATGTGGAATTGCACGGCTAACAACCTGTGAGCCATCAGAAAATGGCCGCGCAATCCGGGGTTTGACTTCGAACGAATGATTTTGGGAATGGTACCGCCTCCCTGGCTCGATCAGGGGACCTCTGGATCCACAAGCGGCAGACTTCAAGAATTTATCTGTTTATTTTCAATCACTTAAAGACCTAGGATTTTCGGTTTATTCAAGATTTATACACTAAAAAATCTACATTTAGTGTCATTGTCAGGATAAATGGCATATATGTAGATTTAAGGCTAGGAATTTCTAAAAAAATTCTTTGTGACCTCTGGATTGAAAGAATATCTTACATAAGAAGTCACTATCTCTGACCGGCAAGCGAAATTGTCACTTTTTGCAGAAATATGTCTATCCAAATTGCGTCACCGAACATTCAGAAATTAGAGTTTCTCTCTCCGAGGATCGCCGACGCATTCACTTACCTAGCGCACACAGACACCGGCCTAACATCCGACCGTCTAGCATTACGCTTACACTGTTTGGATAATCGCCAAGAGTGCCTAGGTAGGTTGTGAGACCATTCGTGGGATGGCCTCACATGGCGGTCGGTAGTTTGGAATGGTTTGACAGTGAGCAATAGTGATTACATTGAAAGATACGAATACGAAAGGTCTTTGCCGCCTCTTGAGGAAGTATTGGAACAACTTGAGGCCGGTCTATTGGAATACTTCCTTGGTCCAGAGAACCGCGATGGCAAAAGGTATAGGATAGTCCAGCTTAGGGGTCCGGATGGTGAGACACTTACAGGACTGCACAGGATTATTGCGGCCAGCGCGTTGGGTCACTGGGTGGATCGAAGAGCCGAAGTCGATCATATCAACCATGACCCAAGCGACAATCGGGCGGAAAATCTTGAGATTGTGACACCTTCTGTAAACCGGGAAAGACGTCGTCAGCGGCTGGATGCCTCGAAAGCTGCAAATCCAGACAAAGTACGAAAGCGGGTCAATCGAAGAAAAGCTAAGTTGGAGAACCAGCAGGCTAAGACGCAGGCGGCAATAGATATCTATTTGTCCACGAAAAATAGGCAATTCGAAGTTTCGAATCGGTCCTTCGACCCTCAAAGGAAGAAGCGAGTGGAAACAGCGTTCAACCCTCGCTCCACATCGACTTCGGCTAGTCGAGTGGTGCCGGTACCTCGTCCCAGATCGAAAACAGTTAGTCGAGAGGCGCTGCCTAGCGGCAACGATCTTGAGGCAAAATTGCGAACCGTAACCAGTCTTGAGGAATTGAACGGCATACTCAATCGCAGAGACATTGCCCCACACCTTCCCGAATGGACAGAGGACGAAATCGAATTGATTGAAAGCCGCAGGCGCTTTCTCGAAAAGAAGCGCTATCGTCCTTATTGAAGCGATACTCGCACCACCCGACGGCCATGGTGCGGACAGTAGTAGTAGATAGGACTAGTGTTTCTAGCGCTCTATGCAATCGCAATCAGGGAGCCTCACTTACTCCACTGCTTGATATGCCCATCGTGGTAGTCACGCACAGCCTCTAACATCGGAACAAGGTATGTGGAATAACTACCGTCTATGCGAAAAAATGCCCAACTCGCCATCCAGCAATGTATCGTTGTATGGGGCTGAAGCGCACCTGAGTTTGAACTGTATCAAGCACAACTCGCGCGCTGTCACCCTGAAAACGAGTCAGGTTTCGCAACAAAATGCTAGTAGCTCGTTGTCTGATCCCGATCATCGAACTGATACTCCAAAATCCCCTGATTGACGAAACCGCGACGGCGATGTGCGACTGCATGTCGGCACCTGTTTGTCCCAGTAGCGAACAATAGGCAGTAAACTCTTCCTCGGTTAGTTCCCCCGAAGAAAACATCTCAGCGGCAACAAGCAGCCTTTCAGAACTTGTACTCAGGGCTTCTTCCCCCAATTGCAGGAGGCTAATTGTGCTTTTAACAACCTCGCGAGAAGTCAGTCTACCGCAGGCTTCCAAGTGAAACAAAAGGGATTGAACCCAAGCGCTTCTAACTTGGAATAACCCCTCCGACCATTGCCTGAGATTTATGTCCTCTGAGATTAGAACACGGCCTGTCCCATCCGCAGCAAATATGTCGTCGAAGAACCTCCCACCTTCCTCCGCTCGAAATCGTAAGATCGCATCGTTGGGATCAGTTTTTGGAACAGCGGGCAACAATTCGCAGTCTGATTTCAACCAGTCGAGGTCAGCGCCAAGCATCTCATTTCTTGAGTCGACCTCCTCTTCGGTCAATTCGTTGTATACGATTTGACCGTCACGGAATGCGACGCTACTTGATTTCTTTCTTCCAGTTTCAGCGTCAACAAAGCTCGAGTTTGACGCTTCTAGAAAACGTTGAGTGAAAACATCTATCGTTTCCTGCGTGACGCCAATTGAGCCAAATTCCTGAGCCACAGCGCCATCCACGCCCAAGCGACGAAAAAGATAGCATGCTCCCGCATCCGCAATAATTCCGGACTTCTTCGCCGCACTCAGAGAGGCCTCCGCTTTGTCTTGATCGACGTGCGAGCAGGACGAAACTTTGAGAGGAAATCCACACTCTGACTTTAGACCGAGCATCGCGTCTATTGGATCAATGCCAAGGTGATATCCAAGGATATAGATTGGATACGAACCCTCGTGATACTCTTTGGCTTTGCTTTGAGAATAACTAGCACGCTGCCTGAGCATAGCCCTCATCTCGTCTAGGCCATCCTCATTCTCGACATTCATGGAAATGGACTTAAATCCGTTTGCTTCCGGAAATCGCTCCTCAAATCGAGTCGCAATCATTTGGAAAGCAGCCACCGCCTTGTGCCTGACATTCACCACAGTTGCTTGACCTCCTTCTCGGAAAGGCCACTCAAACGACTCTCCTTGCTTCAAACCGTTGGCGGCTTGGGCCACTGGATGATTTGGGCGAATACCGCCATCCCGAAGAGAGAGCAGGTGTTCATCAGTTTCTATTGTGAAAGTCTGTTCAATTCCATTTGGAGTGAGCACCACGAATGAGCAATTTTCTTGAACGGACGCAAAGTCCAATTCATCGCTAGAATTTGGAGGGCTCCCGAACTCCAGAACACTTGCACTCAACGCCATCCATGCGTGGTGATCGTTCTGGTTTTCGCAAAATAGCTTGTAGGCATAGTTGCGTGCCCTTTCAGCCTCACCGCAAAAATTCAGAAGATTTACATATCCTCGGCGTTCTTGCACCGAACCAAACAGCTTGTCGTCATCTAAGTCTCGAACGACTCGCTGTATTCTTTTTCGGTCATTTGTACGTAACAATGATTGTACGTACCATTCCAAAGAATTGATTGAGCTTGGGTTCTGTTCGTAGAGTTTTCTGGTAAGTGGAACAGCTTTAGTGATGTCTCCGGTCAAGTAGGCCACGTTTGTACCAAACTTCCAACCGAATGCAGAATTCTTCACCTCTGTCGACAAACCGTCATTCAGCTCGGTAGCTAGAGCTGCGAGATGGCCTCGCAAACATGCATCGCATAACGTCTGAAGTGCGGGGCTTTCTTTCAACAAGCTGACGCGATCTCTAAGTAAGTCCGTGCACTCCCTGAAATAGCCGCGTACAAGGAGTTCCTCTGACGCTTGTAGCAGCGTGAGAAAATCCCAATTCTCCGCTTCCTTGAGGGAGGCTAACAGCTTTCGTTCTTCGAAAGTTTTTTCGGCTTTTTTAATTGGAATACGCTCAACTGCGTCTTTTTCAGCCCGAATAACAAAGGCTCTATCGTAAGACGATTTCAGAAGAAGCACTTCTTGAGACTTGGGCGCAATCACGACCAATTCGTCGAGCGCGTCGTCGGTAGACTTCTGATCAAGCTGATTGATACAAATTCTGGCTTTGACAAACAGTGCCTTGGTCTTCAAATCTTCTGGCAATTCTGAGTTAAGGACGTCATTTATCCTTTGAAGCGCCTTGTCTTCATACCCTGATTTGGCTTCAATTTCGGCAGCCATAATCTGTAACTCAGCAACATCCTTCAGTGGGCCAAGCACAGCAAGAGCCTCGCCGTCTCGCTCCTCTTGAAGGAGCAAGACAGCTCGAATTTGCGCAAGATCGCCAGCAAGCTCCGGAAACTTTTCGAGGACCGTCTGAATAAGTTGCGAAGCTGCCGTTACATTCCCCGAGAGCCGCAGCGCAACCGCTGCATTGTTGGCTTGAGACGGAAGGAGCAATTTGTTGGGCGGTCTTTGCTTCAAAGACTTTTCCAAGGCTTTCTTAAGTATTTCAGCGCTCTCTAAAACTCTCTGTTCAAACCCATCCTGCATTTTAGCGCCAAGTAGAAACGCTTGGTTTTGTTTTATGTCGTCGAGTACGGACAGAGCCCACAAAGAAGCAACTTCTTCATGATCAGGATTAGAATTGTACGCCTGATTCAGAGCTTCAGGATATTCTAAAGGATAAACGACACGAAGATATTCAAGATATGCAGATATCACCTCCGGCCGCGTTTGCTCTTCATCCTCCAATCCCAATCTATCTATGGTTGTTCCGGTTTGTTTAGCTGCTTGAAGGACAACACTTATCGCCAGGCCCTGATGATCGCCTTCGGACCTCACCAGCTTTGATGCATGTTCAATGGCCAAAGCAGGCTTGCCATCTATCAGTTCTGCCAAAGCCAATCCGGTTTGTGCTTTGGCATCACTAGGGAAATTTGAGTACGCGGTTCGGAGCGACACACTCGCATTTTCAAAATCGCCAGTGTTTAGAAGAACTATGCCAATATTGAAGTGAAGGCGAAACGCGAGGTACCCAGAGCCATAACGTTTGTCGCTCTCAAGCTTTCGTAGGAGGCTCAGGGCTGTTTGACTATCTCCATCTTTCGCGAGTTGCCTGTACTCGACTATTCGCTTTACTTCCTCACTATCCTCGGCCTCACCGCCTGCTGCTTCAAGCAGTTGGAAAGCCATCGCAGAAGAGGTCGCCTCCGGATTCGCAAGTAGCTCTCGCTTTAGTTCACCGTCAGGATCACCCACAAAGACATTTGTGATATTCTGATTTAACGTGTTTCCTTCACCGGTGATTTTTGCTGATTGTTCACTCTTGTTGCTGACTGATTTAAAAAATGTCTTAAGAGAAGGAAACATGAGCTTCATTAGTCGTCTTTTCGCTCACCGTCTTTGATTTCAGATGTCTGGTTTACTCTGTTGTGTTGACCAGAAACATTGGCGTTTTGTTGGTTGCTGACTGATTTCTTGGCTCTTTCCTTAACAAAAAGCCCGATCACAGCCGCCAACGCTACAACAATTCCCGCGATCCAATACCATTGCTCAAGCATAGCTAGACCTTTCCCGATTTATGGTTGGCTCAATACATAACATATACGATGGCCGGTTTTCTTACCGGCACGGTCAGTTTGCATCACACCCGCAAACTGTTCAATTTATTGGCTAACTGCAAGTAGCAATTCTACTTGCGATTACAAAAAAGCCATATTGGGCGTCGAGAGTACCTCTGGAATCGCGCGAGTTAAAAATCCAGAGGTCCCTTCACTGGCCGCCCGCTTCTATTTCGTTTAGGTCGGTTTCTTTGTCAGAAATTCTTTCGTAGTGCACTTATCATTGCGGTGCTATCCTTGGGTCTCAACCGACTTTCAAGTCATTGATATTAATATACAAATTCTGGAAAGGTCCGAAATGCTAGAAATTGTGACTTCAGCTTCAAGAGGTACTTGGCAACAGAAACTGTATAAATCGATCTTCGTGAGAGTGAATAAATCAGCGTTACTTGTGAATAAATTGGAGTTTTATACACTGGTTAGGCCGGTAGGCGCAATTATTCCTCGCATCGGGCAAGTTTCACTAACGTGCTCGGATTCAATGCAAATCGTTGAAAAAAAACGTTTTTTTGGAGAATCTAATGGTACCGCCTTCTGGGTTCGAACCAGAGACCTCTGGATCCACAATCCAACCCTTGCCCCTTTTTTATTATTTATTTTCAAATGGTTAGTAAAATTCAAAATTGAGTTTATGCACTGTTTACGCAGTACCTGCGCAAGATTTTGTGTCATTGCAAGAAAAACTTACAATATGTTGCCCAACGACTATCTCAGTACGCCAAAATTGTAATGAGACCTCTGGACTGCAATTTTCTCTTACTCCAAATGTCACTTAGCATAGCCAAGGCAATCACTTCTTCCTCATGATGCAACTTATTCTGTCGAGTGCCTCCAGCCTTGGCCAACAGATTTGTATTGATCAAAGTAAATCGCCGTGCGCTTTGGCCGGGGGAATAAGCTACACCTAGAACGGGCTTGAAACGTCATTTGCTAACTCGCGCAAGCGCGTGCCGCCGTCATCAATCAGATGACCGTACATGTCGAGCGTGAACGCTGCTGAGTGATGTCCCAAGTTGCGTTGAGCCTCCTTTACGAAACCAGCCCTAATGAGTTCAGAAGCGTAATAATGGCGCAAACTGTGAATCCCTAAGTGTCGCACCTGAGCACTTGAAACTAACCGGTTCCACATTCGTTGCCTGACGGTATCGTAGTCCCGGAATGAACCCCCTCCGTTAGGAAAAACCCAAACTGATGAATGAGCCTGCAACAGATCTTCCAAAAAGGGAGTAATACTATTTGGCACGGGAACTGTACGCTCAGAGCTGCCAGACTTGACGTCCACCACCCTTAGAGGTTTGGGGCGCCCACCATGGTTCTTCTCGATGGATCTACAGATCGACAAGTCCTTGAGGTTCTCAGAAAAATCCCGCCTTTGGATTCCTAGGCACTCAGATATTCTTATTCCTGTCCCCATCAATAAGAGTAGCATTGGGTAATATGTGAACCACGCTTCTCGGGTACGCTTATTGCTCGATGTATATAGGTCGAACGCAGCGGACTTTATTCTGCTCATCTCGTTTTCGGAGTGAATTTTTATCCGTTTAGGTTGACCCCGTCGTCGCGTTTGGATCCGCATTTTCTCGAACGGTGAATTTGGGACAAGTCCAAGCTCTGTTGTAGCCCACATGAAGCAGGTCTTGAGGAAATTAAAAGCTCGTGAAGCTGCATCACGAGATGTGGCACGAAAGATAATGGCTCGTTGAATTTCCCTAGCGAGGTTCCTGTCAATTTGGTCGATACGCAAGGTTCCCACTACAGGTTCGATGGTTTTCGAGAAATGATGCTGGTAGCTAACCAAGGTTGCTTGAGCCAAGGGAAGCGCTCCATCACGGCCAGCCCTAGATTCAATAAGGTATTTTTTGCAAAGTTCAGAAACCAAGACAGGCTTTGTTGGTCGGAGGCTGTTCCCTAGAGATTCAATCGATCCTGCAAAAAGCATTGCCTCTGCACGACTTGAGAATTTTCTCTCCAGTTCTCCATGCTCAGGATCGAGCCAAACGACAGCAAATGCCGTTTGACCTCCACAACCTAGCTTGACCAACTCTACCATGTGTACCCGTCCTTGCATCCACTGAAACTCAATTGAGCAACAGTTCAAGCAAGGTCAGCGGCGTTGAGTCAATCAAATTAAATCTTTGTTATTATTAAACTAATTTGCGCAATATTAGCTTGCAATTCTTTTTGCTTGAGGCGGGATTCTTAGAAAACTGTCACGGACAATAGCAAAGCAAACAAGATAATCTTGCAAAATATAGTGCAGGTTAGAGCTACCCTCGGAGGTTCTCGAATCAACAGCACAAATATCAACGCACTACCGCGTCGTAAAACGAAGCACTCGGCCTACTGAACGTCGATCAGTACATTATGCAGCGTCGATTCTCCGCTTGTGCCGGGTTTGAAGTTCTCAATGTTAAAATCTTTGTCCTCCAACGGCACTCTTTTCATAAACTCGTCCATGAATGCCTTTGGAACTACTCCAGTTGGCGTCCCGTGCAGCTCATGAACGTGCCGATAGGCTCGCATAAAGGCACGAAAACCGTTAGTTCTGTTCAGCATGTTTCCGCGATCCGTACTAGCCCAAGCAATTGGCCATCGTTCTTTAATCGCAGAATAGTAGTTGAAAACCACCTCAACGATTTTCACGTCTTTCTCTTCTACAAACAGATTTCTGAAGGGAAGCTTCCAAATTAGATCCGGATCTGCTTTTTCAAGCCGTTCCCCCTTCAACAACTTGTCTCTATCGACCTTTGGCTCAGAAGATACAAATCTCATGAGCGCCTCAACAAATGTCGCTTGGGAGATCGGCTCAAAGTCACGACCATCCGTAGCTACACCAAGGCGCTTAATTCTTCGATATAGAGGGCTGTTCTTATCTTGATCCAGTACAACTGCAACATTGTGACAAGTCTTTTGGGGGCTTCGCGATTTTGACAATGAGTAAAGATCGTAAGCTAGGCTTTTGTTGACTTTCTGTTGTTCCAAATTCACCGTTGCGAAAATATGCGCCTGATCTGCAATGTCCGCACCAACGAAAATGGTAACCGGCAAGTCAAACCTGTCGCCTGTGAAACCACGCAATCCAGCTATTCTATGTTGCCCGTCCAACACTCGTGCAATGTTCCTGATCGGGATTTCTGGCCTGTCACCATCCCTAGGCACGTTTGAAAGAGAAATAGTCTTCTTTTCTGCATCGTACTCAGCAAACTTCTCGTCGACTGCAATGATTATTGCGGTAGGAAAAGAAGCGTCAAAGAAGTTTACATACTTTTGCAAGCCATCAACGCGAGAGTTGATCAGCGGCCTCTGGATGCCGAGGTAGCGTTCAACATCTCGGTCCTCTTGAAGAACCCTACGAACATCAAAGTGCGTGATTTTTACAAGTTCATCATGAGGAACGCTTGCAATGTAAACGTCCCCAATTGGCTGTGTAGCCCTTAGGCACTCTAGCTCGATCACTACAGGATCAGGGTCAACTAAATTTAGTTGGTCAGACATCATCTGGTCTCCCATTCATCCATAAGATCGCGAGTGTCCGCCCCGAATTCCTGTGGCGTACTATCAAGTTGGAGGCGGTAAACGGAGACGCAAAAAAAGCACGACAGGGTAAAGCAATACATGATCCCAGAAACGAACAGTAAGTTCTCTGCGTTCGGTGTCCTTGCACTGTTTTCCAAACCCGCTTCGCGCAAAATACCGAAGAAATAAGCTGCAAACCCAAGAACTAAAGCAGATACCAACACAAACCAGATTCCGTATGGGAACTGAATTGTGTACATCCTAGGGAAAGTAGAGTGTTCCGTATCCCCGTCTGATGATACCGGCGACATTTCACCGTATTTTCTGGTAATTGAAAAAATCAACGGCCCGACCAAGGCCGCCGAATAGAGAAATAGTTCTCCTCCCCCAATGAAAGACTTAACCGTCGCCCAAAAGTCAGTGCCGTAAGCGAACTTCGAGATTATCGGGTAAAACCAAAGCGGCAAAAGTGAAAAAAGAGTCGCTGTAATTAGGTCTGTCGTCGCTTCCTTTACCGAACTCGACGACGAGTTAATCAGTTGCCCATAGATTGGGACCTTTGTGAACATCCAGCGTAGATTTCTCCTACTGATCCACCTCATAATTAGCACCCGACACAGAAGAGTAATTCGGAGGTTGGAACTCGTCGTCCCGACGGCCCTGCAATCACTGAATGCCTAGGCATTTCGTGCTTAGTGCCGAAGTCAGCATACAGTTCATCGATTGATGTGTGATTGGCGTTGCTCACGATGATTGCAGCGCCTCTCTCGGCAGCGCGATCCAAAGAGTCCCTCAGTCTAACCTGATCCTCCCAAGAGAAGATATTGTCATTGTACTTTACAAACCCGTTGAAGTTGTGCGCCACCGTGTACGGAGGGTCCACGTACAACAAATCTCCTTTGCGCGCACGGTCGATAGTGGATTCAAAATCTGCCACTGAAAGTTCCGCTTGAGACAAAGACGACGACAAGTCGTGAAAAGACTCAGTTTCAAATAGAACTTTGGTCTTTGTTCCAATCGGGACATTAAACTCACCCCGCCGATTTACGCGGTAAAGCCCGTTAAAACACGTCCGATTGAGGTAAAGAAATCGAGCAGCGCGATCAATTCTACATTCCGGAACCTCAGCTCGAACCTCGTAGTAGTATTCCTTGCTGTGTCGAAGTTGGTGTTTCGACAGCTTGTCCTGCACCTCTGAAGGCATATCTCGCACGACTTGGTACAGCTCTATAAGATCTCCATTCAGATCTGTGAGTACGGCCGACTTTGGCTGCAAACCAAAGAACACTGCCCCGCCGCCGAGAAAGGGCTCTAGGTACGTTTCGTATTTTTTAGGCAGTAAGTCCTGTAGATGTGGCAACAGCCAACGCTTACCACCTGCCCATTTTAAGAAAGGTTTGAGAGCTTTTTGCTCACCTGCTCCGTCCGCCTCCAAGGCATATACTCGCTTGTTATTGTTTGCAGAAATGCTGCTTTTGGTTGAACTACTTGATAACTCACTTCATCTGACAGGGATTTGCAAGGGATTTATACCGATTTGATACGAAAGGGACCTCTGGATTCCGGCCCCAACAGTACACCGCTAAAAACGCTAAAAGTAAGCCTTTATAAGTGACTGTTTTTATTGGGAGAAATTTTTTTTGGTACCGCCTCCCTGGCTTGAACAGGGGACCTCTGGATCCACAATCCAGCGCTCTAACCAACTGAGCTAAGGCGGCACTTGTGGAGGGCGATTTACCGAACGCGCACGGGGATTGCAAGGGTCTTAAAGCTGAATTCTCCAGCTTTGTTCGACCAGATCGACGCCGAATGAGCGTACCGGTTTGCTGTCAGTCAATTGCCACCCAAAGGCGCGGTACATGCCACAAGCAGCGCGGTGGCTTTCGTGGGTCCAAAGCACCATTTCGCTGTACCCAACGCCGCGTGCGTACTCCATGCAGGTGGTCAAAAGCCGTTTTCCCACACCTTGCCCGCGCGCTTGCGGCACCAGCAGGAACAATCGCAGCTTGGCCGCCTGATCGCTGTGTGCGACGCAAAAGATGCTGCCCAGGCGCGTACCGTTCTGCTCCGCGATCCAGCCGCATTCGCGGGTCGGATCGTGATCCGCAACAAATGCGTCCAGAATACGCGCCACCAACGCGCCAAAGCTGTCGTCGAACCCTTCGTCACGGGCGTAATGCGTGCCGTGTTGCTCGACCAGCCAAGGCGCGTCCTCGGCGCGGAAGGGTCTGAGAATAATGTCGTTCATGGTGCCTATGTTGACACAGGCCGCTTGATTCTCAACCCTTTGCGCGCTAGCACACAGGCTCATTCCCCGGAGGCGCAAATGGGTATCAACACCGAACGCGATATCGAAGCAAACCTGCAGATCGGGCCGACCGATCAGGGCATGGTGCGCCTGTTCATCGAAGGTGCCGGTATCGAGATTCCGATGGATTTCGACCCGGAAGAAGCTGAAGAGATTGCCGAGGAAATCCGCGCCGCAGCACAAGCCGCGCGCGCCGTCAAAGACTGACGCCCTAGACCCTGGGATCGCGCAGCATCTGCAACCGGCGGGCCGCATCGGTTGCAAACTTCTGGATCATCCTCTTCCGTCGAGCCGGAGCGAGTTTGGTTTCGGGGCCCATGCGGATGATTTCTGCGTCATAGGCATCGGCGATGATCAACCCGGTCTCGGGCGGTAGCAAGTCTACCGGGAACTCGGTATCGACAGCCCAGAAAAATCGGTCGCACCACTCCAGATAGCCCTGCCATTTCGAATCCGACTGATAGTCGGCGCGGCCGGATTTGCACTCGATCACCCACAGCTCACCCTTTGGGCCAAGCCCCATAACGTCCACGCGCAAACCGCGCGCGGGGACGAATTCTTCAACTGAAACATAGCCATGCGTAGAAAGGTGTCGCGAAACACCACGGGCCAGTTTCTGTCCGGGTTGCAGATCAAGGGTCATTTTCAGAATGTGAACAATTCATGAACAAAAATCAAGCGCCCGCTAGAGCTTGACATGATACCATATGGTATTGCATTAATATGATACCAAATGGTATCTCAATGAGGTGATCCATGGAAATACAGACCCAAAACGCGTTCCGCGCCCTAGCCGATCCGACCCGTCGGGACATCGTGCAGATGCTTGCATCCGAAGACATGACAATAGGTCAGTTGACGGACCGGTTTGACATGACCCGCGCCGCCGTCAAAAAACACCTGACCGTGTTGTCGGATGGCGGGTTGATTACCGTCGAGGCCCGGGGCCGCGAACGCATCAACAAACTTGAACCCATGGGAATGGCCCCGGTTCTGGACTGGCTCAGCTACTTTGACCGGTTCTGGGATGATCGTCTTGCCCAACTGAAAAAAGCTATTGAAGGACCCAAGAAATGACCCAAGCAGTTTTGCAGAAAACCATCTATCTCCGCGCTGATCCAGAAACGGTTTGGGATTACCTGACCGAGCCGGATCGGCTAGCCGAATGGTTTCACAAGCCAGAACGTCGGCTGGCACAAGGTCAGAAACTGGAGATGTTCGGGACAACCAGCGGCGATCTTCTGATCTGGGGAGAGGTACGCGAGGCGCGTCGACCCGAATATCTGGAATACACGTTTACGGTAAAACCGATGGGTGATGCGGTCAGCGTGGTCAAATGGACACTGGAACCGGTCGCCGGTGGAACGCAGCTTGGCTTGATGCACGAAGGGCTACCGCAAGGTGCCGAGGCATTTGGCCTGATCCTTGCGCTGGACAATGGATGGGACGACCATTTCGGCAAGATGCGCACTGCATTGCATGAGCCGGTCGACGCCTGACTCTGACACGAAACCCCTTGTACGAACCCGCCAGACGCCCTACTTAGGCCCGTGGCGGGTTCTGCCCTTCTCGTGACAGGCAGCATTCCGGTGGCCTTAAGCAATTCCGAGGGAGCTGGCTCTGTTCAGGTCCTGGCCTGATTACCTGGCGCCCACCTGTATACACAGGTCCTCGGGAATCAAAGCCCCACGGTTGACTGGTGGTCCCGCCACATTTTTCCAGATTTTCAACGCGATGCGCGCGCCTCTTGCTTGATCAGAGCAGGTTTCAGCGCATGCGCGACCGGCGTGCCACCCCGCGGGCCCTTGGGCTTTTCCGCCATGCTCATGATCGCATAGGCGAATTGGACCCCGGCAAAGACGATCCCGTTCATGAACCAGATCATGAACAGAGCAATCATTCCGATTTCGGACCCGGTGATCAGACTGCGCAGATTGGCAACGTTCAACGCAAGCAGCACACCGACGAATACGGCCGAGATCACAAAGCCAAGCGCGACTTGGGTGATGTAAAGGCGGATGAGTTTGGGCATATCGAACCTCCTTGCGCGTCGACATTCAGTCTAGCGCATGTCTGGTCCGGATAAACGTGTCAGAACGCCTCGGGCTTGGCCTCGCGGGCCATGTGATCCAGAACGGCGTTGACAAATTTCGGCTCTTTCCCATCCGGGAAGAAAGCGCGCGCGACGTCCACGAACTCGGTGATGACGACTTTCGGAGGCGTGTCGCTTTGGGTCAGTTCGGCCCCGGCGGCACGGAACACCGCGCGCAAGGTCGGATCGATACGCGCGATCGGCCATTTGGCCACCAACGCGCGGTCGGTCATCTGGTCGATGGGAGCCTGATAGTTCACCGCATCATCCACCAATTTGCGAAAGACGCTGATGTCGCCATCCAGCATCTCTTCGCCTTCATAGACAGCACCGAACCTGTGATCCAGAAACTCGTTCACGACTGCTTCGGTCGTCTGACCCGACTGTTCCATCTGGAACAGCGCCTGCACGGCATAAAGCCGGGCGGCGGATTTCATCAGGCGTTTCTGTTTGGCCGGTTTCGGCGCGTCTGTCTGGGTCATGCTGTCGTGGGTCCGTTGTTGTCGCCCGCCACAAGGATGGACTCGGACGGCGGCTTGAAGCCCACGCCCTTTTGGGAAGAGCCCCACTTACGGCTGAGCGCGATCAGATGCAAGGCCGCAGCCGCCGCGCCGCCACCCTTATTCATCTTTTCGGGATTGGCGCGCACCTCGGCCTGGTCGTCATTCTCGACTGTCAGGATACCATTGCCAATCAAAAGACCTTGCAGGCCCATCAACTGAATGGCACGGCTGGAGTCATTGCAGACAGTTTCGTAGTGCGTGGTCTCACCGCGAATAACGCAGCCCAGCGCAACATAGCCGTCGAAATTGCATTGCCTGTCGGCCATCGCTATTGCGGTCGGTATCTCCAGTGCGCCTGGCACCTCGACCACCTCGCAGGTGCCACCAGCGGCTTCAATCTCGGCCCTCGCCCCCGCAATCAGGTCGTCGGCGATGGCGCGATAGAAAGGGGCAGCCACAATCAGCAGCTTGACCGGCTTGTCGAAGCTTGGCGTCGGCAGGATGCCATGTTTGTCTTGTTCAGCCATGATCAGTCTTCCTTGAGGATCGAACGGGTGCCGACGATGGACAGGCCAAATGCGTCGAGGCCCAGATATTTGGTTTCCGGCGAATCCGTCAGCAGCACGAGTTCCTGAACGCCCATTTTGGACAGGATCTGCGCGCCAAGACCGGTTTGCTTGATGGTGCGCGGGCCTTCGTCCTCGGCCGCATAAAGCGAATTGCGCGGCTGGCGGAACAGGCAGACCACGCCGCGGCCTTCTGCGGCGATCTTTTCCATCGCGCGCGGCAGTTCCTTGGACGATTTCGGACCAAGACCCAGAATATCGGGGGCTTCGTGCAGCGCGTGGGTCCGGGTCAGGACGGGTTCAGCCGTGGTGATGTCGCCCTTGATCATCACCACATGTTCAATGCCATGGGTCTGGTCGGTAAAAATCCGCATCTCCCATTCGCCACCGAATTCCGACGTGACGATTTCGCGCGAGGTCTCGACCACAAGGTTGTCATTGCGCGAACGGTAGGTGATCAGATCGCTGATCGTGCCGATCTTCATGTCATGCGTCTTGGCGAACTCTACCAGATCCGGCAACCGCGCCATGGTTCCGTCAGCCTTCATGATCTCGCAGATGACCCCTGCGGGTTTTAGACCTGCGAGCCGAGAGATATCGACGGCGGCCTCGGTATGGCCTGCCCGCACCAACACACCGCCCCGCTTTGCGCGCAAAGGAAAGACATGGCCCGGTGTCGCGATATGCGCCATCGTGTTCTGTTCGTTGATCGCAGTGGCCACGGTCAGCGCCCGATCCGCCGCCGAGATACCGGTGCTGACGCCTTCGCGCGCTTCGATCGAAACGGTAAACGCGGTTTCATGGCGCGACGAATTGTTCACCGCCATCATCGGCAATCCCAGCGCGTCCACCCGTTCGGCCGTCATCGGCAGGCAGATCAAGCCGCGCCCGTGGGTTGCCATGAAGTTGATCGCCTCGGCATCCGCGAATTCGGCCGCGATCACCAGATCACCTTCATTTTCGCGATCTTCGTGATCGACCAGAATGTACATCCGGCCTTTGCGCGCCTCTTCGATGATGTCTTCGATCGGGCTGATCGCGTCACGCAGCTGGGCCTCGACCGGTCCGGGGGTTTCAAAGCTCATGGAGCAGCCTTTCACATGGCATGTTTGCACGGCGGGATAGACCAGTCGGACGCCAAAAGCCAGAGCACAATCGGCCAGCGCCTCGCAAGCAGGGGCAGTGTAGACGTAACCTTACGACATTTCGGCAAGTCGCGCGACGTAACGGGCCAGAGTGTCAATTTCCAGGTTGACCCGATCGCCGAGGGCGACATCGCCCCAGGTCGTCACTTCTTTGGTGTGTGGGATGAAGTTTATGCCAAAGTCGCATCCCTCGACGTCATTGACCGTCAGCGAGGTTCCGTTCAGCGCGACAGACCCTTTCGGCGCGATGAACCGGGCCAGGTCCTTGGGCGCGCGCAGGGTGACACGCGTGCTGTCGCCTTCATCCGCGATTGCAACCACCTCAGCCACGCCATCCACGTGGCCCGATACGATGTGCCCGCCCAATTCGTCACCCACTTTCAAGGCGCGCTCCAGATTGACCCGCTTACCAGGCGTCCAAGCGTCCAGATTGGTTTTCGAAACGGTCTCGGCGCTGATCTGGACGTCGTACCAATCGTTACCCAGCGCGATGACCGTCAGACAAACGCCGTCGCTGGCTATCGAAGCACCGATATCAATGCCAGCTGTATCGTAGCCGGTTTTGATCCGCGCACGCAGATCGCCCTGCTGGTCCAATTCGGTGATTGTTCCGATATCCGTGACGATCCCTGTGAACATTTCGTTAACCCTCTGAGCCTAGCTTCGAATGCCGAGGTAAAGGCCTGAACCCCGACCGGCAAGACCCGGCTTGTCGGGAATGTGACAAACAGGCATAATTTTCGCAATAAACACATGAGCAGTCGCCAATCAGGCCATATGACACAGCGAACCGATCATCCCAGGCAACGCGTGTTCCTGTTCCTTCAGGGTCCGCACGGGCCGTTCTTCAACGCACTGGGGAAAGTGTTGCGCGCAGCGGGGGCGCAGGTTTGGCGCATCGGGTTCAACGCCGGTGATCAGGCGTTCTGGAGGGATACGGACAGCTATATCGCCTTTCGTGCACCGGTCGCGGATTGGCCATCCTTCCTTGCGGACGTGATCCGGGATCGAGGCGTGACCGATATCGTGCTTTATGGCGACACCCGCCCGATCCATGCGCGTGCGGTCGAGGTCGCCCGCCGACTCGGCCTGACCGTGCATGTCTATGAAGAAGGCTATCTGCGCCCCTGGTGGGTCACGTATGAGCGTGAAGGGTCCAACGGCAATTCTCGCCTGATGGCGTTGGAGGTCGAGCAAATGCAATCCGCGCTGGCGCAGTCGGATGCACAGACGCCTCCGCCCCCATCACATTGGGGCGATATGCGACAGCATATTTTCTACGGGGCGGCCTATCACGGCTTTCTCATGTTTTTGAACCGTGGGTACCGCAACTTTCGCAGACACCGTGAATTGCCGGTCGCGCGTGAGTTTCAACTGTATTTCAAACGGTTGATGCTGATGCCCCTGCACCGGCTGCAACGCCGCTGGGCCACCGCAATGGTGCGCCGGGGGGGCTTTCCCTATCATCTGGTGCTATTGCAACTGGGCCATGACAGTTCGGTCCAGTCGCATTCCGAGTTTTCGGGCATGTGCGATTTTCTGGACACGGTCATTGCGGGTTTTGCAACCGGCGCACCCGCGCATCATCGTCTTGTCATCAAGGAACACCCGCTGGAAAACCACCGCGAGCCACTTCGCAAGCGCGTGCGCCAATTGGCCCGGGACCACGGACTCTCTGACCGTATTCACTATGTCCCCGGCGGGAAACTGGCACGGCTGTTGGATGACGCGCGTTCGGCTGTCACAATCAATTCGACAGCTGGTCAACAGGTGTTGTGGCGCGGGATTCCTTTGCGCATCTTCGGACGTTCGGTTTATGACAAACCGCAATTCGTGTCGCAGCAATCTGTTGCTGCATTCTTTGCCAGACCCGATCCCCCAGACGCAGCCGCCTATCGCGTTTATCGGCGGTTTCTGCTCGAGACCAGTCAGGTGCCGGGCGGCTTTTATTCGCGCCGGGGAAGACAACAACTCTTGCGACGCGCCGTTGATATGATGCTGCGGGATCGGGACCCCTACGAGGCCGCCCTTTCCGGCAACGCGACCAACGCGCCACAGTTAAAACTCGTTGAATGACACGAAGCCAGCTGTCGCTGGATGTTTGTCAGTGAACAGGGTAACTTGCGCAAAAGAACAATAAACTGAGGACATTCGGCAGTGACGCGCATCCCAACCCGATGGATACGGGCGGTCTCCTTTGTGGCGGCCGCTGGACTGCTGGCAGCGTGCCAGCTTCCGAAATCCGGCCCGAACAAAACCGAAATTCTGGCTGGGTCCACGGCGAATGGCGGGAATGCCTTTGTTGTCGAGGTGGATGACCGGGTGACCCGCGAAACTGCAGCCATACCTCAGTTTGGATTCTCGCAAACTTTCCGCAGCGCCCAAAGCGTCGCCTCGGATACAGTGCGCCCAGGTGACGTTCTGGGATTGACGATCTGGGAAAACGTCGAAGACGGCCTGTTGACCTCGCAAGCCGGTACCGCCACGGCGCTGGACGAAGTTCAGGTCGACAATGACGGCTTCATCTTTGTCCCCTATGCCGGACGTCTACGCGCTGCGGGCAACACGCCCGAACAATTGCGCACGCTGATTTCCGAGAAACTGCAGGAACAAACCCCGGACCCGCAGGTGCAGGTGCGCCGCGTGGCGGGTGATGGCGCGACTGTTTCGCTGACCGGAACGGTCGGTGCGCCGGGTGTCTACCCGATCGAACGCCCGACCGGAAACCTGTCCGGCATGCTGGCCAAGGCGGGCGGCGTGTCCGTGTCGTCGGACATTGCACTGGTCACGGTCATTCGTGGCAGTCACAAAGGTACGGTCTGGTACGACGACCTGTTCCGTTCGCCCCAAACGGATATCGCCCTGCGTGGCGGTGATCGCATTCTGGTCGAGGAAGACAGCCGGTCCTATATCGCGTTGGGGGCGACCGGAGGACAATCTCGGGTGGCGTTCGAAAGCCAGGATCTGTCGGCGCTTGAGGCCATCGCACAGGTTGGCGGGTTGCAATCCCTGTCCTCGGACCCAACCGGTATTTTTGTTCTGCGCAAGGAACGTCAGGACATAGCGCGCAAAGTTATGGGCCGCGCTGACCTGCAGGGTGATCAGCGTATGATCTATCTGCTGAACCTGACCGCGCCCAATGGCCTGTTCATCGCCCGCGACTTTGTCATTCGCGACGACGATACGATCTACGTGACCGAGGCTCCTTATGCGCAGTGGACCAAATCGATCTCGTTGATCGCAGGAGGCCTGACACCAATCGCGAACGTGGCCACTCTGACAGGCAACTAACGCGTGTTTCCGGACATCGACCCAACGGTTGAAGACGAACGCAAACGGTTGTTTGTCTACAACGGCGGGTTTCTGACGCAGCGGCGGCTGCGCCGTATCCTCTCGCTGTCAGGGTACGACATCCGGCTGGGACTGCCCAAAGAGGGTGATCTGGTCGGTATCTGGGGCGATAGCCCAACGGCGCATCGTGGCTTGCGAGTCGCCGAGAAACGCGCGGTCCCTGTTCTGCGGATCGAGGATGCGTTTCTGCGATCGCTACATCCTGGCCGCAGCGGAGAAGCCCCATTGGGGCTTTTGTTGGATCGGTCCGGTGTGCATTTCGACCCGTCCCGCGCTAGCGATCTTGAGCAGTTGCTGGCGACGCATCCTCTGGACGACACCGCCTTGCTGGACCGCGCACGCGGCGCGATGGAGCGGCTGCGCGAACTGCAACTCAGCAAGTATTCAGCCTTTGACCCGGATATTTTGCCGCCTGACCCGGGTTATGTTCTGGTTGTCGATCAGACGCAGGGTGACGCGGCGGTCACCGCCAGCGCGGGCGACCTTGCGCGCTTTCGTGAAATGCTGGTCATCGCGCAGGAAGAAAACCCGGGCGCGCGCGTGATTATCAAATCCCACCCCGAAACCCTTTCAGGCTACCGCGGCGGCTACTTTTCGGATCAGGACCAAAGCGATCGCGTAACGTTGCTGAAAGAGCCAATCAGCCCCTGGCCCCTGCTGGAGGGTGCCGTTGGTGTTTACACCCTGTCCTCGCAACTTGGATTCGAAGCGATCCTTGCAGGCCACAAACCGCGCGTGTTCGGGCAACCTTTCTATTCCGGGTGGGGGTTGACGCAGGACGAAGACCCCCTGCCCCGCAGGCAACGCGCGTTGACACGGGCACAGCTGTTTACCGCAGCAATGATCCTCTATCCGACCTGGTACGATCCCTATCGCGATCAGCTCTGCGAATTGGAAACCGTGTTGGACACGCTCGAGGCCCGAACCCGTGCCTGGCGCGAGGATCGCAAGGGATGGACCGCCTCGGGAATGCGCGTGTGGAAGCGTCGGCATCTGCAACAGATGTTCGGATCACATCACAAGTTGAGGTTCACCAACGAGCCGCCCGCTAAACCGGATCGACCTCATATGGTCTGGGCGCGCCACGCTGGTCAATTGCAAGATGTGACCCGCATCGAGGACGGGTTTCTACGCTCACGCGGGTTGGGGGCAAAACTTGTACCGCCGCTGTCCCTGGTGACGGATGATGAGGGCATCTATTACGACCCGACACGTCCAAGCCGATTGGAGAACCTGATCGCAGCACGGGAAAACCTGCGTTCGGATCAGCAATTGCGCGCTGAACGGTTGGTATCGCGGCTGCTTTCCGAGGGGTTGAGCAAGTACAATGTGGGCCAGGCTGCACCCGATCTGCCCGAGGGTCACCGGATACTGATTCCAGGGCAGGTCGAAGACGATGCCTCAATCTTGTTGGGCACCAGCGCCACCCGCACGAACCGTGATCTTCTGGTTGCGGCGCGCGAGGCAAATCCCGATGCCATCCTTATCTACAAGCCCCACCCTGATGTCGAAGCCGGGTTGCGTGATGGCGGGATGGATACCGGTGGGCTGGCCGACATGGTGGTCAATGGCACCGACCCTGCCGCGCTGCTGCCGCAAGTTCACGAAGTCTGGACCATGACATCCCTGCTAGGGTTCGAGGCGTTATTGCGCGGCGTGAGGGTGACGACTCTGGGAGCGCCATTCTACGCCGGATGGGGGCTGACGACCGATCTGGATATCGTACCGGCGCGGCGCGGGGCGCGGCCTTCCCTGTGGGGGCTGGTCCATGCGACGCTGATCGACTATCCGCGCTATCTGGACCCGGTCACCGGTCTGCCCTGCCCGGTCGAGGTCGCTGTTGATCGGTTAGCATCGGGACAGCAACCTGCCACGGGTCTTGCGAACCGCTTGCTGGCAAAACTTCAGGGCGTATTGGCGACGCAATCGCATCTTTGGAGATAGCCCTAGCGGGCCATCCGGCCCCAACGATGCAAAACGTCCGGGCCGATAACCTGTGTGTCGATCAGTTCGAACCGGGGGGCAGCTTCCAACGTCTCGAGCCCTAACGCCCCAACCGCTGACAACCCTTCGGCACCAATTGTCAGCCCGGCGGTAAAGCCCACAAGCTCGTCTACAAGATCTTCGGCCAAAAGTGAGGCTGCCAACCCTGCGCCGCCTTCGCAAAATACGCGCGTCAACCCGGCGTGACCCAGTTGCTGTAACAAGTCCGCCGCATCAATCTGATGCTCATTCAGCGCGCAGGGGATCAGGCGCGCACCCAAGTCCTCCCATGCCCGCGCCCGTTCTGCGTCAGGGCGGGGCCCGTGGCACAGCCACAGCGGAACCTGAGATGCCGACCGCGCAAGCTGACCTAGAAGGGGCAGGTCCAGATGACGCGACACGACGACCCGGACAGGCTGTTGGTCGATCCCAAGATCGCGCACTGTCAGCGATGGATCGTCGGCGCGCGCGGTACCCGCCCCGACCATCACGGCGTCATGCCGAGACCGCATCGCGTGCACCGTACGTCGCGCTTTGGGGCCGGTGATCCACTTGCTGTGGCCAGTCTCGGTGGCGATCCTTCCGTCAAAGCTGCTGGCCAGTTTCAAAGTGACAAAAGGGCGGCCCTGTTCGGTTTTCAGAAAAAACCCCGACAAATCCCACGCTGCCTGCTCCATCAGGACACCTGTCGTGACCTCAATGCCGGCGGCGCGCAGCATTTCAAAGCCCTTGCCTGCGACCCGTGGATCGCTGTCCTCGATGGCCGAGACGACGCGAGCCACACCTGCGTCGATCAGAGTCTGGGCACAGGGCGGCGTCTTGCCAAAATGGGCGCAGGGTTCCAGCGATACATAGGCAGTAGCGCCGCGCGCGGCATTACCTGCCTGTGCCAACGCCACAGGCTCGGCATGCGGACGACCGCCCGGCTGGGTCCAGCCTCGCCCTACGATCTGCCCGTCACGTACGATGACGCAACCCACGGATGGGTTGGGCCAGCACGTCCCCTGGCCGCGTCGCCCCAAGGACAGGGCCAACGCCATATATCGCTTATCTGTTTCGCTCACTCGTCCGTAGAAGGCTGCGGCGGGCGCAGTTCGTGGACAAACTCCTCGAAATCATCGGCCGCCTGGAAATTCTTGTACACACTTGCAAACCGAACATAAGCGACCGTGTCGATCCGGGCCAGCGCCTCCATGACGATTTCACCGATTTTGTTTGAGGGAATATCCGTATCCCCCATGCTTTCCAGACGCCGCACGATTCCCGAGATCATCTGATCAATGCGATCCGGGTCGATCGGGCGTTTCTGCATCGAGATGCGGATCGAGCGTTCCAGCTTGTCGCGATCGAAATCCTCGCGCTTGCCGTTGGTTTTGATGACAACCAGATCGCGCAGTTGCACCCGTTCATAGGTGGTAAACCGGCCCCCACAAGCCGGGCAGAACCGGCGCCTGCGGATCGCGACATGATCCTCTGCCGGGCGTGAATCCTTGACCTGAGTGTCGATATTTCCGCAAAACGGGCAGCGCATCCGCCGTCTCCTCGTCCCTAGCTTACCTCTTTTTGTAAGCGCTTCGGCTTACTTATCCACAACTATAGGGCAGCCTCTAGGGTTTGGGTAGTCGGAATTTTTCACCGCAATATAAAGGGGTCACACAATATGGGCCGCGACCTTTCGTGTATGCGGTGCCCTGCGATGTTCGAACAGGTATATCCCTTGCCATGTACCCAGTGCGGGTTGGCCATTGGCCATGGGGATCGACAGTGACACCGGCATGACCGCCGCCTTGATATGGGCCGGCATGTCGTCGGGCCCTTCGTAGGTATGACGCAGATAAGACATCGCGGGATCGTCCGATGGCGGAACCAACCGGTCAAAGAAGGCTTTGAGGTCGGTTTGAACCTCGGGATCCGCATTTTCCTGAATGAGCAGCGAGCACGAGGTGTGGCGAACGAACAAGGTCAGCAGGCCAGCACCGGGTTGCTCTTTGACCCAAGCACGAACAGGCACCGTAAACTCATAGAGTCCGGCGCCTTGCGTATCGATCGAAAACTCGGTCTGCACCCTCAATTCCTGAAAAACGGCAGATAGTTGCAACGGGCATTCGCGCCCTGCACCGACATGCTGTCACCCACCTTAAACGGCGAAAGCGGATTGCTGCCCTGTTGCGGAACATCCGTGGGCATCGTCAACGTGAATTGCACCGCGGTTCTGCGCCCTGTCGTTACGCTTGGGCCATATCCGCGCAATACGTAAATCCTTTGCTGCCAACCCGCACCCAGCTTTCTGCGCGCAAAATCGGCAGCCGCGCACCAATAGCCGTCGACGAACTGATCGGTCCTTGGGATTACCTCGAAATCCGTACCGCTCATGGGTTCGGTCCGATAGCCGTTGGGCGCGGCCGAAACCAGCGCGGGAAGACTCAGCAGCATGGCAAGGGCGGAATATGCAATGATCTGTTTCATAAAATCCATCTTTCCTGTTCTGACATGACACATAGGTTAGGTCACCCCTTTTCGGAATACAGGGGACCTCACAGGTATTTAAGGCTGAAGCTGCGCTTCGTGATCACGCGTCAGCCAACCGTGATACCGGATCAACTGACCCAACCCTGGCATTCGGGCAGAAATATCAAAACGGAACCGCCCTAAATCATCTTGCCATTCGCAGGACGAGGATTTCGGCAGCAACGCTTTCGGGCAAGGCACACCCCAAAGCTTTAGCCGGATCACGTCAATGGTCAGTCGATCCCCGGCCAAAACTGGGCGTATCCAGATGGTCAACCCGCCGATCTGTTCCCGAACGCAATTGCGATGCGAGTCGTATGTCAGGTTGGACCGCGTCACATGACCCGCAAAGTCCCGTGACCAGATCCGCCCCTCACCCTTTGGCTGCGTCACCAGCGCGACTGGTAAATCTTGCCCGGACCGTGGGAACCGGCCGACGTGTAATGCAAAAGCCACAAGCACTCCCTTGCCCCGCTCTATATGGCAACGACCGCGAAACGTTCCCGGCTGATCGTGCAGATCAAAAACGGCTTTCGGCAGCGTGGCCCCCTCCGGCAGAGCGCACAAAAACGGGTCGCTCATCGCTTCAGTACCCGCCCGGCGCAAATCGACTGCGAAGTTCGGGTCCGGGAACCAGACAACTGCGGGCGCGGCCAAACAGTTTGTATCGGTTGCGTGCAATCAACCGATAGACCAGGGTCTTCGCGAAGTCGGGCAGATACCTGCATAAGGCCAATCCGCGCCATGGCCACGGCAGCGCGGCCATCGCCGCCGCAAACGCATCCAGTTTTTGGTGAACCTGCCCATTCACAATGACCAGATAGGTTTCAAAATCGTCTGTTCGCAGCCCAGAGGCCCGATACAGGCGCTGACCAAGCCGGGATTGCGCCGTTGCAAAGCGAAACCGGCGCGCTTTGTCGTGTCGGAGCATGAAGTGAAAGAACCGCGAACACAGCACGCATTCGCCGTCAAAGACGATCAGGTCGTGATCGGGCAATGATCCATCTGGCTGCATATCTGCATTCGCCTTATGCTGCATTTCGCCCATGCTGGCATCCCAGCCATTGCGACCGCAATGCGACATCTCGGACAGGTCAGAAGGATGTGGCGTGCCGGGGAACCCTTTGAAACGGTTTTGGTATTCCGCTCTCCCAGGCTCTGGCCCCATCCCCATAAGGGCGCTGACCCGACAACTCGGCAAATCTAGGCACACCACTGGCCCGGGTCTTGGTCTTACGGGACAATTCCTTTCGAGATTCAGCCAAAGGAGCCGCGAATACTGGCAAATCCCAGAGGGCACCTGCATGGGATAGCGGCATGCTGTATTTCTCTGCTAGAGTTACAGGAAGATTAACGCGCTGGCGCGGACTGGGCCATGGAAGTCGATATTTCAAGAATTCAATTGCTGACCAAAGTGTTGGAAGATCAGACGGGTGATCCGTCGGTGGTCGATCATGTCTTGCAGACAAGCGGATTGAGCAGACCCGAAATCGAACCCCCTGCCCAAACCTTCAGCGCCCATAACGAGGCCCGTTTCGTGCGTCACGCCTGTGACGCGCTCGAGGATATCACCTTTGGTGCGCAGGCCGGGCTGCAGTTCAACACGTCGTCGAGCGTGACTGCCTATATCAGCAAGTACTCCCGTGATTTGAGGCAGGTTCTGGAAAACACGACCCGGTTTCACCAGATAATCGACCCGTCGCTGGCCCTTACCCTGCGCGTGTCCGGAAACGCAGCCACGTTAGAGGCTGATTGGAAAGACGCCACATTCTCTCGTTACCATCGCAGGACGGAATTTCTGCTGTTTGCCGCGGTTGCCCGGATGCGGGCACTGACTCAGGTCGCGTTTCATCCGTTACAAATACGGTTTCAACACGAGGTTGGCCAACATGCCTCGCAATACGCCAGAATCGGCGGCTTTCCCGTCGAATTCGGAACCGAGAGCCTAGAAATCATAGTGTCCCTGTCGTCTCTTGACCTGCCGGTTCCGACCTATGACCCCAGCTTGCGGGCGCACCTTCTGGAATACGGCGAACGCCTGCTGGCAGAACGGCAGACACCCAAACAGAGAACACGCGCGCAGGTCGAAGGGTTGATCACCCGTTCGATGCCAGGCTGCATCCTTCAGGTCGAAGACGTCGCTGCGCAAATTGGCGTCAGCCCGCGCACCCTGGCGCGACGCCTGAACGACGAAGGCACGACTTATCGCGAGGTGGTCGATGACCTGCGATGTGATTTGGCACAGACCTTCATCAAGAATGGCATGAATCTATCGGAAATTTCCTATTCTCTGGGCTATGCCGACCATGCAGCGTTTTCGACCGCGTTCAAACGCTGGACGGGACAAGCTCCCAGCGCATTTCGCAAGCGGGTCGATCACCCCTTGCATCCGCACTAGGCGTGGCCGGGGGTCAACAGCGCGTCAGCCTCGCCCCGGCCGGTCCATGAGTGGACACCGGCGATATAGAAGGCCCGCCAGAAAAACCCTTTTGAGTTCTCGCCAAATTGATGTGACGTTGAGACAACGTGAGGCGCACCCGCCAAGAAAAAAGGCGCCCCGTTTGGAGCGCCTTGAATTCACTGATCCAGGAAAGACCGCAACTTTCGCGACCTGCTGGGATGTTTCAGCTTGCGCAACGCCTTGGCCTCGATCTGGCGGATACGCTCGCGGGTCACGCTGAACTGCTGGCCCACTTCTTCGAGCGTATGGTCGGTGTTCATGCCGATGCCAAAGCGCATCCGCAAAACCCGCTCCTCACGCGGGGTGAGCGAGGCCAGAACCCGGGTCGTGGTCTCTTTGAGGTTTTCCTGAATGGCGCTATCCAACGGCAGCACAGCATTCTTATCCTCAATGAAATCGCCCAACTGGCTGTCTTCCTCGTCGCCAATCGGCGTTTCGAGGCTGATCGGTTCCTTGGCGATCTTCATCACCTTGCGAACCTTCTCCAACGGCATTTGCAGCTTTTCGGCCAGTTCCTCCGGTGTCGGCTCGCGGCCGATTTCGTGCAGCATCTGGCGACCGGTCCGAACCAGCTTGTTGATCGTCTCGATCATGTGAACCGGAATTCGGATGGTCCGCGCCTGATCCGCGATAGACCGCGTAATCGCCTGCCTGATCCACCAGGTCGCATAGGTCGAGAACTTATAGCCGCGACGGTATTCGAACTTGTCCACCGCCTTCATCAGTCCGATGTTACCTTCCTGAATAAGATCAAGGAATTGCAGGCCGCGGTTCGTGTATTTCTTGGCGATTGAGATCACCAGACGCAGGTTGGCCTCGACCATTTCCTTCTTGGCCTGCCGCGCCTCTTTCTCGCCCTTCTGAACCTGCTGCACGATGCGGCGGAATTCGGGGATGTCGAGACCGACATACTGACCGACCTGCGCCATGTCATTGCGCAAGTCTTCCACCTTATCGGTCGAGCGTTCGATGAACATCTGCCAGCCCCGGCCCGGCTTTTCGGCCATTTCGGACAGCCAGTTCGGGTCCAACTCGCGCCCGCGATAGGCGTCAATGAACTCACGCCGGTTGATTCGCGCCTGATCCGCCAGTTTCACCATCGCGCTGTCCAGCGACATGACGCGGCGGTTGATGCCATAAAGCTGGTCGATCAGCGCTTCGATCCGGTTGTTGTGCAGGTGAAGGCCGTTCACCAGTTCAACGATCTCGGCGCGCAGCTTCTGATAGGTTTCCTCGTCCTCAGCGCTGAAGGTGCCGTCTTCGTTCAGCGTCGCCGAAATCCGGCTGTCCTGCATCTCGCTGAGTTGTGCGAAGTCGGTCGAGATACGCTCAAGCGTGGTCAGAACCTGATCTTTCAGTGCCGCTTCCATTGCAGCCAGCGACATGTTGGCCTGATCGTCTTCGTCATCATCGTCATCGCTGGCGATGGGGTTGCCATCGGCGTCCAACTCAGGACCGCTCTCTTCCTTCGCGGGTTTGGCGGCCTGGACGGTCGAGGTATCGACAACCGGTTCTTCGACGTCGCCGTCTTCGTCCAATTGATTTCCGAACGTTGTTTCCAGATCAATAACGTCGCGCAACAGAATGTCTTCGCTCAACAATTCGTCGTGCCAGATCGTAATCGCCTGGAAGGTCAAAGGGCTTTCGCACAGGCCGGCAATCATTGTATTGCGACCGGCCTCGATCCGTTTGGCGATGGCAATTTCGCCCTCACGGCTCAGCAGTTCGACCGATCCCATCTCACGCAGATACATGCGCACTGGGTCATCGGTGCGATCCAGCTTTTCGGTTGCGGCACCCGCCAGCGCAACCTCGCGCGGGCCTTCGGTGGTTACCAGTTCGGTCGAGCCTTTGTTCTCTTCCTCTTCGGCCTCTTCATCTTCGATGATGTTGATGCCCATCTCGGACAGCATCGACATAACGTCTTCGATCTGTTCCGAACTCACCTGATCAGGCGGCAGAACCTGATTGAGCTGGTCGTAGGTGATGTAGCCTTTCTCGCGGGCCTCGGCGATCATCTTTTTGACCTGGGCCTGGCTCATGTCCAGCGAGATTTCCTGTTCCTGCTCGTCGGATTTGCGGTCTTCGTTCGTATCCTTGGCGGCCATTCAATGCTCCTGCAGGGATGGGTGATTCGTTTGCTCCGAATCATTAGCGCGTGAAACTGATTCGGCCACCCGTTTACCCGTTTTTCTTTTCCAGTGCCTTACGAAAACATCACTTTAGCGACGTTTCCGTTCGAAATTGATGCCGGACATGATCGCCTCAAACGCGTCTTTCTCGTCGCGGTTGATTCGCGCACCATTGTCGGCGATGTCGAAAACGGCCTTGTCCTCATTCTGGCTGCGGCTCGTGCGGTTGCGCTCTTCGGCGGCTTGCGCCAGCCGGTAGGTCAGCGCCTCATCGGCCAGATCAGACAATTCCTCTGCCGCTTCGGCAATCTCAGCATCCAACCCCCGGAGCGCTTTGATCTTTGCGAGTTCCTCGGCCAGTGTCATCTCGGCCTTTTCGACGTCGCCCGGTTTGTTCACACAGGGGATCACTGCGACATGGCGAAGGGCCAGCAGCTTTTCAAGGGCTTCGCGGCCCAAATTTTGCTCGATGTGATCCTGAAGATTGTCAGGATCGTCAATCGCGTGGCGCAGAACGGCGTCGCGCAGCGCCGCATGGTCGGAGTTCTGGCACTCCATATCCTCAAGCTGATGTTCGAATTGAACAACCACCTGCGGGTTCAGGATCGCGATGGCCAGAATCGCGGCCTCGCGTAGTTGGATATCAGCATTTTCCGACGAGGCCAGAAACGAGGCCCTTGCGCCCGGCGTTGCAGGCTGCGGCGGCTGCCCTTTTCCACGCGGTTGCCAATTGCGGTTCTGAGGCTGCCGCTGCGGGCGGAACAATTGCCAGCGCAGGTCCTTGATCTCTTGCCCGTAGTGAGAACGGATCGAGGGATCGCGGATCAGTTTGATTTTCTCACGCAGGGATTTGTCCAGCGCCGCCTTGCGTTCTGGGCTGTCAAACACCTTTCCCTCGGTCTCGCGCTGCCACAGCAACTTGACCATCGGAATGGCCCCGTCCAGGACGGCCTGCACAGCGCCTGCCCCTTCGGCGCGCAGCAGGTCATCCGGGTCCTTGCCTTCGGGCATCAGCGCAAAGCGAAGCGACTTGCCAGCCTCCAGCAGCGGCAAGGCCAAATCAACCGCCCGCATCGCCGCTCGTAGACCAGCCGTGTCCCCGTCCAGCGCAATGATCGGTTCGTTCGAGACACGCCACAGCAACTGCAACTGATGCTCGGTAATGGCCGTTCCCAAGGGCGCTACTGACGCGCCAAACCCGGCCTCGGCCAGAGCGATCACGTCCATATACCCCTCGGCCACGACCAAAGGCTGGCCCTGCCCGGCCGCCTGACGCGCGGGTCCGTGGTTATACAGGCTGCGACCTTTGTCGAACAACTCGGTCTCGGGCGAGTTCAGGTATTTGGCGTTGTCACTGGGGTCCATTGCCCGCCCACCAAAGGCAATGCAACGTCCGCGCGGGTCTCGGATCGGGTACATGATCCGGTTGCGGAAGGTGTCATAGGGTTTCTTGCCCTTGTTCGACGGTTTGGCGAGCCCAGCGCCAAGGATCAGATCTTCGGGAACGTTCTTGCCGGTCAAATGATCCCATAGCGCCTGCCAGCCATCGGGGGCAAAGCCGATCTCCCACCGATCCAATGCCTGCGCATCCAACCCGCGACGGGTCAGGTAATCGCGGGCCTCGGCCCCCGCCCCGGTCTTGAGCTGAAGGCGAAAGAACTGCACCGCCTGCTCCATCACCTCGGCCAGTTGCGAGCGACGATCCTGCTTCTCCTGCGCTTTGGGATCGCGCGCAGGCATCGGCATCCCGGCTTCACGCGCCAGAATCTCGACCGCTTCGATGAACGAGACATTTTCGGTCTCTTTCACAAAGCTGATAGCATCGCCTTTGGCGTGACAGCCGAAGCAATAATAGAATCCCTTTTGGTCATCGACGTGGAACGAGGCGGTCTTCTCGTGGTGAAACGGACACGGCGCCCACATGTCGCCCTTGCCCTGATTGGACTTGCGCTGATCCCACATGACCTTGCGCCCCACGACCTGAGACAGGCTGAGGCGCGTGCGCAGTTCATCCAGAAATCCGGGGGGCAAAGACATGGATCAAACCTGCCAGAAATGAAAACGCGCGCCAAGGGGATGGCACGCGGTTGTCCACAGGGAATCGGCGCGACTGTGGATTACTGCTGCAAACACAGCTCCAACCAGGCCGCGCCAAGGTCCTTTTTGCGCACATCGCGCATCTTTTGCTCATAAACCCAAGGTGTGATCAGCGGGATCGCCGCATTGTAATTCTCGGGCCATGACGGGCCACTGTCTGACACCGCCTGCGCTACGTCGCGTTCCTTGACCCGGTCCAGACGAGCCTTCTGAATCGCCGCCACAACATCAGCCTGATACTTGCAGCTTTGTTCCTTGGTTTCCTGAGCAGCCACAGGGGTGGCCAGCAAGGCCGCGACGATGGCGATACGCAACATGGGGGTCTCCCGGAATCGTTTCTTTCAGCGCAGCTTACCCGCGCGCGGCGACACCTTCCATGGCCCTTTTCAAATCGTGAACCAAGGTCTGAGCCATTGATCGGAACACCATGATCTGGAACGCGTTTTCGCCAACGCGCGTGATCGACGCGGTCATGTGAAACAACAGCGTCCGTGCTGTATGACCACGTTTGAAATGAACCGCGCGCAGATCGACAGGCACCAGGCGGGCCAAAACGTCTTCGACCCCGGCCCCTTCAAGCCGAACAACAGCCCAGGCGTCGGACTGGTCCACGACCGCTGCATGCTCCGACAGTGTGGCCTCGGGCTCTGGTCCCATCAGCATGGCCTGTTCAGGGCCGAACCAAACGGCGCGGGAACCCGTTTTGCCGGTTGCACGATTGGGCGCCGGAAAGGTCATCCCTAGTGCCGCCTTCATGGCGTCCGACACTGCTTTCGTTTGGCCCTTCAGTGGCGAAATCGAATGGATCGACTCCACCTCCACTTCGCTCAACGTCACCGCTCCAACGGTCAGAGGCAACAACCCGTCGCAGGGCGATTTGGCTGTCAGCTTATCCACGAACGCGCCCTCCCTCTGGGTCAAAGAAGACCGGGTTCACCACTTCGCACAGCGTTGTCACACCGCGCAGATGATCCACCATCTTGACGATTTCACTATATCTTTCAGGGCCATCGGCCAAGAAGCCAAGGCCCAGCATCGTTTCCAAAGTCGGCGAATAACAAACCGAGGTTATGTACCCCTGATCGTTGGTGCGAACCGGTTCGGCCTCTTCCTTGTAGAGATGTGCGCCGGACAGTAGCTCCCGGCTTTCGCCGATCGGCTTGAGGCCCACCAACCGTTCGCGCCCTGCTTCTTCCAGACCAGGGCGTTCGGACATGGTTTTGCCAATACAGTCCTTTTTCTGAGACACCATCCGCCCCATGCCGATATCGTATGCGGTCGTGCGCCCGTGGATTTCGGCATGGGTGATGAACCCCTTCTCAATCCGCAGGACATTCAGGGCCTCCATGCCATAGAGCCCACCACCCAAGGCTTCGGCCCGCTTGGTCAGGATATCGAACAGGTTTGCCCCATAGCGCGCAGGCACTGCGATTTCGTAAGCGTGCTCGCCCGAGAAGGAAATACGGAACAGCCGCCCCTGCACCCCAAGCACCGAGACCGCGCCGCAGGCCATGAACGGCCAGCTTTCATCGTCTATTTCCTCGTCCAACAGGCCGTTCAGCACTTCGCGCGATTTCGGCCCGGCCACGGCAAATTGCGCCCATTGTTCAGTGACCGAAGTGAACGAGACGTCCATGTTCGGGCACAGGCCCTGGTGGACGAACTCCAGATGTTTCATCACCTCACCCGCAGCGGCGGTAGTTGTGGTCATCACGTAGTGGGTCTCACCCAGTCGCGCTGTTGTGCCGTCATCCATGACAAACCCATCCTCGCGCAGCATCAACCCATAACGCGTGCGGCCAACCTTCAGCGTCGAGAACATGTTGGTGTAGACGAAGTCCAGAAACGCCCCTGCATCGGGGCCCTGAATGTCGATTTTGCCGAGGGTTGAGACATCGCACACGCCGACGGACTGTCGCACCATATTGACCTCGCGGTCGCAGGATTGCCGCCACGTGGTCTCGCCATCCTTTGGGAAATAGCTGGGGCGATACCACAGGCCCGCCTCGATCATCGGCGCTTTGCGTGCCACGGTCGCTGCATGCGACGTTGTGAACCGCTGTGGCTTGAACGCCTGGCCTTCGGCCCCCGCACCCAGCGCCGCAATCGCGATCGGAGAGTATGGTGGACGGAACGTGGTGGTCCCGGTTTCAGGTATCCCCCGCCCGGTCGCATCCGCCAAAATGGCCAGCGCCGCAACGTTCGAGTTTTTGCCCTGGTCCGTCGCCATCCCTTGGGTGGTATAGCGTTTCATGTGCTCGACCGAGCGGAAGTTTTCAGTCGCGGCCTGTTTGACGTCCTTCACCGTCACATCATTCTGGAAATCCAGCCAGGCCCGCCCTTTACCAGGCACCGCCCAGAGCTGCGAAATTGTGTATGGGTCATCCTCTGCCGCCGGAACAGGTACCTTTGGCACCTTCAACCCCAGTTCCGTCACCGAAGCTTCGCCAGCCTTGAGCCCATCGCGCAAACAGGCACCGGTCGAGAATGACCCGTCACAGGCCCCTGCGGTGATCATGCCCGGAACCGATCCGGGAGTGGGAACAAACGCCTCAATGTCGCGGTTCCAGGTCGGGCGGCCGTTCATATGGCATGTCAGGTGCACCGACGGGTTCCATCCGCCGGTCATCGCCAGACAGTCGGTATGGATACTTTCCTCGCCACTGGCGCGGCGGACAGTAATCGATTCCAGCCCCTTGCGACCGGCACTGCCACAGACCTGCGCACCGCGCAGCACCTCATAGTCGGTGGACATGGGCGCGTCGTGGCGGCTGTCGATCACGGCAGCCACATGGATACCGGCATCCAGCAGATCCCGTGCGGTGCGATGAATGTCATCCGTGTTGCCAAAGATGGTCACGTTCCGGCCCGGGCTGACACCCCAGTGATTCAGAAAGGCGCGCACGGCCCCAGCATTCATTATCCCAGGGCGGTCATTGTCGCGAAAGGCCACAGGACGCTCCAAAGCACCCGCCGCCAGCACGGACCGCTTCGCCACGATCCGCCAATAGGTTTCAATAGGAGCGCCGTGGGGACGATGATCGGTATGGTGCGAAACACGCTCCAACGCGGCAAAGGTACCCTGGTCATAGGCGCCTGCAACCGTCGTGCGGGTCATAAGGCGGACATTGTCCATCCCTCGCAATTCGTCCAGCACCTCGTCAGCCCAGACCGCGCCGCGCTTGCCGTCAATCTCGTAGGTCTCGGCCAACAAACGCCCACCCATGCGGGCATGCTCGTCCACAAGCAAGACATCCGCGCCGGCCCGCCCGGCGACCAGAGCCGCCATCAGCCCAGCAGGCCCGGCACCGATGACCAGAAGATCGCAGAACGCAAAAGCGCTTTCGTATTTGTCAGAATTGTCCTGCCCGGAAAGCGCGCCCAAACCCGCAGCACGGCGGATCACCGGCTCATAGAGCTTTTCCCAAAAACTCTTCGGCCACATGAATGTCTTGTAGTAAAAGCCTGCCCCCAGAAACGGCGCTGCCAGATCGTTGACCGCCATCAGATCCAGATTGAGGCTGGGCCAGCGGTTCTGGCTGCGCGCCACCAGCCCCGGATAGATCTCCTGCATCGTGGCGCGCACATTCGGGTCCTGTGTGGACCCTTCTCCAACGGTCACCAGTGCATTCGGCTCTTCGCTGCCCGCGGTCAGCACACCGCGCGGGCGATGATATTTGAACGACCGCCCCATCAGGCGAATACTATTGGCCAGCAGGGCCGAAGCCAGCGTATCGCCCCGGAAACCCGTGTAGGTGACGCCGTCAAAGACAAACGACACCGTCTCGGACCGGTCGATCAATCCCTTGCCTTCGACCCTCATGCGTTCACCCCAGACGCCAGTTCCGAACCCAGCATTTCATGCGTTGTGGTATCCCGGGTTACCACGATCCAGGCGCCACAGCCGCCCTCGTGACACCACAGCTCACGAGTAGACCCAACCGGATTGTCGCGCAGGTAGACAAAATTGTCCCAGGCGTCCTCGCCCGCATCCGGTGCCGGTCGATCCAGATCAACCGCCGCCCCGCGATAATAGAACTCGCGGCGATCCCGTTCGCCGCAATATGGACAGGTGATCCTCATCTCTGCGCCCCCTGCTTCATCTTTTCACAAATACTCAAACCCGACATCGCCCCAACTCAATGCAGATTGTGTTGAGAGCCTTTGCCCTCTTCATCGATGATCCCGCGCCCGGTGCGGAACCGATCAAGTCGGAAGCCGGTGGCATTTTCATGATACCGATCCGTGGCGATCAGATGCGCAAACACATTGCCCGAACCCGGGACCGCCTTGAACCCGCCGTAGTTCCAGCCGCAGTTCAGATAGAGCCCTTCGGTTTCCGTTTTGTCGATGATCGGAGAGCCATCGGGCGACATATCCATGATCCCGCCCCATGACCGCAGCACGCGCGCCTTGCCGATCATCGGCATCAGCGCCATCCCGGCCTCCATCACGCTCTCAACCGTCGGCAGGTTCCCCCGCGCTGCATAAGAGGCGTAAAAGTCCAGATCGCCGCCAAAGACCAGCCCGCCCTTGTCGGACTGACTGATATAGAAGTGGCCCATCCCGAAGGTCACCACATGATCGATACAGGGCTTCAGCCCCTCGGTCACAAACGCCTGCAAGACGTGACTTTCAATCGGCAAGCGCATTCCAGCCATTGCGGCGACCTGCCCAGACCGACCCGCTGCAACCATCGCAACTTTCTTGGCCCGGATCGGACCGCGAGAGGTCTGAACCCCGCGCACGACACCGTTTTCGATGTCGATCCCAGTCACTTCGCAATTCTGGATCAGGTCAACGCCGCGCTGATCGGCACCGCGCGCGTAACCCCAGGCCACGGCGTCGTGCCGCGCCGTTCCGCCACGCGGGTGATACAGACCACCATAAAGCGGAAAGCGCAGATCATCGAAATTCAGATAGGGCAGCATCGTTTTCAATTCGTCGCGCCCTAAGAGAACGGCATCGTCGCCCTGGCTAATCATCATGTTGCCGCGCCGAGCCGCTGCATCTCGCTGCGCATCGGAATGGAACAGTCCGATGATGCCACGCTGCGAGTGCATGACGTTGTAGTTCAGGTCTTCCTCAAGACCCTCCCACAGCTTCAATGAGTGCGAATAGAACTGGGAATTGCCTTCAAGGAAATAGTTTGCCCGCACGATGGTCGTATTGCGCCCGACATTGCCCCCGCCGATATAGCCCTTTTCCAGAACGGCCACGTTGGTCAGACCGTGTTCTTTGGCCAGGTAGTAGGCCGTACTCAACCCATGCCCACCGCCGCCGATGATGACGATGTCATATTCGGATTTGGGTTCGGGATCGCGCCAGTGTGGCGTCCAGCCCTTGTTGCCGGTCAGGCCCTCTTTCAGGACACGCAAGCCGGAAAAACGCATTCAAACCTCCCTGCGGGCATCTGCGCAGTACATCTGTCCTGACAATCAGTACCCAGGCGGCACCGACAAACCCCTTCGTTTTCGACAAAGGCTTGTCTATGCGCGACTAATGTCAGCGAAACGCGATGATCCCCCGCTCAGTCAGAAAACTGCCAGCAGAGGATCCAAATGGCAACCGGGCCGTCGTTTCCGGCCCGATCGCTTAAGCGCTGCCGGGCTCAGAGACCCTTGGCGCGATAGCTTTTCGACACCCGGTCGATGGCCACCATATAAGCTGCGGTGCGCAGATCATCCACGTCGGACCGGTCATGCCACACCTCGCTCATCGCCTGATAGGCGATCCGCATCGTGTCATCCAGACCCGAGCGCACCAATTCAAGCTCATCCGCACCCTTGAGGTACTTGGACTTGAAATCCGGTGACATTGACCAGGCATCGCCCAGATAGCGATCCAGCCGCTCCAGCTCGCTGACGATCAGTTCGTGCCGGGATTCTTCCTGCCGACGCTGCATCCGGCCAAAGCGGATGTGGCTCAGGTTCTTGACCCATTCGAAATAGGAAACCGTCACGCCGCCCGCGTTCGCATACATGTCGGGGATGATCACGGTGCCCTTCTTGCGCAGGATTTCGTCCGCACCGGCGGTCACCGGACCATTTGCAGCCTCGATGATCAGGGGCGCCTTGATCCGTTCAGCGTTGGACAGGTTGATAACACCTTCAAGCGCCGCCGGGATCAGAATATCGCATTCCTCTTCCAGCACCGCGCCGCCTTCGGCGGTATGCGTGGCATCCGGATAGTCTTTGACGCCGCCATGTTTGACGATCCATTGGCGCACCGATTCAACGTCAATGCCCTCGGGATTGAACAGCGCACCATCCCATTCGATGATGCCAGTGACCAGCGATCCGTCTTCTTCGCTCAGGAATTTGGCGGCGTGATACCCCACATTTCCCAAGCCCTGAACGATCACACGCTTGCCGTCCAAGGTGCCGGACATCCCCGCCTTCTTGACGTCTTCTGGATTGCGGAAAAACTCTCGCAGCGCATATTGCACGCCGCGCCCAGTTGCCTCGACCCGGCCCGCGATACCACCGGCATTCAGCGGCTTGCCCGTCACACAGGCACGCGAGTTGATATCCGTTGTGTTCATCCGCGCGTATTGATCGGCCATCCATGCCATCTCGCGTTCGCCGGTTCCCATATCCGGGGCCGGAACGTTCTGAGACGGATTGATCAGGTCGCGCTTGGCCAGTTCATAGGCGAAGCGGCGGGTAATCTGCTCCAACTCGTGCTCTTCATACTTACGCGGGTCGATGCATAGCCCACCTTTGGATCCACCAAAGGGCGCTTCGACTAAAGCACATTTATAGGTCATAAGCGCAGCAAGCGCCTCGACCTCATCCTGGTTCACTGCCAGAGCGTAGCGGATACCGCCTTTCACCGGTTCCATATGCTCGGAATGAACCGACCGGTAGCCGGTGAAAGTCTGGATCTGCCCCCGCAGGCGCACCCCGAACCGGACGGTGTAGGTGGCGTTGCAAACACGGATCTTTTCTTCCAGCCCGGGCGGCAAATCCATCAGGGACGCCGCCCTGTTAAACATCAGATCAACACTCTCTCGAAAGCTGGGTTCATTTGTGCCGGTCATCTGGTCCTCCGTGTTGGCAGGTGACATTCGTCATGACTTTTTGTCGCACCACTGAGCCTTAACTGCAATTCTCATCTGCACTTTTTTTCATCGTTTTGCGAACCCGCCGCGTGAGCAACGGGGTGAGTCGCCATCGCCGGTAACAACCGCGCGATTGTCCGGCCCCAGGAAACAAAGGGGCAAAAAGACCCATAACTAAGGACAATTTTCGCGCAATAAGAGCAGCATAGTGGCTGGCGTGCCCAAATCTCGCCACGATCCATCTCTAAATTATTAACGTTGAAATTACCGACGGTGCATCTGGCCGACAAAGGAATTCGATATGCACAAGTTCAATAGGAAGTCGAAATTCGGAGAATCCAGCAACGCCCCTTTCCATGTGCGGCGACTGCGCAGATTTGCGGAAGAGACTGACGGGTCGATGACCATCCTGACGTTGTTTCTTGTCATCATCGTATTTACCGCTGCCGGGTTCGCCGTGGACACCATGCGGTATGACCGCGAACGCGTAAAGCTACAATACGCACTGGACCGCGCAGTATTGGCCGCTGCGGATCTGGACCAGGAACTTTGCCCCAAAGACGTTGTCCGCGACTATCTGGCAAAAGAAAACCTGGACCAGTATCTGATCGAAGACAGCATCGTCGTTACGCCCGAAACCTGCGGGGCCCAGAATGCAAGGCTGGCGGGCAAGCGCCGGGTTGAGGCGCAGGCGGAAATGCGGGTAAAAACCCATTTCATGCAGTGGAGCGGTGTCGACACGCTGGGCTCGTCCGCCGCAAGCGTGGCCGAGGAATCCATCGGCAACGTCGAGATTTCGCTGGTTCTGGACGTGTCGGGCTCGATGCGCGGTACCAAACTGGACAACCTGAAAACGGCGGCCATCGATTTTGTGCATGAGATGGACGAAAAGTCCGAAGACGGAAAGCTGTCGATCTCGGTCATCCCCTATTCCGAGCAAGTTTCGGTGCCTGATTTCCTGATGGATGAGTTGAAGACGCTTGGCAGAAACGAAGTTGCCAACTGTATCGATTTCGGTTCCTCGGACTTTACGAAAACCGATTTCACCTATTACGACATCGAAGACGAGAACGGGAATGTGATACAACCCGGCGATTTCGTCCCCCAGACGCTGCACTTTGTTGACTATGGTCGAAACGACTACAGATACGACGATGGATTGGTCAACAGCACGACCTGCCGCAAAGAAAGAGCGGGTATTGACGAGCGTGCGATGGCGATCCTGCAGAAGGACCCTGATGTTCTGGAAGATCAGATCGAATTGCTTCAGGCCGACGGTTGGACTTCGATTGATGTAGGTCTGAAATGGGGTCTGACCCTGTTGGATGACAGCGTTCAACCGCTGATCGCGCGCCTGTCCCAGACTTCTGCGATCCCCAGCGAGTTCAACAAGCGCCCAGGGCGCAACAAAACCGCAGATTCGCTGAAGGTTCTGGTCCTCATGACTGACGGCGAAAACACCAGACAGCATAAGGTGAATCCGCCGTACAATACGGGCGAGTCGGATATCTTCTGGAATGACTCTGCCCAAACCTATTCTGTCTATGATGAAGACGACGATCGCTATACCTGGTCGGATGTCCGGCGGACTGTTCGACATAGCGATGGCACGCGCTGGACGCGAAACTATTACCAGGATCACGCATATGGCGCGACCGAGGATGACGGAGTCACCCCACTCAGATTCAAGCGGTATCGCTGCACCGATTACTATGACGGCCAATGCTACCGGACCAGCAGTTCGTCGTACTACTACGACAACGGCTATGGAACATCAGAGAATCTGGAATGGCCAGATGTGTGGGCCCATACTCAAAAAGAGGCCGTCTACAACCTGCTCTATAATGCCCGGGGCAGCACCGAGGCCAACGAGTTCTGGAACGACTCCACAACGGAACTGAGACAGTGGAACAAAGACCCGCGCGTTGTGTCGCTGTGCCAGCAGGCACAAGAAGAGGAAGTTCTGATTTTCTCGATCGCCTACGAGGCACCGGAAGGTGTCAAGCAAATGCTGCGGGACTGCGCGGTCAAGGACAACCGCTACTACGAAGCGACCGGAGCCAAGATCGTGGGCGTCTTCGACTCGATCAGCGCCACCATTCAGAACCTGAGACTGACCCAATGAGATCATCGATCAAAGCACGCCTGCGGCGGTTTCGCCGCAGCGAAGACGGCAGCGCCTCGACGATCGAGTTCCTTTTCTGGTTCCCGGTCTTCGTCTATTTTGGGTGGTCCGGCATCGACCTGGGGCTGATGTCCTTCAGCCACGCCAACCTCGAACGCTCGCTTGACGAAACAGTGCGTCAGGTCCGTCTGAACAGGCTGCCCGAGGGTGAGGATGATTGGGATCATGATCTGCTTAAACGGATGATTTGCCAGGGGTTCAACAATTCACCAAGCTGCCTCAATGATCTGGCGCTTGAAATGAAGTCGATCGACCCGCGCGTCGGAAATCAGATCAACCCGACACCCTTCTGCGTCGATACTCCTGCGGAAATTCGCGATCCCGACCCGGTGGGACCGGGCGCAATCGCCTTTGATCAGGGGTCTTCAAACGAACTTATGATGCTGCGCGCGTGCCTAGAGGTGTCGCCGGTCTGGGGCTTTACCATGATCGGCGGCCCGGTCAGCGCAGACCCAGAAGGTCAATGGGAACTGCATGCGACCACTGTGTTTGTGCACGAACCTTTCGGGGGTGGTGCGGGTACCGCTGGCGAAACACCTACAGTGGAGGTTGCAGATGCGGGGAACTGATCGCTCTTTGGCGCGCCGCCTGTCAGCCAGGCTTAGGCTATTCTTCCGCCGCGAAAATGGCAGCATCACGGTTGAATCGTTGCTGATGATACCCATGTTGGTGTGGTCGATTTTTGCCTCATACACCTTTTACGACGGGTACCGGCAAAGCTCGCGGAACATCAAAGCGGCATACGCGGTTGCCGACATCGTTTCGCGCGAAGACAACGCCCTGAATCAGGCCTACGTCAATACTCTGTATGATCTGCTCGAAACGATGATTGCGACCAGATCGCCAGTCTCGATGCGCATTTCTTATGTAATCTACGAAGAACCCACAGAAACTTATGAAGTTGGGTGGTCCTGCATTCGTGGCGAGGCCATTGAAAATCAACTGACGACAGCGAATGCGACATTCCTGAAGGAAGCGCTTCCGACGATGCCGAACAATGGTAAGATGATCGTGGTGGAAACCACCAAAACCTATCGCGCGCCGTTCAGCATCGGGTTTGGATTCGATGATTTCGAAATGGGCAGCTTTGTCTTTACGCACCCCCGTATCCACGATCAGTTATACGGGCCCAGCGACGATCCTCTGTGTGTGTAACTGTCCGTGGCGCTAACGCGCCTCGGGCCGTTCCATCAACAGCATTTTCAGCATATCCGACATGACCTTGGCTTCGGCAGCAGCCGTCATGCCACCAATTCCGATCCGTCGGCCGATACGCCACCACATGCCAGGCTCCCACCGGTTTTGACCCGGCGTCCTGGCCAGAACCACGAACCCGTTGGACGGCTTGAAGGCAAAGGCACCGCTGTCAACGGTTTCGATATCCGCAATCTCGCAGATGATGCGCCCGGACCGGCTGCGCAGGTGCGACCGCGTCAACTCGATCCCATCCTGCGTGGCAATCCACATGCGATGCGCCAGCCAGAATGCCGTTGCCCCACCGGCCAACATGAACACCTGCCACCCCAGTTGCGGCGGCGTGGCAAGCGCTGCATAGCTTACCAATGCGCCGACTATGCACAGCGTCCCGACCCCGGCCCAGCGGCGGGATGGGGAAGCTTGGATTGTAGCCAAAACATCGTCCTGCATAAAATGCTCCTGATCGTCAGCTCCGGCTTACCCGTATTGCAAACAGAAGGACAGTGCCCCCTACCCTTCTGATCATTCTTGCACAGCGACAGTGTGTCTGCGCCAATTGATCGCTTTGCCGCAGGCCCTAAGTTGCGTGTCACACGAACAGGAGGATGCCATGTCTCTGAGACCAACCCTGGAAACCCGCAAGGCTGCTTTGACGCGCGAAGGTGCCGGTGTAAAACTGCACCGTGCGTTCGGGTTTCAGGATCCGTCTGAACTGGACCCGTTTCTGCTGTTCGATGATTTTCGCAATGACAATCCGCAGGATTATCTGGCCGGTTTTCCCTGGCATCCGCATCGCGGGATCGAAACCATCACCTATGTGCTGGCCGGCACGGTCGATCACAGCGACTCGCTTGGCAACAGCGGTTCATTAGGTGCGGGAGACGTGCAGTGGATGACTGCCGGGTCCGGCATTCTGCACCAGGAAATGCCGCAGGGAAACGCCGTCGGCCAAATGCACGGCTTTCAGCTGTGGGGCAATCTTCCAGCAGATCAAAAGATGACAGCGCCGCGATATCAGGATGTCAAAAGCGCCGATATCCCCGAGATCACCGATGACGACGGAACAAAGGTACGCGTCATCGTGGGCGAGTTCTGGGGCAAGACAGGTCCTGTCGACGGCATCGCGGCCGACCCGCAATACCTGGACATCCAAATTCCGGCGGGCGTCAGAAAAACCTTCAAGATCGACACCTACCGTCGCGCCTTTGCCTATGTCTTTGACGGACAGGCGGCCTTTGCGGACGCGTCACAACCTATCGGAGTTTTGCTGGAGAAGGAGGTTGCAGGGCAAGAGGTCAACATCCGCGACATGTCGGGCAATCGCACTTTAGTGCGCTTTGGCACGGGTGACGAGATCACCGTGCAGGCGGGGCCAGAAGGTGTGCGGTTTCTGCTGATCTCCGGTGCGCCGATTGACGAACCGGTGGCCTGGCACGGGCCGATTGTGATGAACACTCGCACCGAGCTGGAACAGGCTTTCCGTGACCTGCGAAATGGCACGTTTATTCGACCTGCACATTGATGCGTTATATCGGACTAAAGGGCTCAACCCGTGACCGACCGGTGGACCATGTCCCAATAGATGCCTTCGACCTCGTCCAAAGACAGGCGCCCCTCGGTCCGGTACCAGGTCATGACACCGTTCAACATGGCAATTACCGCCAGAGTGGCAATTTTGGTATCCGCTACCGAAAAGGCCCCTGACCTCAGACCGTTCTTCAGAATGCCTTCCAACCCGTTTTCGTATTGTCGTCGCAGCGCTTCGATCCGGGCAAAGTTCTCGGGCGTCAGGTTGCGCAGCTCCATATAGGCGATGAACACTTCGTCCGGGCGTTGCAGGTGAAAACGGATGTGAAAACCAACGAACTGTCTGAGCGCATCCGTCGGATCTTGGTGCGCGGATAAGTCATCGAAAGCGGCTAGCAGTTCGGTCATATGTTCGTGCATCAGACGGAACAGAAGGCTTTGTTTGTCGGGCGTGTAATTGTACAGCGCACCGGCCTGCACCCCGACTTCGGACGCGATTTGCCGCATGGAAACAGCAGCATAACCGTTTTGGGCAAAAAGGCTTAACGCCGCCTTGCGGATCCGGGGGCCGGTGATATCGGAATGTGAACCTTGAGTACGCGCCATAGTTCCACCGTATCTGAACAATCGTTCAGATAGAACCCCGCTTGAACCGGACCGGCAAAAGGTGCATCACAAGTCAACGCCGCAACCCAAAGGTCCGCAATGAAGCCATTGCCGCTGATACTCGTGCTGCTCGTCTGCGCCGCCTGCGCCGATATTCCCGAGCTTGAAGGCAGCGAGGGGCCTGCCCTGCGCAAAGCAGCCTATCCCAAGCTGATCCCGATCTCGGACACCCTCGGCCAGGCCGTCGACCCCGTCAGCGAGGCGGAAGAAGTCGAGGAAGAATTGACGGCGCGCAGTGAAGCATTGGCCGAAAAAGCGCAAGCGCTGCAAGCGGTCGATATCGACTAAGTCGTTCAGCGCACTGGCCTGTGGCATCGCGTTCAGACCCGCCAAGACGGATTGCACCCTTCCGCCGAACCCGCTAAGGCAACCCGCAAAGGGCGTATCGCCCGAACTGCAAATGCAAGCGGAAAGGACCCCAAAAGAATGACACAGGCGCTGAGGCTTGGAATTGCGGGTTTGGGCACCGTTGGCATTGGGGTCGTCAAGATCGTTCGCCGCCACGCGGATCTGCTGGCGGCTCGCACCGGGCGTCCCATCGAGATCGTTGCCGTATCGGCGCGCGACGCGCAAAAGGATCGCGGTGTCAGCCTTTCCGGCTATGCGTTCGAGACTGATCCCGTAGCGCTGGCGAAACGCGACGATATCGATGTGTTTGTCGAGCTGATGGGCGGCGAAGACGGGCCGGCAAAGGCGTCAGTCGAAGCGGCGCTGGCCAGCGGTAAAGACGTTGTCACCGCGAACAAAGCGCTATTGGCGATCCACGGTCAGGAACTGGCAGAACAGGCGGAATCAGCCGGGCGTGTCATCCGGTTCGAGGCCGCCGTGGCAGGCGGCATCCCCGTCATCAAATCGCTGACCGAGGGGCTGGCGGGCAACGAGATCACCCGGGTCATGGGCGTGATGAACGGCACCTGCAACTACATCCTGACCCGTATGCAATCTCAGGGACTGGGCTACAATGCGCTGTTCGAAGAATGCGCCCAATTGGGGTATCTCGAGGCTGACCCGAACCTGGATGTAGGCGGCATCGATGCGGCGCATAAACTGGCGCTGCTGTCCTCAATTGCCTTCGGCACCAAACCCAATTTCGACGGCATTCAGATCGAAGGGATACAGCGCATCAGCCTGGATGACATCCAGCAAGCTTCTGATATGGGCTATCGCATCAAGCTGCTCGGCGTGGCGCAACGCACCGCACGTGGTCTTGAACAACGGATGCAACCCTGTCTGGTACCCAGCGACTCGCCACTGGGTCAGCTTGAGGGTGGCACCAACATGGTGGTGATTGAAGGCGACGCCGTCGAACAGGTGGTGCTACGCGGTCCCGGTGCGGGCGAAGGGCCCACGGCAAGTGCCGTCATGGGTGATATCTGCGATCTGGCGCGCGGACTTCACATTCCAACATTCGGCCGACCAGTCGGCACACTGGAAGCGGCGCAGCCTGCCCAAACCGGATTGCCCGCGCCATACTATTTACGTCTGGCTTTGCATGACAAACCCGGCGCTCTGGCTAAGGTCGCCGCTATTCTGGGCGACGCAGGTGTGTCTATCGACAGGATGCGCCAATACGCGCATGCCGAAAGCACGGCCCCCGTTCTGATTGTGACACATAAGACCACGCGCTCGATGCTGGATCAGGCGCTGGATGGGCTGCGCGGTACAGATGTCGTCGCCGCAGAGGCCGTCGCGCTGAGAATCGAACAGGTCTGACCCCTTGCGGCCTGCGGCAATCGCGGGCTATTCCGGATCAACGCCCATGCTGACCAAAGGATAACCGAAGATGAACGCTGCCAAGACCGACTTCAATGATCGCCTACTGTCGCTGGGCCTTGCTCGGGTGGCCGAACAGGCCGCGCTCGCCTCGGCCTCGCTGGTTGGCCGTGGCGATGAAAAAGCAGCCGATCAGGCCGCCGTCAACGCCATGCGCGAACAGCTGAACCTGCTGGACATTGCCGGTGTGGTCGTCATTGGTGAGGGTGAGCGCGACGAAGCGCCGATGCTGTATATCGGCGAAGAGGTCGGCACAGGTAACGGCCCGGGCGTCGACATCGCACTGGACCCGCTTGAAGGCACAACCCTGACCGCCAAGGACATGCCCAACGCCTTGACCGTGATCGCGATGGGCCCTCGGGGTTCAATGCTGCACGCCCCGGATGTCTATATGGACAAACTGGCTATCGGCCCGGGCTTCGCCGAGGGTGTGGTCAACCTGGATATGTCTCCGCGCGAACGGGTCGAGGCTCTGGCCAAGGCAAAGGATTGCGAGCCCGCCGACATCACAGTGTGCATCCTCGAACGCCCTCGCCACGAGGCGATGATTGCCGAAGTGCGGGAAACTGGCGCGTCGATCCGCCTGATCACCGACGGCGACGTTGCTGGCGTCATGCATTGTGCAGAAAGTGAAGTTACCGGCATCGACATGTATATGGGTCAGGGTGGCGCGCCCGAGGGCGTTCTGGCCGCCGCCGCGCTGAAATGCATGGGCGGTCAGATCTTTGGTCGACTGCTGTTCCGCAACGATGACGAACGCGGCCGCGCTGGAAAGGCAGGTATTACCGATCTGGATCGCGTCTATAGCCGGGACGAGATGGTTACGGCAGACGTGATCTTTGCCGCGACCGGCGTCACAGGTGGATCGCTGCTACCGCGCATCAAGCGCGAGCCGGGCTGGGTCGAGACCACCACGCTGTTGATGCGGTCCAAGACCGGCTCGGTCCGGCGCATGTCCTATCGAACACCGATGTGGTCGCATGACAACGCCTAGCGGCTTGCGCCGCTGCCTCCGGCGGGAGTATTTTTGAAAAGATGAAGAGGCCGGGTCCGTGAGGGCGCGGCCTTGTTTCGCAAAGGGCGTGGGATGAGTTTTCTAGGGGTTGAGCAATCTTTGACAGGCCGGCGCTGGCTTGGGCCCGCCGCTGAAACGGAACGCGCAACAGAAATGTTGGCCCAGCAGACCGACCTGCCCCGCGCCGTGTGTCAGGTGCTGGCGCGGCGCGGCGTTCCGCCGATGGAGGCGCGCGGGTTTCTTGATCCCAAGTTGAAAGAGCTTTTGCCCGATCCACGCGCGATGAAAGATATGGAGGTCGCCGCGCGGCGATTTCTGAAAGCAGTGCGCGACCGGCAAAGGATCGCCGTCTTTGCGGACTATGACGTAGATGGCGGAAGCTCGGCAGCATTGCTGTTGGTGTGGTTGCGCCAGATGGGATTGCAGGCGACGTTATATGTGCCGGATCGGATCGACGAAGGGTATGGACCCAATGCTCCCGCAATGGCCGAACTGGCTGCGTTACATGACCTGATCATCTGTGTCGATTGCGGCACCCTGAGTCACGAGCCGATTGCCGCGGCCAAGGAAGCCGACGTTATCGTGCTGGATCACCACCTTGGCGGCGAGACCCTGCCGGATTGCGTTGCGGTCGTGAACCCAAATCGCCAGGACGAAAGCGGCGACCTTGGGTATCTCTGCGCGGCGGCGGTCGTTTTCCTGATGCTGGTCGAGGCCGGCAGGCAGTTGCGAGAGGACGGCACCAAAGGCCCGGACCTGATTGCCCTGTTGGATCTGGTCGCGCTGGCCACGGTGGCCGATGTTGCGCCGCTGATCAATGCCAATCGCGCCCTTGTGCGGCAGGGGCTGAAGGTCATGGCCCAGCGTCAAAGACCGGGGCTTGTAGCCCTGTCGGACGTCGCCCGTATGGACACAGCGCCCAACAGCTATCATCTTGGGTTTCTGCTTGGACCGCGCGTGAACGCGGGCGGGCGTATTGGCCAGGCCGATCTGGGTGCACGACTGCTGAGCACTGACTCGGTTTCCGAAGCAGAGGCCATCTCGCAAAAACTGGATAGTCTCAATACCGAACGGCGCGAGATTGAGAACGCCGTCCGCGCCGCAGCCATGGCGCAAGCCGAAGAACGCGGTCTGGATGCGCCATTGGTCTGGGCAGCGGGTGAGGGCTGGCATCCGGGCGTTGTCGGTATCGTCGCGTCGCGCCTGAAAGAGGCCGCAAACCGCCCCGCCATCGTCATCGGTTTCGACGGCGACGAAGGCAAAGGGTCAGGTCGGTCGGTCTCTGGCGTCGATCTGGGCGCATCCATTCAACGTCTGGCCACCGAAGGGCTGCTGGTCAAAGGTGGCGGTCACAAGATGGCTGCGGGTCTGACCGTTATGCGCGACCAATTGGAACCGGCGATGGAGCGGCTGAGCGCCCTGCTGGCCAAACAAGGCGCCGGGCAAGGCGGTCCCGCCGACCTGAAGCTGGACGGTGCCCTGATGCCCGGTGCGGCAACGGTCGAGTTGGTGGAACAGATCGAACAGGCCGGCCCATTCGGTGCCGGTGCCCCTGCCCCACGATACGCGCTGCCGGATTTGCAGGTGCGCTTTGCCAAACGTGTGGGAGAGTCGCATTTGAAATTGTCTCTGTCTGATGGAATGAGCGGCGGTCTGGATGCCATTGCCTTTGGCGCCTTTGACGGACCGATGGGGGAACGCCTGTCGAACCACGGCGGTGCGCGGTTTCATTTCGCAGGTCGGCTTGAGGTCAATTCCTGGGGCGGTCGTCAGACTGTACAGCTGAGGCTTGAAGACGCTGCGGAGGCCAATTGACGGCCGATTTGTCCGTAAATCGGGGACGTCAAAAAAGTTTCACAGCCTTGCGTTTTTCGGCTTGCGGGGGTGCAAGGTAAACCGTAAAAGGCCCTCCACAAGCCAGCGTGGCCCGTTCGTCTATCGGTTAGGACGCCAGGTTTTCAACCTGGAAAGAGGGGTTCGATTCCCCTACGGGCTACCACTTGTGCTTGTTTGGTCTGGATGGCCCGTTCGTCTATCGGTTAGGACGCCAGGTTTTCAACCTGGAAAGAGGGGTTCGATTCCCCTACGGGCTACCATTTCTTTCGTCCAACATGAATTGCTCTTTCGGTCGTTGTCGCAGGATCGACAAACTTTCATCCAGCGCGATGCAGGCGGAGACGCCCTCTATGGCACTGAAAGCACTTACATTCGTGCGTGGGTTGGAATCAACGCTTTAGTTCGAGCGGCTTGAAAAGCCTCGAAAGTTGCACATGCACCTCAGTTCACCCGCCCCAAAGAGTCGCGCATAACGATGCCGGTTTCCAGTCGCAATGACTGCCCCGGCGACGATGTTTCGATCATGCTGATCAACTCAACCGCAGCGGCGCGCCCCATATCCCGGTGCGGAACATGGATCGTTGTCAGGCCGGGCTGCACGATCCTTGCCAGTTCGATATCGTCAAACCCGGTGATGGATATGTCATCGGGCACGCAAAGGCCCATTTGACGCGCCTGGTGCATCGCGCCAACCGCCAGAACGTCGTTGCCGCATAAAACAGCCGTCGGCGGCTGGTCGCTTGACATCAACTGGCGAAACGCATCGGCTCCGTTTTCGATCTCATAGGTCGTTTCGATGACCGGCAGCGATTCAGGTCGCAGACCGTTCTGCGCCATGGCGTCCCGGATGCCCTGCGTCCGCAGCCGGGCTCGGTCGTTTCCCTGACTAAGTCCCGATATCGTTGCAAGGCGTGTGTGGCCCAGGCCGATCACCTGGTCGGCCAGCGCCATCATTGCGCGCCGGTTGTCGAACCCGATCGAAGGAATTTGTTCCCCGGCATCAAACGACCAGGCGACCAACGCAGGTACTTTCTGTCGCGCCAGATAGTCGCAAATGCTCGGATCCCGGTCATGGCCGATCAACAGCAGACCGTCGGCCCCTCGGGCGACCAGAGTGCGGATCTGCTCTTCCTCGACCTCTGGCTTGTAGGCAGAGCTGGACACCAGCAGAGTGTACCCGCGCTTATGGATCTCTTCCTGAAAGGCCTGCAATCCACGGGCGAAGATGGCGTTTTCCATTGTCGGTATGATCGCCCCGATGGTGAACGACCGCTTTGCAGCCATTACCCGTGCCGCGAAATTCGGGGTATATCCCAACGCGTCCACAGCAGCCATCACCCGGTCACGCGTCGCCTGAACCACGCGCTGCGGATCGTTCAGGCACCGCGATACGGTGGCTGTCGAAACACCTGCCCTCTTGGCGACATCGTCCAGGGTCGGAGCCGACCGGAGATTTGACATTCTCGATCCCGATATTTGCTTTTTCTGAATACTAACCGCTTCTGGGGCGCGACGAAAGCATCAATGTAAGCGCTTGCATTATCGATGTAAGCGCTTACAAAGGAGACAGGGCTGATTCTACAGGGAGTCCCGGAAATGTTCCTTGCCGCATCCACCATCGTGTTTGTCATCTACTTTGCGAACGTGGCGCTGGGGGCATTTGCAAACAGCGCATTTCTTGGCGACGTCGGAGAAATGCTGGTCCTGTTCGCGGCGTCGATCCTGTTCGTTGTCGCAATTCTGAAAAAGGAAGCCGATCGCGACGCGAAAAACGGCGGCTGAATTTTGCTTGGGAGGGCAATCTATGAACAACGACAAAAACGAACTGGCGTCTGCGGAACGGCGCAACTTTCTGAAGCTCAGCGCCAGTGGCGCCTTTACTGCGGCGCTGGTCGCCGGTGCCAGCGGTGTCCTGTGGTCGTCCGAGGCCGCAGCGCAGACCGCCAAAGAAGAGAGTGAGCGCGAAAAGGCCGCCGACCATATCATGACCGTCGCGACAGCATACGTACTGGGCGCGTCGCGCAGCTATCCGATCATGCAGCTTGATCTGAAGGAAAACATCCAGAACGCGACCAACGGCAAGGTCTATGTCAAACTGGCCCCGGGCGGCCAGTTGGGTGCAGGCGGTGCGCTGGTGCAGAAGGTTCAGGGCGGGACCATTCAGGCCGCGCAGCATTCGCTGTCGAACTTTGCGCCGTTTGCTTCGACCGTTGACCTGATCAACATGCCGTATCTGTGCGGTTCGAACCAGCGATTCACCAATCTGGTACACTCCGACACCTGGCAGAACGAAGTCCACCCCAAGGTCGAGGCCGCCGGGTTCAAGGCGCTGTTCTACGTGGTGATCGACCCCCGTGTCGTTGCTGTGCGTCAGGGCGGCAATCCGATCGTGACACCCGGCGATATGAGCGGTGTGAAGTTCCGCGTTCCGGGCTCGAAAATGCTTCAGCAATACTACCGTATGGTTGGCGCGAACCCGACGCCTGTTGCCTGGGGTGAGACCCCCTCGGCCATCAAGCAGGGCGTGGCAGATGCGCTGGATCCGTCGGTTGGCGCGCTTTACGTGTTTGGGTTCAAGGACATCCTCAGCAACGTGACCTTCACACAAGCGGTGCCGGACAGTCAGGTCTATTCCTGCAACCTCGAGTGGTTCAACTCGATGCCCGCCGACGTTCAGGAAGGCATCATGTGGGGCGCCGAGATGACCAGCCACCAGAACCTGTCCAAGGTTCCCTCGGCACGGGCTTACGCCATGGCCGAATTGAACAAGGCTGGCGTGCAGTTCCAGTCCCTCACCGCGGATCAATTGGCCGAATGGCAGGATGTCGGCGGCTATCAGCGTTCCGAATGGGATCCGTTCAAGACCGAGCTTGCCGGATCGATGGACAACTTTGAGAAACTGGTCGAAGCAGCTGGTACTCAAGGCAAATACTACGTCCACGACGCGTAAGGCCACCATGGTGGGCACCCGATCCGGGTGCCTTCTACATCCACTGACAGTCTAGTCCCAGAGACCCGCCCAAGAAGGTTCGGGACTGGCTGCTTTTTCGCCGAGGGAAGCGATGCCCATTCTAAAAAACATAGACCGCAACGCCGAACGCTGGCTGCTGCTGGTGTTCTACGTGATGCTGGTCATCACCATGGCCATCGAGGTTCTGCGGCGAGAGATCTTTGCTTACTCCTCGATTTGGGGCGAAGAGATCGTTCGCTATTCCTTTATTTATCTTGCCTGGATCGGGGCTGCGGCTGCTGTGAAAGAGCGTGCTCATATCCGCATCGACGTGATCATGCACTACATCGGACAGCGCCCGAAGGCATTGCTGTATATCTTCGGCGATCTGGTGATGTTCGCGGTTGCGATCATCGCGCTGTACTGGTCCTACGAGGCGGTACACGTTTCCGCCAAGTTCGGGTCGGTTACCGATGGCCTGCGGGTTTCCAAAGTCTGGTTCCTGATGGCGGTTCCCACCGGATTTGCGCTGATGATCTGGCGACTGATCCAATCCCTGATGCGCGACCTCAAATCGCTTCGTGACGGCACGCCCGTTTTCGAAGGCGACAAGCTGTTTGACTGAGGAGATCTGAGATGCTCTGGAATTCCCTCAATCAAACGGTCGAGCTTGGCTGGGATTTTTACCTGCCAGTTATCCTGTTTGTCGGCCTGATCGCGCTTGCGGTTCCCGTCTGGGCAGCGATTGGCACGGCGGCGATTGTCATGCTGGTCATGTCCGGCGATCTGCCCCTGAGCCTTGTGGGCGAAAGCCTGTTCACCGGCATCGACGCGTTTGCCCTGACCGCCGTTCCCCTGTTTATTCTGACGGGCGACGTCTTGGTCCGCACCGGACTGTCGCGGAAATTCCTCGACGTGGCCGAGGCGCTGACCTGTTTCGCAAAGGGCGGATTCGGATCCGCCACTGTTCTGGTCTGCGGCATGTTCGCGGCGATCTCGGGCTCGGACGCCGCAGGCGCGGCAGCCGTGGGACGCATGACCATCAACCGACTGGTCGAAAGCGGCTATCCCCGCCCCTATGCTTGCGCGCTGGTGGCCGCCGGTGCCTGTACCGGCATCCTGATCCCACCTTCGATCGCCTATATCATCATCGGTCTTGTGCTGGGTATTTCGGCCTCGACCCTGTTCCTTGCAGCACTGATCCCGGGTCTGGCCATTCTGGTGTCTATCCTGATCACCAACATCATCATGAACCGCATCTATTCCTATGAGGGCGGCGGCATGATGACCATGGGCGAATGGTTTTCCAATCTGGGAAAGGCGCTGAAATCCGGCTGGTACGCTTTCATCGTGCCCGGCATCATCTTCTACGGCATCTTTTCGGGCCGCCTGACCCCGACTGAGGCAGGTGCGACCGCTGTTGTTGTGACCATCATCATGGGTTTCATCATGCGCACGCTGTCGCTGGCCGACTTCCCGTCGATGCTGGTCAGTTCGGCCAAGGTGAACGGTGTGATCTTGCCGATCATCGCGTTTTCAGCCCCCTTGGCCGAAGCGTTGGCCATCATGGGCGTCCCACAGGGTTTCGTTACATCCGTCACCGCACTGACCGACGATCCCTATCTTCTGATCCTGCTGATGATCGGAATTCTGGTCGCTGCGGGCTGCGTCATGGAGACAACGCCGAACATCGTGATCCTTGCACCGATCCTAAAGCCGCTGGCGGACAATATCGGCATGAACGAGATCCAGTTCTGCATCATGATGATCACCGCATTGGGTGTCGGCTTTATCACCCCGCCGCTGGGTCTGAACCTGTTTGTCGTATCTGGCATTACCGGCGAGTCAATTCTGAAGATAGCCGCCCGTGCCGTACCTTTCGTATTGACCATGTTGATCGTGGTTCTTCTGATCGCCTATGTTCCGGCGGTTTCGACCACTCTGCTTCCTGCAATCTACCAATAGGATCTGCTGAAAATGCCTCGTGACTATCTGAAAAAGGCAACTTTGACCGCGCAATCTCATGCAACTGAGGTGCATGATACGGTCAAGACTATCCTTGCCGACATCGAAACCGGCGGCGACGCCAAGGCGCTGGAATACGCGGCCAAGTTCGACAAGTTCGAAGGCAACGTCCTGATGACCGCGGAAGAGATCGAAGCGGCCTGCGCCCTGGTGCCAGAGAAGCTGAAGGCTGATATCCGCTTTGCCCATGACAACGTGCGCCGCTTTGCCGAAACGCAAAAGGCGACCGTCTCGGATGTGCAAATGGAGATCGTACCCGGCTTTGTCGCCGGTCAAAAGGCGATCCCGGTGGATGCGGCGGGATGTTATGTACCCGGCGGGCGCTATAGCCACATTGCAAGTGCGATCATGACGGTCACCACAGCCAAAGTCGCTGGTTGCCGCCACATCACGGCCTGTTCCCCACCCCGCCCCGGCGAAGGTGTTGCGCCGGCGATTGTCTATGCAGCGCACATCTGCGGCGCGGACAGCATTCTGGCGATGGGGGGTGTGCAGGGCGTTGCTGCGATGACCTATGGCCTGTTCGGTCTGCCGCGCGCAAACATTCTTGTCGGCCCTGGCAACCAGTTCGTGGCCGAGGCGAAGCGGATCCTCTACGGCAAAGTTGGCATCGACATGATCGCCGGACCAACCGACAGCCTGATCCTTGCGGACGCGACCTCGGACGCGCATGTGGTGGCGACTGATTTGGTGAGCCAAGCCGAACATGGGTACAACTCGCCTGTCTGGCTGGTGACCGACGACCGCGCACTTGCTGAGAAGGTCATGGAACTGGTTCCCGCGCTGATCGAAGACCTGCCCGACCTGAACCGCGAGAACGCCTTTGCCGCGTGGCGCGACTATGCCGAGGTCATTGTCTGCTCGGATCGCGAGGAAATGGCCGCCTGTTCAGACGACTATGCGCCCGAGCACCTCACCGTTCAGGCCGAGGATCTGGATTGGTGGCTGAACCGCCTGACCTGCTATGGCTCGCTGTTTCTGGGGGAGGAAACCACTGTATCTTATGGAGACAAAGCCACCGGAACCAACCATGTGCTGCCCACATCGGGCGCGGCCAGCTATACTGGCGGTCTGAGTGTGCACAAATATATGAAGATCGTCACCTGGCAGCGCGCCACGCGCGAAGGGTCAAAATCCATTGCCGAAGCGACCGCCCGTATTTCCCGCCTTGAGGGAATGGAGGGTCACGCCCGTGCGGCAGACGTGCGTCTTGCCAAGTATTTCCCGAACGAACAGTTTGATCTGACCGCTGATGGATGACCCGCGCGCGCTCTTTGATCTGACGGGCAAGGTGGCGTGTATTACGGGTGCCAGTTCCGGGCTGGGTCGGCAGGTCGCCAAAGTCTTGGCGTCCGCCGGGGCCAAAGTGGTTGGTGTTGCACGCCGCGCGGATGCGCTGAACGCGATGTGCGCCGAGATCGGCGACTCCGCCACAGGCGTCGCCGCCGACGTAGCGGATCGCGACAGGATGCCGGATCTGGTTCAGGCGGTCTCGGACAGGTTCGGCGCGCCGGATATTCTTGTGCACGCGGCCGGGGTCAATACCCGCGAGCCTGCAGATGACGTCACCGATCAGGGCTGGGATGCGACACTGGCCCTGAACCTCAGCGCGCCATTCTTTCTGAGCAAGGCGATGGTTCCCGCGATGAAAGAGAAAGGCTGGGGGCGGATCGTCAACTTCGCCTCACTTCAGACCACAAGGGCGTTTCCCGGTGGGATTGCTTACGGTGCAACCAAGGGCGGCATCGGTCAGTTGACGCGCGCCATGGCCGAAGCGTGGACGCCTTTTGGCATCACCGCTAACGCCATTGGTCCGGGATTTTTTCCGACCGAACTGACCCAGGCGGTTTTCGACGACCCGGAACGCGCGGCCCGCAACGCCGCCCAAACCTGTATACAGCGCAATGGGCGGCTCGAGGATATCGACGGCCCGATCCTGTTTCTCTGCTCGACGGCATCCGACTACGTTACCGGGCAGGTACTGATGGTCGACGGGGGGTTCACGGCAAAATGAAGGCGCTTGTCTATCACGGGGTTGAACGGCTTGAGTTCGAAGACGTTCCGGACGCCACCCCAAATCTGGGTGAGCATCTCATCCGCGTTGATGCCGTCGGGATATGCGGGTCGGACATGCACGCCTATCTGGGCCACGACGCGCGCCGCCCTGCCCCGTTGATCCTTGGCCACGAGGCAGCAGGCGTCATCGTCGACGGCCCTAAGGAGGGGACGCGAGTCACTGTCAACCCGCTGGTATCGTGTGGCGTATGCGCTGCCTGCAAGTCGGGTCGTGAAAACCTCTGCGGCAAGCGGCAGATCATTTCGATGCCACCACGCGAAGGCGCATTTGCGCAGTTTGTCGCGATGCCCGAGAGAAATCTTGTCGAAGTTCCCGATCACGTTTCGTTGGCAAAAGCGGCGCTGGCGGAACCTCTGGCCGTATGCTGGCACGCCGTCCGGCTCGCGCTCGAAGCACTGCACCCGGCAACGGACAAGCGCGCACTGGTGATCGGCGGTGGGGCCATCGGTCTGGCCGCGGCGCTGGCCTTGCATGCCATGGGTGTTGAGGACGTGACGATCACGGAACCCAACGCCTTGCGCCGCGAATATTTGCGCAACCTAGTCAATCTGAATGCGCAGGACCAACCCGACGGAACCTACCCGATTGTGATCGATGCTGTCGGGTTTTCCGCCACGCGTACGGCAGCCTCGGCCTGTGCGGAACCGGGTGGCGTCATCGCGCATGTGGGGCTGGGCGAAGATACCGGCGGGCTGGACATACGCCGCATGACCTTGCAGGAGATCACGTTCATCGGGACCTACACCTATACGGCCGAGGATTTCAGGCAAACCGCCCAGGCGATCTTTGACGGGCGACTGGGCGCGCTGGATTGGGTCGAGGAACGGGCCTTGTCCGATGGTGCGCAAGCCTTTCGTGACATCCGCTCTGGCGCGGTTGCCGCACCAAAGATTATCCTGAACCCATGGGGATAGACCCGTAAGAATTGGAGGCATCCATGTACAAAAAAGTAATTGTCCCGATGGCGCTGGATCATGGCATTTCACAGCACACGTTAGAGGTCGCACGCGCCCTGTCAGAAAAAGGGGCAGAAATCATCGCGCTGCATGTCTATGAACTGCCGCAGGGCTCGGTCAGCACGTTTCTTGACAAATCCGTTGTCGAGGAAGCCTTTCAGCGCTCTCGCAGCAAATTGCTGGAAAAGACCGAAGGGCTGGACGGCGTGAGGCCTGAAATTGTCAAGGGCCACACCGCGCGTACGATCATTGACTACGCAAAGGATAACGATGTCGATTGCATCGTCATCGGATCGCACAAGCCGGGTATCAGCGACTATTTTCTCGGGTCGACCGCCTCGCGTGTCGTCCGCCATGCGCCTTGCGCCGTGCACGTGCACCGCGGGCTTTGAACCGTCAATCGCGCCACCGGCGCCCCATACAGGACTGACAGATCGGACATGAACATAGACAAGAAGATCACCGATGATCTGGTGGCGAACGATATCTCGTTTGTCACCACCGTGCCATGCAAACAATTGGCCGGTGTGATCGAGGAAATTGACCAGCGCGACGGCATCTATCACATCCCTTCGAACAAAGAAGATGAGGGTATGGGTTTGTGCGCAGGCGCCTGGATGGGCGGCAAACGCCCCGCCATCATCATGCAGAACACCGCCATCGGGGTGACAATCAACACGTTGGCAACGCTGATCCAGTATTACCGGATGCCGTTGCCAATGCTGATCTCGTACCGGGGCGAGCTGCGCGAGCCCATCGCCTGCCAGGTCGAAATGGCCGTGCATACCAAGGCCCTACTGGCGCAGCTGAATATCCCGACCTATCACTTCCACCACAGGGAAGATGTCGAGGAATTGGATGCGATCCTGAAATACACCTTCATGTGCAACAAACCGGTCGCCATCCTGACCGATGCCAACTTCTGGGGAGGCTACGGCGACCAATGATCCGTTCTGAGATTCTGAAAGAAATCGCTCCGATCCTGCGGGATCAACTGGTTGTCTGCAACATCGGCATCCCCAGCCAAGAGCTGCACGCCATCGACGACCAGCCCAACAACTTCTACATGCTGGGCACGATGGGGCTTGCGTCATCGATTGGCCTTGGGTTGGCGCTGTCGCAGCCCAAACCGGTTATCGTGATTGACGGCGATGGTTCGATCCTGACCAATCTGGGCACCCTGCCCACGATCGCCAATAATGTGGCCGACAATTATGTTCTATTGATCGTCGACAATGGCTCCTATGGCTCGACCGGAGATCAGCCCACCTATGCCGGCCAGAAGACCTCGCTTGCAAAAATGGCCGAGGCTGCCGGATGTGACCGCGTCATCGAATGTCAGGCCGAAGACACCTGCCGCGTGCTGCAAGAGGCGCTGGACGACGGGCAGATGACGATCATCGTCAGCAAGTGCGAAAGCGGCAATGCCAAGATGCCTCCGATCACGATGGACCCCGTGGTAATCCGCGATCGCTTTATGAAAGCTGTTCAGGCGTAATGCCGCAAAGCGCCATCCACTGCGCCGAAGACGCCCGCCGCCTTGCGCGGCGGCGTTTGCCGTGGATGGTGTTCGACTATATCGATGGCGCGGCAGGCGCCGAGGTTGGGGCCACCCGGAACCGCGCGGCTATGGATGCGATGACGCTGCGCCCACGCATCCTGCGCGACGTCAGTAAGCGGTCTTTGGAGAGTTCGGTCTTGGGCACTCCGGCAAATGTCCCTTTTGGCATCGCGCCGATGGGTATGTGCAATTTGTCCGCCCCGGGGGCCGACCTGATGCTGGCCCGTCTGGCCGCGTGTCAGTCGGTTCCGCTGGGTGTTTCGACGGTGGCTTCGACCCCAATGGAAGAGCTGTTGGAAGCCGCCGAGGGTAACGCGTGGTTCCAGCTATATTTCAGCGGCGATGGGACCGGCACCTTCAAGCTGGTCGACCGGGCCAAAGCCGCAGGATATGACACGCTGGTGCTGACTGTCGATGTCCCCGAAGTGGGACGCCGTCCGCGCGAATTGCGGCACGGGTTTCGCATGCCCTTTCGAATGGGTCCGCGGCAGGTTCTGGATTTCGCCCTACATCCGCGCTGGTCGCTGTCAACGCTGTTTCGGGGCAAGCCGCAAATGGCTAACTTTCTGATGGAGGGCTACGAGTTTGACCGCACGGAAAGCCGCGCCAAGGCGGATTGGGAAACCTTTGCCCGTCTCAGGGATCGCTGGCCCGGAAACCTTGTCGTCAAAGGCGTACTGGACGTCGAAGACGCTATTGCCCTGAAATCCGCAGGTGCGGACGCCATTCAGGTGTCGTCACACGGCGCGCGGCAGCTGGAAAGCGCGCCCGAGCCTTTTCTGATGCTGCCAAAGATTCGCGCAGCCTTGGGCGATGATTTCCCCCTGTTCTACGACAGCGGGCTGCGATCAGGCGAAGACGTGATCAAGGCACTGACCAGTGGCGCTGATTTCGTTTTCTTCGGGCGTATCATGCAATTCGCCATCGCGGCCGAGGGCGAGTCCGGGCTCAATCAGCTCTGGTCGGTGCTGCGCGACGAGGTCGACATTGCGATGGCGCAGTTGGGTGTCACTGAGATCAACCAATTGAGAGACATGGGCGTCTGACCTGCCAGGACTGCAGGCCGGGGGACTCGACTTTGGCCTGAGCGCAAGCAAAACTGAAGACGCTGTGGTTTTTGTCAGATGGGGGGATGCGATGCCCAATGCTGTTCCTTTTGGGGTCCGCGTCGGATCGGCCTTGCTTGCGCTCGTTCTAACGACCATTCTCGGCTTTACCAACCAAGCACGGGCACAAGCGACCAACGCCAGCACGACCATATCGGAACCGGAATGGAGCACGGTAAAGTCGATTCTGGATCACCGCTGCGTCGTCTGTCACAGTTGCTATGACGCGCCCTGTCAACTGAAGCTGACCTCGCCCGAGGGTCTGCTGCGCGGGGCCAGCAAGCAGGCGGTCTATCACACGCAGCGCTTGTCTGACGCGCAACCCACACGCCTTGGCATCGATGCGCAAACGTTCCCCGAGTGGCGGGGGCTGGGGTTTCATCCGGCACTTGGCTCTGACGGGTCCAAATCGCTGCTGGAAAGCTATCTGAACCTTGGTCGCACCGCGCCCCTGCCAGCCGACGCGCCATTGCCCGAAACGCTGAGGCTGGCCCTGGATCGGCCGCTTGTTTGCCCGACAACGTCCGAGTTCGACGCGTTTCGCGACAATCATCCGCTTGCAGGTATGCCCTATGGCACCGCACCGCTTACAGAGTCGGAGTATCAAAAGCTGATGTCTTGGGCAGGCAACGGGGCACCTCTGCCATCGGTGCTGCCCGAAATCCCAACGCAGATCCAAGATCAGATTGCAATTTGGGAAGATTTCCTGAACGCCCCCGACCTGCGCACGCAATTGTTGAGCCGCTACTTATATGAACATCTGTTTCTGGCCCGGCTGCATTTCGACAATGACGACCCCAGACGGTTCTTTCAACTCGTGCGATCCTCGACCGCTCCGGGGCACGAGATCAACATCATAGCATCGCGGCGTCCATTTGATGCGCCAGGTGTGGATCGGTTCTATTATCGTTTGCAACTGGTAGACGAAACAATCGTGCACAAAGAGCACCTCGTCTACGCCATCGGCCCCGACCGTTTGGCCCGTTTTCAGAGTTTGTTTCTGGACGATGCTTGGTCGGTTTCAACCCTGCCCGATTATGGGACGTCCGAGGGTGGCGATCCGTTCAGCACGTTCTCTGCCATACCCGCGCGCAGCCGATATCAGTTTCTGCTGGATGATGCGCTATTCTTTGTGCGCAGCTTCATCCGTGGTCCCGTCTGCCACGGAGAAACCGCCGTTGATGTAATCGAAGACAGGTTCTGGGTCAGCTTCCTTGATCCCGACGCCGACCTGTCTGTCACCGATCCCAGTTTCCTTGCCGATGGGGCAGCCTTTTTGGAGTTGCCTGTTTCAAAGGTCAACGACGGGGCTCTGGGTGATCTGCAGGCGTTTTCGCACAAGGCCCAAATCGAATATCTGCAATTCCGGGACGCGCGGTATCGGGACAGCCCGCTGTTTGAATCCGGCTTTGACTATAGCGCGATCTGGGACGGCGACGGTACCAATCCCGATGCACGGATCACGGTGTTCCGCCATTTCGACAACGCGTCGGCGATGAACGGGTTTCATGGCGGTATACCCGAGACCGCATGGGTTATCGATTTCCCAATTTTCGAACGCATCTACTATGATCTTGTGGCGGGCTACGATGTCTTTGGCCGGGTCGAACATCAGCTTTCAACGCGGTTGTACATGGACGAGCTGCGGATGGAGAGTGAGGACCTGTTCCTGACATTCATGCCCCGCAAGATCCGGCGGGATATGCACGCAACCTGGTATCAAGGCACGTTGGCTGAGATTCACACCTATTGGCATCGCCGGCAGGTGGACCACGATTTCCCGTCAGGCATTGACTATGAAACCAGTGATCCCAAACGTGAATTCTTGCTGAATTTAATTAGCAGCTACAATGGATTATGGCCCGAAATTGATGCAATCAACAGATGTGCGAACGATGATTGCCAGACCGACGAGCTCGCCCCTCTGCGCGCGCTTGCGAATAAGGCCGGCCCTTGGGTCAAGTTCCTACCCGATCTTTCTGTTCTGGTGGTTCAGACAAGCGATGGTGGGTCCGAGGTCTATTCGATGGCCCACGACAAGGCACATTTCAACGTTGCCTTCCTGTTTGACGAAGCCGCACGCCGTGACCCCCAAGCGGATGTCTTGACGATCCTGCCGGGTCTTTTCGCCAGCTACCCCAACTTCTATTTTCGGGTCCCACAGGACCAACTGAACGCGTTTGCTGACGCGGTGCAGGCCATCAGATCCCAGGGCGACTGGCTGGACGTCGTTGCGGCCTATGGCGTGCGGCGAACCAGCCCAGCTTTCTGGCCGACAAGCGACGTCCTGAACGCCAGTTTCCTGAAACAGGACCCGGTTCAGGCAGGCATTCTGGACCTCAACCGCTACAAAGACCCCAAACCGGGGGATGACATCAACTGACATTCTTGTAACCCAGGTTACATACAATTGAATGCAAACTCTTGGCCGCGCGCCTTGCCGAAACGCGGGTGCCGCAATAAATTATACATTAGGTTTGCAGGTTAAACGGTATGGTGTCATTTGCAGAAATGCGCCCGGCCTATAGCCGGGCTGAACGTGTCAGCGACGGGGTTGTGCACATTCTGGGCATAAGCTTGGCCGTCGTCGCGGTTCCTGCACTTATCATCATGACAGCCTATCACCGGACCGAACCCGAGGCCCTTCTTGGGGCTTCGGTCTATGGGATCACACTGATCCTGATGCTTGTTCTGTCAGCCCTGTACAATATGATCGAAAGCGACCGTTGGGCCGGGCTATTACGCCGACTGGATCACTCGGGCATTTATGTCAAAATAGCTGGCACTTACACGCCGTTCCTGCTGTTGTCCGCTGGGCAGACACCGGGCTTGCTTTTGGGTCTGTGGTCCTCGGCCACGCTGGGGTCATTTCTGAAAATGGTGGACCCGAACCGGTTTCGTTGGTTCGGACTGGGCCTTTACGTCATGATGGGTTGGGCGGTAATCTGGGCCGGACAACCGATGCTGTCCGAGCTTTCGACGACGGTTGTCGTCCTGATGATCGCCGGGGGGCTTGTCTATACAATCGGTATTACCTTTTACCTGCTTGATTGGATGCCGTTCCACAACACGATCTGGCACGTCTTTGTCCTGACCGGAAGCGTTCTGTTCTTCATCGCCGTTGCGGTGCGTATTTCTATCGGCCCGGAGATACATATCTGACGGAAGCAGCGAGGCTAGTCGTCGCGGACAGTCATCCAAATGCGTCTAAATGCAGGAAATTGAACGCTTAGATTCCGCTGACCTTTCGGCGCTTCGTATCGGCACCTACTGCGCCTAACGGCCCATGAGCGTCAAGTTAGACTTTTTCGCAAATTTGTGAAACACTTACCACGTTATTTTTTAAGTGGAGAGTTGGCGAATGGTCTCGTCGCGCCTGATTGTTCTGGCATTCATTGTAACGTCTATTGGTGCGGTGGCCCCTGTCGCTTTGGCGCAAAACACCGCAGACTCTACGGCTGCGTCAGCCGAGTCACCGCAGACGGCGGCCTCACTTCGGAAAATCCTGGCTTTGTTACAGGAAGAAATCGACCGGGCGCGGACGACCAAAGACGGTTTGGTCGCAGATATCACGCAAGCTGAAAGCGATCTGTCCGATCTGCGCGCACAAATTACAGCAGTTGATTCCGAACGGCTGGAAAACGCATCCCGGATCGCTGAACTGGAAGAGGCGCGCAGCCAATTGGCCTCGGAAACGCAGGCCAACGAAGACGCGATGGAAAGGCGCCGGACCGAGCTTGTGGAACTGGAGACCAGCGCCCAGGAAGCCAGCGTGAAACTGGCCGACCTGAACGTTCAGATCGAGACGGCAGCGGCTGAGGTAGGCAATCTTGAGCAGTTGAAACTGGAAATGCGCGATCTTGAAAACAAGATGGATGCCGATCGACTGCTGGCAGACCAGCTCAAGTCCGAGGTCGAGGCATTGACGCGCAGTCAGGTCGAAGCAAGCACGCAGTTGGACAGCCTGAACGAAACGCTGACCGGTACGCAGGCGAGTCTGAGCGCAGCGACCTCCGATCTGGGTGCCAAACAGAACGAACTTGATCAACTCACATCTTCGGTTAGCAGCAAACAGACCGAACTGGATCAAACCCAATCTGATCTTACCAAGCGACAAGAAGAGCTTGTCGGTGTCACCGAAGATCTGAAAAGGCTGCAACGGGTCGTAAATATGCGGCGGCAGGAAGAAACCCAACTGCGGCAGGAACTGGAAACACTGGGCGCTGAAAAGACCAAACTGTCCGAAGATACCAATGGGTCTGCGGATCAGATTTCTGCGGCAGAGCAGACGCTTCAGTCGCTATTGGATCAACAAAAAGCAGCCCAAGCCGATCTGACCGGAATGCAGCAGGATTTGGCCGCAACTCGGTCTGATCTGGAAAAGGTTCAGGCCGAATTGGATGAGACCCGCGAAGCAGCCTCGGTTGAAATCGCGTCCCTGTCGGCCACACGCTCGAGTGCGGAATCCGCAGCCCGCGCAGCGCAGGAGAAACAGCAAGAAGCCGAGTCTGCCCTGTCCGAAGTGCAGGCTGGATTGGCCTCGGCACAAGAGCAGCAGGAAATCTCGGATCAATTACTGGCCGATAGAAACAGCATTGAAGGTGAAATTGAAGTTGCACGCGCGCGGCTGACGGAATTGCAAGCTGAAATCGCTGACGACGAAACGCAGCGCGCGCTGGCTGCGTCAGAGATGCAGGACCTGATTTCGCAATCAGAGGCGGCGCGCGAGGAAATCGCGCAGAGCGATGAACGTTTGGCCGAGGTAGTTTATGAATTGCAAGTTGGCGATCAAGTGCGACTGGACTTGGTGGCCGCATTGGACACTCTGCAGCAGGATCGCGATCAACTGACCGGTGACATTGCGGCGTTGCGTGAAGAACTGACGCAGACGCAAAACGCGGCAAAACAGGCCAGGACCGAAGACGAACAGGCGAGGTCTGCGATCAGTCAGGAATTGGCCGACCTTCGCGACGAACGCGACCAGGCAGCGGCATCCTTGCAAGAAATATCCGCCGACACTGCGACGGCGCAGGAAGAATTGAACACGGTTGCCGGTGATCTGGAAGCACGCCGCGCAGAACTTGCCCAGATGACCGAGAAACTCCAAGCAGCCGAGGATCAGGCAGCACAAGCAACGGCGGCCGGGCAAGCTCTGCAAGACATCACGGCACAGATCGCGGATGCGGAAAACAATCTGCAGACGATGCAGGATGACGTCGGCAACGCCCGGCAGGAGCTTGATAGCGCAAAGGCCGACGCTGCCGAGGCCGCATCGCTGCGCGACGCTGCGTTGTCGCGTTTGGCAGAATTGGAATCCGCCAAGACCGAGGCGATACAAGAGGCCGAGTTGGCCAAGCAAAGGCAATTGGACAGTCAGGCGGCGCTATCGGAAACGGTAACCAGCACTGAAACTGCAAAGCAGGAACTGGCTGCTTTGCGCCTGCAAACGGCAACGTATCGTGAGGAACTGGCTGGTCTGGCCGCCAATCTGGCAGAATTGGAACGCCGAACGCTTGATGCTGAATCGCGGCTTGCGGCTGTGACGAACGCCGCGCCCGAGGCCACCGTGACACCCGACCCGCAAACCGAAACGGCCGCTCCGGTTGCAGCTGCGACACCTGTCGCCACAGGCCCAAGCAGACCGATTGAAACGGTTCGCATCATTCTGAGCGGTGCGCCCGGGCTAACCGAACTGCCGCTGGAGGTCGTCGAGGCGCTGGCCACCGAACTGGCCAGTGGCACATGCGCTGTTGACGCGCTGCAATCGGCCACCGGCGAGATCAACCGCCATACGCTGCTGCATTTGGTACGGTCCGGAGAATTCTGTTAAATTTTGTTGTTTAAAGGGAGGTAAAGATGGATTTTTTCAAACTGGTGAAGGTCTTCGCCAGAACCGCTGTTCTAGCGGCTGCGAGCGTTGTGTTGCCAAATTCCGCGTCCGCATTCGAGCGCAATATTCTGACCGGCGGTCCGACGGGGACATATATCCAGATCGGTGGCGATCTGAGTGGTCTGGCTGCGAACTGCGGGATCAATTTGAATGTGCGCGAAAGCGCCGGTTCGCTTGAAAACTTTCTGGGCGTGCGCAAACGCCGCCACACTCAGTTAGGCATCGTGCAAAGCGACGTGCTGGAATATCTCAAAACCTATTCAAGCGAGGATCCCGAGATTGCGCGGGCGATCTTTGGGGTGCGGATCGCCTTTCCTCTCTACAACGAAGAGGTTCACATCCTGGCCAAAAAAGACGTCAAGTCGCTGTCGGACCTGAATGGCCGTCGCGTCGGTGTGGGCGTTGAGGACAGCGGTACGTTTTTGACCTCGTCGCTGGTGCTTGATTTGGCCGGAGTAACCCCGTCGGAACGTCTGACGATCAATGCGGACACCTCGTTGCAGATGTTGCTGGACGGCAGTATCGATGCGTTTTTCTATGTCGCAGGGGCCCCCACCAAAATCTTCCAGACCGATCAGATCGACCCGGAAAAACTGCATCTTCTACCAGTCACAGACCCGACGCTTGCGGCGGTTTACACTCCGTCCAAAATCGAGGCAGGGACATATCCGTTCCAACAAGAGACGATCGACGTGGTGGCCGTGAAGGCAGTACTCATGACTTATGAATACACGCCGGCGCGCAATGCATACCACCGCGAAAGCTGTAAGGCGGTATCTGACGTGGCGCATCTGATCGCCAAAGAGTTTCAGACCCTCAAGCAGTCTGGTCATCCGAAATGGAACGACGTGGATCTAAACGACATCCCGCCGGGTTGGAATATTTCGGAATGCGTGAACCTTGGGCTTGGCGAGGGCTATGAACTAAGCTGCGGGCCGATCGCGGCCCCGGAACAGTCAAGCATCGAAAGCGAGGCAAACGCAGCCTACCGCAACAGAATCTGCGCCGTAATCGGCTGCTGATCAATGCGGCCCGTGGCGCCGCCGTCACGGGCCGATCGCAACCCAGGGCGAGGCCGCTGCGTCTTGCCCTTCTGCCGTCAGCGCAATCACACGCCACTGCCCTACCGCATCAGGTGCGACCGCGCGAATGGCCGAGATCGTCATTTCCGGGATGTGATGCACCGGATCGCCCGAAAGGGGCGAAAGCTCGATACGGTACGCGGACGGGTCCTGGCCTTGTGCGCTGGTCCAGATCAGGTCCAACTCACCATCCGGGGTTCTATTCGCGTATAGCGGCACCGGCGCGCCCGGTGCACCATCGGTGCTTGCGGGCTGTATCTCGTCCAACCGAGCCGACGCTCCGTCGATCTGTGAACTTGCCAATCTGTACCAGGCCCGCGCCAGGGTAAGGTCCACCGGAACGCCTTCGCCCGTTTCATAAATCTGTCCGAGGTAATAGGCGGACCGCGCATGGCCGGCCAGCGCCGCCCTCGCATACGCGACGACTGCCGCGTCCGGTGCCGCTTCGGCCAGATCCAGCGCGGCTAGGTACTGACCGGTTGCGGTTGGTTCGGTCCCCGCCAGACTGTCCGCGATTCGAGTCAAGCGCGCGTTAGTTTCGGCAAGCAGGTCCGGTTCAGGGACGGGCTCGGGAACAGGTGCCGGGGCCGAACTTTCTGACGCTTCCATCGCAACGTCTTGCGGAGCGGGGGTTTGCCCTTGCAAGGCAGCCAGACGGTCTGCAAAGAATGCCTGCGAGCCCGGCAATAGCATCAGACCGCCTGCACCCAGGACAACAAACGCTCCGGCGACAATCCACGTTTTTCCCGCAAGCCCCTGCCCTGCCTCCACAGTCTCGTCGGAATGGGCATCCTGAACCGAACTGTCCCCGGCACCAGCACCGTCCCGCGCGTGGACAACGTCGTCCGCAGAGAAAGACTGATCGTCCAAGCGCCCCTGATCGTGGGCCTGTTGGCCAAGCTCGTGGATTCTGACGAGCGCGCCGATCTTGCGCATCTGCGCCTTGTCGATCTCCCGCGTATCAACTTTGGTCGCGAACCGCGTGAGGGTCGCGTTTTGCCTTAGACCCTCGCACAGAAGGTTGAGCCGCGCAGGGATGCCGCTGGTCAGGGCAAAGGCTTCGGATATGGCGTTTTTGCTAAGCGCCCGGTCTGTCAGGCCAATCTCGTCAAGCCGCGCGCGCATAAAGCTCGCGACGTCATCTTTGCTCAGACAGTCCAGGGTGAAGGCCGGGCCGGTTAGGTCGGGCCTGACGCCGGACAGGATATCGGTCGTTCCCGGACGTCCGACCAGAAGCAGCTTCAACAGGGGGCGCCCGTCGACACTTTGGGCGCAAAATTCGCATAGTCCGCCCAGATAAAGGTTTGACATCTGATCAGCATCGTCCACGACCAACACCGGAAACCGTTCGGCCGCGTGCAGTGACTGCAACACGCTGAACAGTTCATTGCGATCATGTTCGACATCCTCGGAATAGCCGCGCTTGGGATTGAAGGCCGAGAGCACATCCGAGAACACCTCTCCGGCAGCCCCATCAGGGTTGTTCATCAACCGTATGACACAGTCCGACGTGTTGGTCGCAATCAATTCGCGCACCAGACGCGTTCGCCCGGTACCTTCGCGACCCACAAACACGGTCATCGGCGCGCCGCTGGTGACAGCAAACGTCAGCCGTTCAAACGCAAGCTTGTGCGCTTCGCTCCAAAATATCGAACCGGATTGCTCTGATCCGAAATTCGCCCCCGAGGAAACCTCCGGTTGCGCCATGGTGCCTTCCATTTCCCCCAACGCTCGCCCTACATAACAACCTACTTGCTACCCCCCTGCCCCGGACCTTGGCTGTGAATGCGTCGACCTGAAATACAGTGTGTCGATGCAATTGGGCGCAAACCCCGCCCGATCCGTTCAGGTGCGCGAAAGCCAAATTGCCTCCCCGCGTCAGGTATCTTGCCGGAAAACCGGCCAAAAATCTAGGCTCATGTCTCTTTGCGGGTTGGCAGGTGCCGGGCACCTCTCATGATCGTTCAGCTGATCCGATCATCATTTCCCCGACAGATGGGCGGTCGACGCTGTCCAGGCCGGTCAGCTGCGCAAATCTGAGAGCGTTCCCGGTTCCCAGCGGGCAAATCGCGAGGTTCATCGCCGCGCCCGACAATTGGACAGTTTGGAATACGGCCCCGACCTCTTTCAGCACCAGCGAATAGGCCAAATCCCCGTAGCTTGCGCGCATTTTTGGCATATCCGCTGACAGCAGCAAAAGGACTTGCGAAAGCGATTTGCAATCGGCCGCAGCGGCGGCATCCGCCAGAAGCGCGTCAAGAGAGCGATCCTTGTTCGTCAACAAGCTCAGGCCGTGATGTCGAGCGTCATAGCGGTAAAGTCCGGATTCCAAACCGTCACAGCGGTTCACGACAAGATACGCAGTCAGCGGATGCAGTCCGCCCCCACTGGGATATGGACGGCGGCCATTTTCCTCGTAAAAACACCTGAACAGCAACGCTCCGAGTTGCTCGCAAGATATCGGATCGTGCGCCTGTGACCGTCGGCTTTTGCGGCGATGCGCGACAAGCGCATAAGGCGGGTCCTGAGCGATGAGATCTGCCAGATCTGGCTTTTCCAGAAGAATTTGCGGTTCGGGCGACGCTTTGCTTGTTGGTGCCGCGAAACCGGTCTTGCCAACCGGCGCCTGAGAGAATCCCATGCGGGTGCGGCTGTGAAACAGCGCCTCATGCACCGGCACCCGGTTTGCATCAGAGGTTTCCAGCAACTCGCACCAATCAAACAGGCGCAACAACGCATCCAGAACCTGCGGGTTCAGGTCATAATGTTCTGCGTTGATCCGATCCGCCTCGATTCCGATCACCAGATCGAACAGCAGTTCCCCCAAACGCGCATCAGTAAGCTCGATCTCAGCCCACCCGCCCGGACGCTGCACGCGAAAGCCAGCGCCGAAGGGCTGCAACAGCGTTTGGGATGACAGCTTGAGGGTCCGTGCCGACAAACCTTCTGGCAGACCACCAGCCGGAGCGCGTCGCGGATTGCAGGTCGCAACAATTTTTTCGCCGACGATCAAAGACCGGCTTAGAAATCCGCGCTGATCCAGTCGAAAAAGAAACGCTGCATAAACGTCTCGGGTCCGGGGGTTTGAGGCCATCACAACCTCGGCCACGGTGTCCTGCGACAGAATTTTGGCCAGCTCTGCGTGTTCTGTGCCGGGAAACCGCAAGCCGCCAGCGGGGCTGCGCAAGTGCACCTGATCATCGACCACTTCGCAAGAAACATCCGGTGCCAGACGATAGGACCAGAGATCGGGTTGAACCATTAATTCGCTCCGCGCAAGGTGGTCGGATGACGGTTATACAGACAGATTTGCCACCCGGACCGACCGGAGCGCAGAACGCACGGCTCAACGCCGGGTTCTTCAAACGGGATCCGTTGGGTTTTCTGGGTCAACTCTGGCGCAGTTTCGGTGATGTGGCCAGCTTTGATCTGGGGTCCGGGCCCGTAATTCTGATCAACGATGCAGCCCTTGTGCGCGACCTTTTTCGCTTTCATGAGGCACATTTGTGCAAGCCCGGCTTCCTGCGCGCCTCGAATCGTGGGTATTGGGGCGATGGGCTGACCACGCTGAATGATCCCACGATCTGGCGCGCGCGTCGGCATCAGTTGCTGCCGCTTTTCCGGGCGGCGATGCGGCAGCCACGGCTGCACATCGCTGCCGAGCTTGCGCGCGCCATGGCAGAGGATTGGGCCGATCGCACCGTCATCGATCTGCGCCACGAGATGAGGGTGCTGACAACGCGAATAGCGTTGCGCACCGTGCTTGATGCCGATCTCGATGGCTTTTCGGACGGTCGCGGACGCAGCAGACTGGTGCCCTTTTCCGAGGGCTACGGCGAAAATTTCACCACCCCAGCCGAAGCAACTCCCGGCGGCGCGCTGCAAATGACACGCCCCCGTGCGCCCAAAGTGATGGAATCCGTTCAGGCCATCATCGACACACGGTTCCGCAATTTCTCTGATCGTGGTGACGTCCTGTCGGCATTGGTTCAGGCTCATTTGACAGATCCGATGTCGCTGACGCGAGAGGAGATTGTTGGCGAGGTCATTCAGATGCTCTTTGCGGGACACCTGACGGTCCCCTTTGCCCTTACGGCCTTTTGGCGCGATGTCGACCGCCACAATCTGGATCGCCTTGTCGCTGAAGACGCCGCAACACTCAGCGCATTCGCAGAGCCGGACGTCCAGACGCTTGGAGAAAGCCAAACGTTGGCGTTTCTGCGCGAGTCCATGCGCTTGTCGCCACCGGCCCCGATCCTGTACCGAGAGGTGGCGCAAGGCTTCCAACTTTTCGGGTATATGTTTTCCAAAGGGCTGGGCATCTGGGTAAGTCCGGGACTTCTGCATCGGGATTCTCGTTACTTTTCGCGACCGGAAACATTCCTGCCGGACCGCTTTGCCGCAGGCCGTCTGCCGCCGGAGTCGTCAAAAGCCTACATGCCCTTCGGGGCCGGACCAAGAGTGTGCATCGCCGCCGCGCAATCGCAGTTGCAGATGGCCACGATCATCGCGACACTTTCACACCGATGGATGCTGACACGGGTTCCAGAGACGTCTGAGACCTTTGAATTGAGCCGCCGGGCGTAACCAATCAAAGACAAGTATGGTGAACAAAACGATTTTGTGTCGCCACGCATGACCCGAAGGTCAACATGCCGCTTGATTGAAGCTTGGGGCTATGAAAAGGTTAACGCAATGCGCGTGGCCGGTAGATCGCAGACTTTGCGGCGCGAAGAAGCCACATGCAGACGGCAACAACATACACAAGAGGGAGTGATTTTCGATGAGCGCACCAACCAATGAAGACTGGGGCAAGATGCACGCCAAAGCGTGGAAAGACCCCGAGTACCGGACCTTGCTCGAACAGGACCCGACGTCCGCAGTCAAGGCGTATGGTGACGAGATCGGCAAGACGTTCACGAAGATCGTCAATGTTGGCGACAAGCCCAGCGATGTCTCGGATGACGACCTTCACACGCATGATGACGCTGTCGCCCCGCCCGCCTGCTGCTAGGGGCGCTGGCGCCCATGTATGACAGTGCCATTGCGGCACCGCGTTTCAAATCCAGCATCGAGCCTGTCGTCGATCCGGACGAAGGTTTGTTCCTGTTCAGCGAACGGGGGCATGTATGCCTGACCGGCAGGATTTATTGCGATCTGGCCCCTTTGCTGGATGGAACGCATCAGATCGAGGACATTTTTGACACCTTGTGCCGGCATCATGCCAGCGCGGATGTTTTTGCCGCCCTCGATCTGCTCAAACGGCATGGCTTTCTGGCCCACGAAACCTCGGCCATGCCGCGCGATCAACAGGCATTTTGGGAACTGGCCGGGACCAGCCCGGCGCAGGCAGCCCAGCGCATTGCGACCACGCCAGTCGACGTGATCAGCCTTGGCCAGACCTCTGCCCAAGAAATGCACGTGCTGTTAGAACGCAACGGGCTGAACGTGGCCACAAGCGGTGCAGTGACGATCGTCATCGCAGACAGCTACCTTGATGCTGAGTTGGCATCGTGGAACCAAAAAGCCATCGCAGAAGCGAAACCCTGGGTCTTGGCAAAACCCGACGGGCTGCAAAGTTGGTTGGGACCCGCCTTTGTACCGGTTGAAACTGCCTGCTGGGACTGTCTTGCCCATCGTCTGCAATGGCACAAGCGGGTCGAGGTGCATCTTGGTCAACACGCTCAGTCCATCGCCCCGCCTTCAGGTACAGGCGCGTCAACAATTTCCGCTCTTGCAGAGCTTGCGACCGAAGTGACACGTTGGATCGGCACGGGCGGCGCATCTATTCTCGCGGACCGGGTGATCAGCACGGATCGTCTGACCATGGATCGGCAAAGCCACGTCCTGACCCGCAGACCCCAATGCCCGGTCTGCGGAGATGCCAGTGGCCGGGCCAGCAGCTCGAAGCCTATACTGAGATCCCAACCAAAGCTGGCCGGTACCGACGGCGGTCATCGCACCAGCGATGCCAAAGACATATTGCAAAGGCTGGATCGCCACGTCAGCCCAATCACCGGGATCATTGGCACCGTCACCCCCGGCAGCCGCAGCGGAAGGGTCGAAGGCGAGGATTGGATCACCCCTACCTTCTCTGCCGATCACAACTTTTCCGACATGCACGACAACCGCTTTTTCCTACGTGAAGGCTTGCGGCGGCGATCCGGTGGCAAGGGCCGCACCCCCGAACAGGCGCGCCTCAGCGCGGTGGCCGAGTCGCTGGAACGGTATTGCGGTGTTTTCGACGGGACCGAGACACGCCGGCTGGCCCGGTTCACCGACCTTGGCGAATCCGCCATCGCGCCGAATGACTGCATGGGGTACAGCGCGCGTCAATTCTCCGAGCGCGACGCGCATAATCGCAAAGATCACAAGGCCCACTGGGTGCCGGAACCCTTTGATCCGATGGTCGAGGTCGAATGGACACCGCTTTGGTCGATCAACACCGGGGACTGTCGTTATCTGCCAGCTTCAATGTGCTATTTCGGGTATCAGGGTCCCGGCCCCCTCTTCGGTCGCGCGGATTCCAATGGCTGCGCTGCGGGTGCGACGATGGAAGAGGCGATCCTGCAAGGCTTGCTGGAACTGGTCGAACGCGACGCAGTTGCGATCTGGTGGTACAACCGCCTGATCCGGCGCGGTGTTGATTTCAAATGTCTGGGCGATGCCTATGCGACCCGGCTTGCCGCGCAATACCGCCGGATGAACCGGACGCTCGACGTCATCGACGTGACCAGCGACATCGGTATTCCGACCTTCGCCGCGATCTCGGGCAGAACTGACAAGGCGGAACAGGACATCATATATGGCTTTGGGTGCCATCTCGACCCTCAGGTTGCCTTGTTGCGCGCATTGACCGAGGTCAATCAATCGCTCGAAGCTGTTCCGAAAGCCGGCGGAACATCGGATCAGACAACCTATCTGGGCGGCGCGGACGCCGTTGAATGGTGGCGCACCACCCGATTTGAGGATACGGCATATCTTGTTCCTGACCCAGAAACCGCGCGTCTGGACGCTTGGGACTCGCTGGCCGGGGCCGATATTCTGACCGATATCGAAACCTGTCTGACGCTGCTGAAGGCCCACGGGATCGATGTGTTGGTTCTGGATCAGACCCGCCCCGACATTGATTTCCCTGTCGTGCGTGTCGTCGCCCCTGGACTGAGGCATTTCTGGGCGCGGTTTGGACCCGGGCGGCTTTTTGACGTGCCGGTCAGTCAGGGCTGGTTGCCGAGCCCAACGCCCGAGGCCAACCTGAACCCTCGTATCATCCAATTTTAACGCAAATCACAAAGGACCCATCGCATGACGACCTCTGCAACAACATTCGATTACGCCATTCCTTTCGACATCATGATCGGCATGTGGACAGGTCATTCCATCATGTACGACCACAAGGGCAACTATTTGTACACCGGTCCCAGCATCCTGACGATAGACTGGAAGGAACCCGGCAAGATCATGCACTACCGGCAAGAGGATCTGGGCAATTTTGATGAGCTTGTCGCGGAACATGAGCATGGCGAGACCTTGAAGGATCTGTTCGTTCTGCGTGAATTCGACCTCAAGGTTGACGGCAAGGCGTGTGAGTCCACCACCGGAGATATCAAAGTGCATGGCGTCGAAAGCTCACCCAGTATCTATCTGTTCCACCTCAATTTTCCGAATGGCGACTATTACAACAACCAGTATTTCCTCAACCCGAACCAACGCCGCATCATCGGACCATTTGTGCCGCGCGACGCAGATGGCCGGACCGACGGGTTTCGCTATGTCGTGTCGCAGACCTTCGAGCGGATTTCCTACGACGTGCCAAAAAACGCGTTCTGAAACCGATGACCCGGCCAGCCGATCCACCACAAGCTGATCCGCAACGGACAAACGCACATGCGCTTGTTATCGGAGGTGGGGTCGCCGGGTTGCTGTCGGCCCTGATGTTGAAGGAACGGTTTGCCCGGGTTACCGTGCTGGAGCGGTCGGAATTCGCTGAATTGTCGCATGATGCCCCTTCCACCCGACCCTCGGTACCTCAAAGCCATTGCCTGCATATGCTTATGGGGGCGGGTGCAAACGCGTTTGATGCTTTGGCACCTGGATGGCGCAATGCGCTGCTGGACCGCGGTGCGATTGCCTATGATGCCGGGACCGATGTTGCCCTTCGCGTAACCTCGGGTTGGCTGCCGCGCGTCCAGACCGGAATCACCCTCTACGGCGCGTCACGATGTCTGATCGAGGCCGCACTGCTCGACCTTTTGCCGGATGCCGGATCGGTCGAGGTGCGCACAGGCGCTTGGGTGACCGGATTGGTTCTGACGCCGGACGGCACACGGGTTCAAGGGGTTCAGGTCAAGGAGGAAGGCGGTCGCGCACTGGTTCTGGAAACGCCCGACATCGTCGTGGATGCCAGCGGCGCGGCCTCGCGCCTTCCGCGCTGGCTGGCGCAGCATTTTGGCGATACGCCCGCAATCGAAAGAACCGAGGTCGCAACGGGTCGTCAATATGCCTCGTGCTGGGTGCGATTTGCGCCCGATCAGACGCCAGGATGGAATGGGCTTGCCATCGCACCCTCACACGTGTCGAACGGCTATGCGGGTATGATGATGCGGGCTGAGAACGACCTCTGGGGGGTCGTCTTGCAGACACCTGAAAGCGCGGAGCTTCCTAACGAAACCGATAAATTCATGGCGCTGTTGGCCAACTTGGCCGACTCTGAGCTGTATAATGCCCTGAGGCACGCATTACCGGCGAGTCCCGTTCATGTTTATGGCCGGATCGCCAACCGGCGGCGTCATTACGAGGACTTTCCCTCATGGCCGAGAAACCTGTTTGCAGTCGGAGACAGCGTTTGCGCGTTGGACCCATATGCGGGTCTGGGCATGACGGCAGCAGCCCGCGGGATTCAACTGCTGGGGCATTATCTTGATGAAAACCCGTCGGTTGAAGCGAAGAACCGGTTTCAATCCCGGCTTGCACGGCATAACATCTGGCCGTGGCGCATTGCCACCGGCGACTGGAACGGCCCAACGTCACCGCCCGGGTTGGCCAAACGGATAGACAGTCTTGTGCAGGCTGCCCCGTTTGACCCATCCCTGGCGCGCGAGTTGCTGGACATTCTGCATATGTTGCGCGAACCGGAAACGCTGACACAGGAGGCCGTCGCATGAAAATAGCCGTTTTGGGGGGCGGCACCGCAGGCTTCATCGCCGCCGCGCATGTGACGCGCTACTTTCCCGATGCCGCATTGTGGCACATCTACGACTCGCGCATTCCGACGATTGGCGTCGGCGAAGGGACCACTCCTCGGTTTCCGCTGTGGCTGAACGAAGTCTCGGGTGTTGGCCCGGACGAGATCGGCGAGCGCTGCGGCGCAACGGTCAAGATGGGATCGGTCTACGAAGGATGGGGCGCCGAGAACGCCAATTTCGTCAACCGGTTCCAGCCGCCGCGCCTTTATGGCTATCACTTTGACGCCGGTCGCGTTACCGGATTGATCAGCGACCATGTCCGCGCCACGCGGCTGGATGCAAAGATCGTATCGCTCGACGCTGGATCAGATGGCGTTCAGATCGGGTTCGAAGACGGTAGTCAGCTGGATTGCGATTACGTATTGGACGCGCGCGGCTTCCCAAAGGGGGCTTGGGCCGATGCGCCGGACGATCCCGATATCATACATATGGACTGGATACCAACCGGACGCGCGATGGTGCGCCGCCTGCCGCCCAGCGCCGATACCCGCATGTCTCGGTCGATTGCCCGGCCGCATGGCTGGGCGTTTCAGATACCTCTGCGCGACTGGACATCCTGTGGCTACGTCTTCAACCCATTGATCAGCAGCGATGAAGAAGTCCTCAAGGACTTTGACGAGTTTCTTACAAGCGAGAACGCGGAACCGACCGAAATCCGCGTGCGGGTGAGCTTTCCGAACTTCATGCGCAAGAACTGGTTTGACGGTCGTATCTTCACCATTGGCAACGCCGCCTCGTTTGTTGAACCGCTCGAAGCAACAGCCATCGGTGCCACGATCATGCAAGTCCGCGCGGCACAACGCTGGATAACGGAACACGGGACCCAGAGCCCGCCGGACAGCCCGGCCATAGATCATGCCAATCAGACGATGCGATCTTATGTCCTGCGGAATTCGTTGTTCATCGCATGGCATTATGCCTGCGGGTCGCAGTGGGACTCGCCTTTCTGGACGCAGGCCGCCAATTGCCTGGATCGCGCCGAAGAACACACGTACCTAGCCCGCCACATGAGGGCGATGAAGGACTTTCTGGATGTTGGGCGTGATCTGCCCGGTGCCCGGATCGGGGCCTGCACGGACCCGCAAAAATGGGAGAATGACGTTTTGCCGATGTTGACCAAATACATCCCGTTCGGCAACTTTTCCGAATTGAATTTCGCTCAGGTTGGCCACGGGATCGGCTACTATGGCGCAAACAATCGGTCTGCAGGTGACACCACCCATGGCTAACATAAACATGTCCTTCGTCCCCGGGTTTCGACTGTCAGAACGGCTTTACGAAAGCAGCAATTCGTTCCTGTTCCGCGCCACGCGTGAATCTGACGGCGCGCGCGTCGTAATCAAGATCCTCAAAAGCGACTTCCCAAGCGCCAAAAAACTGGCCCGCTATCGCAGTGAATTCGATATCACCAGCGGTCTGGACTTGTCTGGTGTGATCCACGCACTGGAATTGCGCCGTCACGACAAGTCGCTGATGATGGTTCTGGAAGATTTCGACGGGATCTCTATCGCGGATCTTCTGGCATCCCGTGCGATGTCGCCCGAAGAGTTTCTGGACACCGCCCTGCAAATGGCCCGCGCGGTCGACGGCATCCACAAGGCGCATGTCATCCACAAGGACATCTCGCCCCAGAACGTTCTGATCAATCCCGGCACGGGCGAGGTCAAGCTGATCGATTTCGGCATCGCGACTCGGTTCTCGACCGAACGCCCGGTACTGAAAAGCCCCGAGGTTCTGGAAGGCACCCTGCCCTATATTTCGCCCGAACAGACAGGGCGCATGAACCGAACGCTGGACCACCGCACCGACTTCTATTCGATGGGCGCGACCTTCTACGAAATGTTGACGGGCGTTCCGCCATTCGACGCCGAGGACAAGCTGGAGCTCGTGCATTGTCACGTCGCGCGCGAACCGATGCCAGCCCATCGGCGCAACCCTGACATACCGCTGGCCCTGTCCAAGATCGTCGGACGCATGATGGCCAAAAAGGCCGAGGACCGCTATCAAAGCGCCGCCGGCATCGTCGCCGACCTCGAAACCGTACGCATGGGCGCAGGTCTGGACCGGTTCGAACCCGGGCGCCTGGACAGGACCGAACGGTTCAACGTCCCCGAACGGCTTTACGGGCGCGAGCGCGAGTTGCGGACACTGCTCGAGGCGTTTGAACGAGTGCGACAGGGCCCGGCTGAGATGATGCTGGTTTCTGGCTATTCCGGGGTGGGCAAAACCGCGCTGGTCAACGAGGTTCAGAAACCGATCACACGTGCGCGCGGCTATTTCATCAAGGGCAAGTTCGACCAGTTCAAGAAGAACGACCCCTATTTCGGCCTGACCGTCGCTCTGCAGGATCTGGTGCGGCAATTGCTGACGGAAAGCGAAACCCGGTTGGCCCGCTGGCGCGAGGAACTCAACCAGGCGCTGGCCCCGAACGCCTCGGTCATCCTGGACGTTCTGCCTGAGCTTGAGTTGATCATCGGCCCACAGCAGACCGCGCCCGAACTTGATCCAGCCGAGTCAACAAACCGCTTCAACCAGACCGTCCGCAGGTTCCTGCGCGCCTTGTGTGCCCATGACCGGGTGTTGGTTCTGTTTCTGGATGACTTGCAATGGGCCGACAGCGCGACGCTTGGGCTGCTGAAGGTTGTCCTGACCGACGAACAGATCGGACGGCTGCTGCTGATTGGGGCCTATCGCAGCAACGAAGTGGACGCGATGCACCCGATGACGCGCGCCCTGGAATCGGTGCGCGAAGCCGGGGGGCGCGTGTCGAGCCTGGCGCTAGCACCGCTTGGCATGTCCGATATCGCGAACCTGATTGCCGACACGCTGCAATCCGACGCCTCGCAATTGTTCGAACTTGCGCAGCTAGTGGTGCAAAAGACCCAAGGCAATCCGTTCTTTGCCCGACAGTTCCTGATGGATCTGCACCACGAAGGATTGATTTCCCAAACTACCAGCGGCCCCGATAATGCGCTGCGCTGGACATGGGACATTCAGGCCATCCGCGCGGCCAAGATTACAGACAATGTCGTCGATCTGTTGCTGGAAGGTCTGCGTCGACTCGAGCCTGACACCCAGTCAGCGCTTCAGCTTGCGGCTTGTATCGGCAACCGGTTCGACATCGACACGCTTGCGCTGATCCAAAAGATCGAACCGCAGGTCGCATTCGAGTGTCTTCTGCCTGCCATTCAGGACGATCTGATACGGCCCCTGTCCGATCTGATTGTGACCGAGGATGACAACGCCCTTTCCCCATTGGTCGTTCGCGATTTCGCGTTCCAGCACGACCGGGTGCAACAGGCAGCCTATAGTCTGATCGATATCGAGGACCAGAACGGTGTACATCTGGCGATTGGCCGCCAACTTCGGTCACGCCTTTCGTCTGACGAGTTGAACGAGCGGATTTTCGAGGTTGTCGATCAACTCAATATCGGGCGCGAAGGGATCAGCGACCGGGCCGAGCAGATCGACCTTGCGCAGCTTGATCTAACCGCTGCGCGCAAAGCCTATGACTCGGCGGCATACAGCGCCGCGCTGTCGTTTGTGAATGTGGCGTTGGAGTTGCTGGGGCCAGACGGATGGAACGAAAACTATGACCTGATGTTCGAGGCACATCGCCAGTCAGCCGCGCTTGAATATCTGACCGGCAATTTCGAACGGTGCACCGAAATCGTCTCGACCACGCTGGACCACGCGCGTACCGATCTGGAAAAGGCCGAGATCTACTTTACCCGGATTGCCCAGCACACGCTGCTGATGGAATTCGATCAGGCGATCGACGCAGGCATCAAGGCGCTGGGGCTTGTTGGCGTGCAGATGAGCTTGGAAAACCTTGAGGAAGCAGGCCAGAACGCCATTGGAATGGCTGCTGGCATGCTGGGTGAGGGAAATCCGGCAGACCTGTTCGACAATCCGGATGTGGACAGCCCTGAAATCGCGCTGGCCCAGCGCAGTCTGCGTCACCTGACAATCGCTGCGTTCCTCAACAACCAGCAGCTGTTCCCGCTGATCGTGGGAACGTCGGTGCAATTGTCCCTGAAGCACGGCAATGCGCCGGAATCCGCGCTGTTCTTTGCCAATTTCGGCCTGATCCTTGGAGCCTTCATGGGCAAGTTCCGCGAGGGTCTGGCCTTTGGTGAACTGTCGCTGCGTCTGTGCGACAAGTTTGGCGCCAAGGCGCCGACGGCGACGGTCTGTCTGGTAACCGGTGTCGAGCTTATTCCCTGGGTCCACCATATCCGCAACGCCATTCCGGTGATCGAACGCGGCTATCGCGAGGGCATGAATTCAGGCGATATTCTGTGGGCCGGATATCTGGTCATGTACCGGGTCGTCGTTGACAGCTTTGCCGGCAAACCCATTGACGAAGTTCTGGACGCAATGCCCGATCAGCTTGACGCTTTGCTGAAAGCCCAAAACCACGGCGCGGTTGCAGGCATCCATGCGCATCAACTGGTGCTGTCGACCCTGGCCGGACGGTCGCATTCCAGCACCGATTTCTCGACCGAGTCGCTGGATGAGGCCACGTTCCTGGCGGCTTGTGAAGAAAACAAGATGTCGATGGCGATTTGCTTCTATCGCATCCTCAAAGCGCAGGCTCTTTATGTCTTTGGTCGCCCGCACGAGGCGCTGACCGAGACCCGGCTGGTCGAGCCGATGCTGAGCTTCATCGTTAACCACCCCAACTTGGCCGATCACATTCTGTATCAGTCGCTTTCGATCGCTGCGCTGCTGTCCGAGGGCAACCCGGACGCAGAATTGCGCACTCAGCTTGAGGCCAACCATCAAAAACTGAGCCAGTGGGCCGACTCCGGGCCCGACAACTTCCGCGCCAAACAGTTGATCGTTGCTGCGGCGATCGCACGTTTGGACGGCAAGGACGCCGAAGTGCTCGATCTGTTTGATGCGGCAATCGTGGCCGCCCAAAAAGGTCGTTTCGTGCAGGACGAAGCCATCGCCTGTGAGCTTGCCGCACGCTACGTCATGCAGCGCCGCCCCAACGCGCGGATCGGGACGATGTACCTGCGCGATGCACGATATGCCTATCAGCTATGGGGCGCTCAGCGCAAAGTCGAAGAAATGGAGTTGGAATTCCCGCAGCTTTTGACCGAACACCGCGAGGGTCGCACCACCATTCAGACGTTGAGTGAAAGCACGCAAGGTACAACCGGTACTACGACGAACCAATATCTGAAGGGTGATCTGGACCTTAATACGTTGCTCAAGGCCGCGCAGACCATATCGGCCGAGGTTGTGCTGGGGCAGCTTCTTGACCGGTTGCTGGGCATCCTGATCGAGAACGCCGGAGCGCAGCGGGGCGTACTTCTTCTGACACGCGGTGACGAGATCACGATCGAAACCGAAGCCAGTGTAATCTCGGATGAATCCGCAGCGCAGATGCCGGTGCCCTTGAATTCCGGCGACGGGGCAAAAATCCTTCCCGCAAGCGTCATCAACTATACGGCGCGCACGCATGAGGTTGTCGTTGTCGACGACGCACAGATCGACGAGCGGTTCATGGTGGATCGCTATGTTCAGGACAACGGCACCCGGTCGGTGCTGTGCCAGCCCATCCTGCATCAGGGTGAGTTGATCGGTCTTGTATATCTTGAAAACAATCTGGTCAGCTCGGCCTTCAAGCCGGAACGCGCGCGGCTGCTGTCGCTGCTGTCGGGGCAAATCGCTGTATCCATCCGCAATGCCGAACTGGTTGAGAACCTAGAAGACAAGGTGCGCGAACGGACCGAGCAGCTGGAAATGCACGCCAGTTTCATTGAACAGACATTCGGCCGCTATCTGGCCAGTGAAGTTGTCGACCAGTTGTTGAAATCCGCCGATGGTCTTGATTTCAGTGGCAGGAAAACAACCGTGACGGTGATGATGTCGGATCTGCGCGGGTTCTCGACTCTGTCGGACACGCTGCCGCCCGAGAATATCGTGACGATGCTGAACAACTATCTCAGCGAAATGACGACGGTCATCCAAAAGTACAACGGGACCATTGATGCCTTTGTAGGCGACGCGATCCTGGTAGTCTTTGGCGCACCCTTGCAACGACCCGACGACGCTGAACGCGCCCTCGCCTGCGCGCTTGAAATGCAGCAACGAATGGCGCGGGTCAACGACTGGAATACAAGCCACGGCCTGCCAGAAATCGAAATGGGCATCGGTGTGAACACCGGCGAAGTTGTCGTCGGCAACGTCGGCTCGGACAAGCGCGCGAAATACAGCGTTGTTGGCAGTACCACCAACCTGGCAGCCCGGATCGAAGGTTTCACGGTCGGCGGACAGATCCTGATCGCCGAGGAAACCCGAAACGCGGTCAAGGCTCCGCTGGACATACGCGACTTTCTGACGGTCGAACCCAAAGGGGCGGGCAAGCCGCTAAAACTGTTCGAACTGATCGGGCTTGGCGGCACGCATGCGATCAGCCTGTCTGCTCAAACAGTGGAAATGGCCGACCTTGACCCGCCGATCAGTCTCAGCTTCCGGTCGGTCGTGGAAAAACAGATCGTGGGTGACGCGATCGAAGGCCGGATCACGCGTCTTTCGACCACCGAAGCGCACATCAAAAGCAATGTCGCCCCGCAACCACTGACCGACCTGCAGCTGCAGATAGATTGGCCAGATGGCACTGATCCTAGCATGAGCCTTTATGCCAAGGTATTGGACAAGATCGGGGATGATGACTGTTTTGTTGTGCGCTTCACCGCAATTCCACCGGATGCGCGCAAGAGTTTGGCCAAGTTGGTTCAACAAGGTGCAGCACAGGCGCCAACCTAGGCGCGGCCATTGCCGATGTGCCAAACGCGTTGCGAACCACCGGTGGCGGGCCGTTGAACCAAGTAAGCGCAAGCTTTGCGTAAAGGGATACGATGAAAGCGGAAGAAGCAAACAAGATTGTCGGCGCGCTTAAAAACAAGAAGGCGAAGGTGAAACCCGTCAGCGCCGAGGCGACTGGCACCAAGGCGACAAAACTCGACAAAAAACTGCGCGATGGGCTGGAAAACGCATTGGGCGCAGACCTGTCCAAAGTTCGCATCCACACTGGTGGAAACGCGGCAGACATTTGCAAAGATCTAAAGGCCAAGGCATTTACCAACGGCAACGACATCTTCTTCGCCAAGTCTACAGACGCGAAGAACAAAAAGCTCATCGCGCATGAGCTCACTCACGTCGTGCAACAGGCCAATGGCCGCATGCCCAAGCCTCGCAAGGGCAAGGTGCTGGTATCCAAATAACCGGCTCGAACCGAAATCCTCGGTAGTCCAAAGCGGTACATTTTGGGGTTTCCACCTGACGGATAGCTCTTGTTCCAAGCCACAGAGTCCTTGCGTTCAGCGCAAGACTTGGCGCTGGCGAAAGCATAGACGCATGCAATCTCTTGCAGCTTTGGGCGATCACAGTTTAGTGTGATCTCAAGGTGATATGACCATCCGAACGCGTTGAGCGGAAAAGGATGAGCACGGTGCGCGGGGATGAACTGAATGTCGAAGACCCAGGACAGTGTCTTCTTAGAATTTGACAATGTTAAAAAGAGCTACGATCAAAAGAACCTGGTCGTCAAAGGCTTTAACATCGCCGTCGAACAAGGCGAATTCATAACGCTTCTTGGACCGTCCGGATCAGGTAAAACAACCGTTCTCATGATGCTGGCCGGGTTTGAGAGTGTCACGTCGGGCACAATCTCGATCCTCGGAAAATCCATCAACCGCACCGCCCCCTACAAGCGAAATATCGGCATGGTGTTTCAGAACTATGCCCTGTTTCCCCACATGACCGTGGCCGAGAACCTTGGCTATCCGCTCAGCGTTAGGGGCATGAGCAAGGGCGACCAGAAGGACCGGATTGCCGAATATCTGAAACTTGTCGAATTGGGCGCTTTTGGTGACAGATACCCGGGCCAGTTGTCAGGTGGGCAACGCCAACGTGTGGCGCTGGCGCGGGCAATGATCTTTGAGCCGACGCTGATCCTAATGGATGAGCCACTGGGCGCGTTGGACAAAAAGTTGCGCGAACAGATGCAATACGAAATCACCCGCCTCCATGAACAATTGGGTTTTACGGTAATCTACGTCACGCACGACCAGACCGAGGCGCTTTCCATGTCGAACCGGATCGCCGTTTTCAACGACGGGATTGTTCAGCAATGCGCCCCTCCGGCTGAGCTTTATGAGCGGCCAGCCAACGCCTTTGTTGCCGAGTTCATCGGTGAAAACAACTTTATCAAGGGCAAAGTGGACCGGATCGAAGCGGGACGCGCCGTTGTTATTATCCCAGGGGGTGGGACGATTGTTGCAAAAGCCGCGGAAGGTTTGGCCGCCGGTGACAAGAGCGTCGTGTCAATTCGCCCTGAAAAACTGTTCATCCATCCCACGACACATGACCACGACAATGAAATAACCGCGAAATTCATCGCCCGGATCTATGTCGGCGACTTCATACGCTACTATTTTCGCCTCGCTGATGGGTCTGAAATTGTCATCAAGGTCCTGAATGACCTGTCTGCACCGGAATTCAATGAAGGCGATACAGGCAGGCTGCAATGGCTCATCTCAGACAGTATCGCGTTTCCAGATTGAGACGAGAGGCCGGAATAAGACGGGGTAATCGGGCCCCTTAAGATTTTCCCGAGCTAACAAGGAGGACATAATGAAACATCACAAACTACTTTTGGCGGCTGGCGCTCTGGCGCTTGGGGCGCAGGGCGTCGCCGCGCAAGACTTGACCGTTACATCCTTTGGCGGGGCCTATGGTGCCGCGCAGAAAAAGCACATGATTGATCCTTACGTCGAATCGACCGGGACGAAGATCCTGTTCGAAGACTACGGTGGCGGCGTGGCTGAAATGAAGGCCCAAAGCGAATCCGGCAACATCCAGTGGGATGTCGTCGATATCGAAGTGATCGACCTGGAACGTGCCTGCTCTGAAGGGTATGTCGCGGCCATCGACCATTCGACGCTGCCGCCTGGTGATGACGGAACACCCGCCGCCGACGACTTCATCCCCGAAGCGTTGCACGAATGCGGCGTCGGCAATATCGTCTGGTCAATCATCTTCGCCCATTCCAACGACGCCTATCCCGATGGCGGACCACAGACCATCGCCGATTTCTTTGACACCGAGGCCTTCCCAGGCAAGCGCGGACTTCGCAAACGTCCTCAGGTAAACATGGAATGGGCGCTTCTGGCCGATGGTGTGCCAGCGGGTGAAGTCTATCAGGTTCTGGCGACCGACGAAGGCCAGCAACGCGCGCTCGACAAGCTGGGCACGATCAAGGACGACATCGTCTGGTACGATAGCTGGTCGCAGGCACCTGTTCTGCTGAATGACGGTGGCGCGCAAATGGTTCAATCGGCCAACGGCCGCATCTTTGCCGCGATCAAGGACGAAGGCGCGCCGTTCTCGATGGTGTGGGACAGCCATGTCTATGACCTGGACGTCTGGGCCGTAATGGAAGGCACTGAAAAGATGGACACTGCGCTGGATTTCATCAAATCGGCGACCATGACGGTTCCGCTGTCGGGCATGCAGGACGTGGCCTACGGCCCAACCCGCAAGTCTGCACAGGCCCTGTTGCCAGAGGATGTTAAGCAAGATCTTCCGACTGCGCATCTGGACAAGGGCCTGAAGGCTGACGGCATCTTCTGGGCCGACTATGGCGAGTCGTTGGGCGAGAAGTTCAACGAGTGGCTGCTTCAGTAAGCTTGCAATGATCAACCCTGCGCGCTTCGGTGCGCAGGGCCTCGCAGGAGGTAGGCATGGTCGACACAACGGCTGAAAGCCCAGGAAAAACAAGCGGACTCGCCTCGGAAGATGCCCGCAACGCGGCCCGAGAGCTGCGCACCCGGCGGATGCGCGCGTTTCTGTTTGTCGTTCCTTTGCTGGTGTTTATCACCTTTGCTTTTGTGGCCCCAATCGCCTCGATGCTGTTTCGCAGCGCCTATAATCCCACGGTGGCCGAACTCATTCCTGCCTCTCTCGAAACCCTCAGCGAATGGGATGGCGCGGATCGTCCCTCTGATGAGGCGCTTACACAATTCGCCATCGATTTGAAACGGCTGGCCAATGACCGAACCTCGGGGCGGTTGGCTGAAGAGATCAACCGCTTCAAGCCGGGCACCTCCAGTGTTGTCAAATCCACTGCGCGCAAGCTGCGTCGCGTTGAAGACGCCGAGCTACAGCAATCTGGTGTGGATTTGTTGCTGGACGCCAATGAGGCCTGGGCAGACCCGCAAGTCTGGCAGGCCCTCAAAGAAGCAGGGCGCACTTACACATCCAGCTATTATCTAACCGCGCTTGACCTTGAGGCTGCACCAGACGGTTCGATCCGCCAACGCGACACCAAAATCTATCTCAAACTCTACGGTAAAACGCTGTGGATGGCGCTGATCATCACGCTGTTGACGCTGATCCTAGGGTATCCTTTGGCCTTCTACATGGCGCACAGTTCGACCGCGCGTGCCAACTTTTTGATGGTCTTTGTGCTATTGCCCTTTTGGACTTCTCTTCTCGTCCGAACCACGGCCTGGATTGCATTGCTGCAAACCAATGGCGTCGTCAATTCCACTCTGATTGCGTTGGGTTTAACCCGCGATCCGCTCGAAATGCTTTATACGCAGTTCTCAACTATTATCGCGATGACCCACATCCTACTGCCGTTCATGATCTTGCCCCTGTATTCGGTTATGCGCGGGATTGACCCCAGTTACATGCGCGCGGCCATGTCCATGGGCAGCCGCCCGATCCCGGCTTTCTTGCGGATTTACTTGCCCATGAGCCTTCCCGGCCTGTCCGCAGGCGCGTTGTTGGTCTTCATCATTTCGGTTGGTTACTACATCACCCCTGCCCTGGTCGGCGGCACTGACGGGCAGATGATTTCAAACATCATTGCTTTCCACATGCAGCAATCCAACAACTGGGAACTTGCAGCCGCATTGGGTTCGCTGTTGCTGTTCCTGATCGTCGGTCTCTATTGGCTTTATGACCGGTTTGTCGGTGCCGGAAATATCAAGCTGGGATAGGATCAATGCGCGGTTTTCCTGAATATTACAATATATGGCACATTGCAGGGCACTTTGCCTTGCGGGGGATGGCCTTTCTCGTTCTGGCCTTTCTCATTCTGCCGATCCTGGTGATCATTCCGCTGTCCTTCAACGCCGAGCCGTTCTTTACTTTCACCCAAGGTATGTTGGCGCTGGATCCAGACGCCTATTCCCTGCGCTGGTACAGTGAAATCCTGAACGACCAGAAATGGACTCTGGCTATCTGGAACAGCTTTGTGATCGGTATAGCCGCCGCGATTCTGGCCACGGTTCTCGGCACAATTGCGGCGGTGGGGCTGGCCTCGCCCTGGATGCCATTCAAGCGCATTATCACAGCACTATTGCTGTCACCGATGATTGTTCCGTTGATCATCATCGCGGCGGGCATGTTCTTTTTCTACACCTCCTTTGGTCTTGTCGGCACCTATCCGGGCCTGATCATCGCGCATGCCGCGTTGGGCGTTCCCTTCGTGATAATCACGGTGACGGCGACCCTGACCGGTTTTGACCGAAGCTTGTTCAGCGCCGGGCTGAGCTTGGGGGCCTCGCCGATCAAGGTGTTCTGGGATGTGGTAATACCGCTGATCCGGCCTGGCGTAATCTCGGGTGGTTTGTTTGCTTTCGTGACCTCGTTTGACGAAGTTGTGCTCGTCCTGTTTCTTGCCGGGCCCGAACAGCGCACAATCCCGCGCCAGATGTTCTCGGGTTTGCGTGAACAGATCAACCCAACGATCCTTGCCGTTGCCACTTTGTTGGTTGTTCTATCCGTCGCGTTGCTTGTGACGTTGGAGTTCCTCCGCCGTCGGTCAGAACGGTTGCGCGGAACGGGTTCGTGAAGGCGGATATCAATGGCATGACACGCATAAGTTGACGCGACGCCTTTGATTGGTGTCTTTACCGCATTAACAACAATGTCGAACGCTGGCTTTTGGGTCACAATGTTGGGTACCAATCAGGATTGATCGTTAGCTCTGTCGCGTTCCTGCAGCGACCGTATGCGCATCCGTTGTGCGGCTTGGATGTGCCTCCGCATCTCTGCCTCGGCCGTCGCACCGTCGCGGGACTTTAGGGCGGTCATAACGTGCCGGTGTTCTGCGACCGCAGCCTCAGCCCGCGTGCTGTCCAGCAGTTGCGACGGCCCCAGGATCAGCAGCGCCTTTTGCAGTGACAACATGGATTTCGTCAGAAACCGGTTCTTCGCCGCGTCAAGAAGCGTGGCGTGAAAAATTCGGTTGATCCGCGCAGCGTCTGGCCCGGTGCCTGAATCGGCGAGGCGATCATTCAATGCCTCAAGCTCTTCCAGTTCCAGGTCTGACGCCGCGCGCGCCGCCAATCGGGCAGCCGTGCCCTCAAGCACTGCGCGCATCTCATAAAGCTCCATGACCTCAGCATAATTCAGGCTGCGTATGGTCGCGCCTTGCCGTGGGACATGGGTGACCAGGCCGTCAGCTTCCAACTGCCGGATCGCCTCGCGCACCGGAGTTCGACTGACACCCAATCGTTCGGACAATTCAATCTCTCGCAGGCGTTCACCGGGGGCCAAAGATCCTGCACGGATTTCGTCCAGCAGGCGTTGATATGCGGAGTTGCCCTGTGGTCCGGGCTGTAGCTGGTCATCCTGGATGGTCATCGTGCGTTGGCTTGCCTTGTTGCGTTCATATGTATACATTTGGATACAATTTTCGTCAACTACGCCGGATTCCCTTACTTGCCTGCCCCTGAGAACCAGCATTCGCGATTGACGAAAAGGTCAATGACATTTGGCCTTGCGATGTTTGGCACCTTGATTTTCTGGGCGCTGGACCTGCCGTTGCCGTTCCTGTTCGGCCCCATGACGGCCTGCCTGATCGCAGCACTGGCCCATGTGCCGATGGAAGGGTTTGGGCAGGTTTCGGTCGCCGCCCGGACAATACTCGGGGTCGCGGTTGGTGCGTCTATCACGCCTGCGCTGTTTGCGGAATTGCCCAAGATGGCCGCATCGATCATGCTGGTCCCTTTTTTCATCGTCCTGATCGCGCTGGTCGGCGTGCCGTTCTTTCGCAAGGTTTGGGGGTTCGACACCACAACCGCCTTCTACGCGGCCATGCCGGGCGGATTGCAGGACATGATCATCTTTGGAACCGAGGCCGGTGCCAACCCGCGCACCTTGTCGCTGATCCACGGCACGCGCGTGCTGATCATCGTGACACTGGCCCCGCTGTTCCTGACGGTGTTTTATGACGCCGAACTGACCAATCCCATCGGGCAGCCTGCAAGCGAATTGCCGGTGCACGAACTGTTGCTGATGGTTTTGGCGGCTTGGGTGGGTTGGAAGGGCGGCGAGCGCATTGGCCTTTTCGGCGCATCTATCCTCGGGCCGATGATCCTGACCGCCGTGCTGTCGCTTGGGGATTTCATCCATACGCGCCCGCCGCGCGAGGCGGTGCTGGCCGCCCAGTTCTTCATCGGCTGCACAATCGGTGTGAAATTCATTGGCGTCACCTGGAATGAGCTGCGCAAAGTCGTCGCGGCGGGCTGCGCTTACGTGGTCGTGCTGGCTGTTTTGGCGGCGGCCTTCACCGCCGTTGTTACCACACTGGGGTTTGGCCAACCGATCGAGGCATTTCTGGCCTTTGCGCCCGGCGGACAGGCCGAAATGACTGTGCTGGCGATCGTTTCTGGTGCAGATCTTGGTTTCGTCATCACCCACCATCTGACGCGGATCGTGCTGGTGATCATTGGCGCGCCCATCGCCGCAAATCTGGTCCTGCGATGGTCGAGACCCCCGGATTGAACTTATGTCCGGCACCTCGCGGGGAACCGCCCGAGACGATCCGAAACCTTGAACTGGCTCCGTCCCTACAGCCTATTCCGTGAGCGTCGGGAAAACCCGACGACAGTCGTCGCCAACGCAGGTCACGTGCCCTTCTTCATCCAGATATATGCGCCTGAGCGGGGCAAAATAGTGGCGGATTCCCTGCGGACGCTGCGCCTTTGGCACAGGAGCCTCGCCGGGACTCTTTTCCTGCGGCCAGAGGATATCCGCAATCGCCTCGCGCGCTGGGATTTGCCAATAATCGCCAGTTTTGTAATCGCCCTCGTCTTCAAACCAAACCTGAATGCCGTCTTCGAGTTCGATCCAGGTCTTTTCCTGCACAGGGATTGCACCACATCCCTGATCCCAGCGTCGCAAGATCGGATGCGTGTCCGCGTCTTCGGGAGAATCGGGCAAAGCTTCTCCTTCTGGAACATCCAAGGTCACCTGGGTGTTGGCACGGTCAACCGACGTGATTGCCCTCAATGGGCGTGGCCGTGCGGTCAGTTCCGAGACGTTATCGACAATTTCGACCCAGTCGCCTTCCTTCAGGTCATGCTGGGCATCCGCTCCAAGGCTGTCCAACGTAACAGTCGCCCCTTGCAAACTGCGAATTTTGAAGGCCACCGAACCGTTGTCTCGCGACCATTTAAATGTGGCCTTCCCTGCGGCAGCCCCGGCAGTTCCCGCATCATGGATTTCGATGCGATAGAGCCGGTTCTCAGAGCCGCGATACTGCCGAGTTGAAGAGTCCGAGCCGGTTTCCTTCACCGGCACCTCGATTCTGGCCCGAGCCCGCAACCGGCGTGGCAGGTTCATCGGATCGCGGACCAGCACGTTCAGCAGTTCCTCGCATCCCAGATCTATCTCATCCGCCTTTTGAATGGGCGCGGCCTTAACCTGACAGATGATTTTGGCGCGTGTGGCTGTATCTGACCCACCCAAAGCAGGGTCGTGAATTGCGTCATCCTGAAGCCGGTTGATGTGCCTTTCCCAAACGTCCAGGTAAACCAGATAGCGTCCACCCGGGCGCAGTTCATCGCAATCGCCAGAGACCACCGGAAAATCGGATTGCGTCGTGTAGCGGATCGGGACAGGTTCGTCTTGCCCCGGGTCATCCGACAGCGGCGTCAGTTCACATGCAATGCCCTCGACATAATAGCGCCCCCGGCCGATCTCGAAATCACACGGCAGGTCATCGGACGCGGTGATCTTGAACCCGTCACCCGGCCCTCCGTGCGGACCGATCAGGTCTGCCGCCAGCGTTCGGGTCATCTCGAACAGGATCGCGGCCTGCTCATTCCAGTCGGCATCCAGCAGCACGCGTCCCTGCTGCATCAGGACCCGCGTATATCGGTGCTGTCGGCGAAAACTATCGCGGCTGAGGTCGGCTTTCATGAATCCACCCTCCTGTATGGCAAATGTTACCTGGTTGGGCTTTGCTGTTCGACGGCGGTTAGTTCGTATTGCAGGCCAAAGCCCCGATCTTAGATCGTTTGTGCCACCCGCGGCGCTGCCCTTTAGGCCAGTACGCAACACAGAAACAGACATCTAAAGCGTACCAGATCACCGTTTTCTGACAAGCCCGCGTGAACAGGCCGAAACCCGCGCATGAAGGCCAAAAAACTGTTGAGAATCACGCGTGGTTGGGCAGTGATGGCGAAATCCGCTGAGTAAGACGAGAAACCCGATGCGATATCCGATCCTTGTTGCAATGCTGTCTCTTGCTGCATGTGGCAGCGCACCGGACGAGCCTTTGACCCGGCTGTATCCCGGAGAAACGCCCGAGTTGCGTGTGATGATCAACGAAACTGCAGATGCGTATGACGTTCCCCGCAGCCTCGTGCATCGTGTGATCCAACGCGAAAGCGATTACCGCCCTCATGCCCGAAACGGCCCCTACTATGGGCTGATGCAGATCCTGCCTGCAACGGCACGACAGATGGGGTTCCGGGGTGAGGCCAATGACCTTCTGGACGCACAGACCAACCTGACCTACGCGGTCAAATACCTGCGCGGGGCGTGGCTGGTCTCGGACGAAAATGAGCCAGAAGCGGTGATGTGGTACGCCCGCGGCTACTACTACGAAGCGCGGAATCGCTGCATGCTGGTTGAGACGGGCCTCAGGGACACCGAAGTACGCAAATACTGCGGCTGAGCGTGTTCCAAAGTGGCGCGGTCAATCCGCGCCCTATGCCTTTGTTTCCTGAATATCGTCGCTTCTGGACAGCTCGGCTCCGGTCGCGCTATCGTTCCGCTCTTGTTCTCGGGGCAACAGGAAGCCGATGCCTGCGACCAGCGTGCTGCCCCTGCCCTCGCTTTGCCCCGCCCGGTCCGAAATTTTGAGCATGGCATCAACTGTGCTAGACTGACGCCGTTTCAATCAGTCCATTTCCGGGGTTTCCCATGTTCAACTATTCCGACCCGTCCGGGTCTGACCATCTTTCCCGTTTTCGTGCGCTCAGCGAGTGGCGCGGCCTAGTCGAGGCGTCGTACAGAGACGCGGCCAAACAGCCAAACAGCGCGTTCACCTGGATCGATGCACTGCTGGATGTTGACGAAGCAAGACGCGAAGAAGCCACCATCCCCTGGCAGGCCTTTCCCATTCGCGTCGGTGGGACCGCCGCGCAGATAGACGCCGACCGCCGATTGCAAGAGGAATATGTGGAATGGGCCGTCTTCCGAAACCCGAGTGGCGGTATCAACCGGATTACCTTCACCACCGAATTTCGCGAATATTTCGGTGTCCTTGCCGGGGTCTCGCCGACCGGGATCAAGACCGCCGTGGCATCGATGAACCCCGGCGCAAACCCCAGCAATCTGGAGCTATACGGGCGCAGCAACCTGACAGGAACAACCACGCGCCAGCGCGAGATCCTGTTTCTGAACCATTTGCGCAACAACCCCTGGAACAATGGCGATAAGGGCATTCTGGCGCTCACTACTCCGGTGAATTCCATTCCCGCGCTCTTTGGCCTAGCGGCCTTTTGCGGCATCGAAAGGGCCGGTCTGCCAGCGTCCGAGGTTTGCGCAAATGTCGGCGGCGCATGCGTGCCGGGACGGCAATCCGACCCGCAGATCTGCACCGCCTGCCAACAACAGGTGCGCGCGTCCCGGTCTTTTTCGCTGATCGATCCCATCGGCATATTCATTCAGAGCCTATCCGGGAACTGGACGGTCAACGGCAACCAGATTGATATTAACGATCAGACCGTTGCCAGCCCCCGCTGGTTGGTCAGCCGCAACGGTCGGCGCGGTACACTTCTGGTCGACGGAGCAGGAGAACTGCAGCTTGACGGCGATCCCGTAACGAGCGGCTCGCAGGTGGCCACCAAGCTGTTTGTCGCGGCAACAGTTGCAATTGCAGCCGATGCCGACCTGCCCGAATGGGCGCGCACCGGCAAGGAAAACCTGCAGCGCCCAGACGCGCGCACCGGATAACGGAGGTCTCGATGCAATTTAAACTGACCGCACTCGCGCTTGCTTTTGCCGCGCCTCTGCACGCACAGCAACTGTTGCACCAGCCAACAAACACTGGACCGCTGTCGCCCATGCCTGCCGGATTGCTCGATCAGATCGACGATCCATTCTTCAACATCGCCATTCAGGCTAACCCGCAACCCAGGTCGCTGGACGCGCTCATCGGCGTTTTGCTCGACGGCGGGCGGTCGGATTTCCGCAGCTTTGTGGTTGGCGAGCAGATCGGGCGCAGCGCCTTGACGACCGAATGCGGCCCGTCGAACCGTCGCATGGTGATTTCCTTCATCGGCACTCACGCGCCCAGCGGTACCGTTCTGGACAACAACATCTTTTTCTCGGTTTTCATGACCCCAAACAGCCCGGTCGGGGCAATTGAGGTCGTTGCCTGGGATGCCACTCACGACACCTACAACTATTACAAGCTGGAAGGCGGCAGCTGGCGATTCCGAAACACATCCAGCGAGCTTGACACAGCGTCGCCCAGCGCCCTTTCTCAGGGGTGCCTGTCCTGCCATGTCAACGGCGGTCCGGTGATGAAAGAGCTGACCTTTCCCTGGAATCACTGGCACAGCCTTCCCAACACGTTCGAGGCGCTGTACCTCTTTCCCGGCGCGCAGAGCTGGCCGATCGCCAACACAGGATTTATGGGAGGTCGTCTGGCTGGTGCCCAGACTCTCGAAAGCTCGGTGCAATCCTCGTTGCAGCGATTCATCGACGCGGATATTCGCAACCATGTCAGTACGGCTGCGGATGGCAGTGTCGAGGTTTCAAACCTGCCAAATCTGCTCGACAGTCTGTTTCAGACGACCGAGCTGAATCTGGGCAGTGCCAACAACACGTCGGGTTTGGACGAAGGTGGTATTACCGAACGCGCGACAAGGCGGCTCAATATTCCGGACAGCTTCTTCGTGAATATCTTTCAGATGCGCGATATAGACCTGCCGGTGTTCAACGGCCTTAGTCTGGTCACTTCTGTCTTCACGCCCGGCAATCTGGGCTTGTCGGTCGACGAATATGAGGCATTGCTGACCAACAGCGACATCGGCACCGCATGTATGCCCGGCCGGGATACGCTGTTCCCGTGGTTTGGACCAGAACCTTCTGAATTCGACCGCCGTATGGTCGAACGGCTTAACAGGCGGGGTGTGATAGACGACGACTTTGTGGCCTCTGTGTTGGCCATTGACGTCGAAACGCCCCTGTTCTCGGCGCCGCGCGCGTCGCTGCTGCGCCATGTTCCCCAAGATGTGAGTGCGGCGTCGCTGCCGCAATTGCCAGATGCGGTGCGTGCTGCAGTCATCGCCAGCCTTGAAGCCGAGGCCAGTCGTTCAGAAGCCGAAGAGGATTTTCTGGCACTGCTGAACAGCGCGGATCCGGTATCCCAACTTGACCAACGGGTCAGAGACTTCCTGTCGCGCACTCAGGATCAGCTTGCCAATACAGCGACCCGGCAATCCCATCTGGAGACGTTGTTTTCGCAATTGCTGGAAAACCGCGAGGCATTTCAGGCAAATCCGGTCAGCGCGCCATTGAACGAATTTCCGGGCCTTCTGCCAAACCCGGCCAATTAGCGCCAGCCGCGTTGATCCCCAGCGGATGTGCGTGACACCCGGCGTCGCACAGGCGCGGGTCACGGCAACATGTCTGGGACTGACCGGACGCGATTCAGACTTCACCAACATTCCGATCATAGGGTTTTTTTGATAGCCTGACCGTGTCGGCGACGTTTCCTGCCTGAATAGAAAGGTTTGTGCGAGCAATTATGCGAATTTTTCTTGCGGTTTTAACGTGCTTCCTCGGGCTGATAGCACCTCGTGCGTCGTTCGCTTGTGCGGTTTGCATCGAACTGCCCAAAGCATCCATCGCAGATCACATATTGTCCGCCGACGTCATTGTTCTGGCAGGTCCGGCAACGGAAAACCCTTTCAGGTTCGCGGTGCGGGACGTTCTCAAAGGGGATGCTCAAAGGCTCGAATCCGCGCCCGAGATCCCATTCCTGATCGACAGCGTTACCCGCCGTGCGTTACGCGCTGATCCGACGCGGATGGTGCTGTTCACCTACGGGCCAAAGTACAAGGATAGCGCCGGTCGTGGTTCTTCGCGAGGTTGGAAGCGAATTTTCACCATGACCCCGGAAAGACGCGCGTTTCTTGAAAACCTGCGCGCTTCTGGCCAGCCTTGGACCTACGGAGGAACGGAAAGCCCTGATCGGGTCACGTTCTTCGCGGACTACTTGTGGCACACCGATCAATTGCTTCACGATCTGGCGCTGGTTGAAATTGGCCGGGCACCTTACGAATTTGTACGCCCGCTCGGTGACAGGTTTTCTACTGATCAAATTTTGCGGGAATTCGATATCCTGAACCGCTTTGCATATAGATCGGTCGCTATCCGCTTGCTTGGGTTGCAAACTGACCCGAAAGCGCGTTCGATTGTGCGCTCGCGCTATGTACGTTCATTAAATTCAGGCGGCCTTCATTCTTTCGAATGGTCAGTTGCTGGGATTGAAGCGGATCGCGGAATGGCGATCCGCGCAATTGGTGAGGTGCTTCAAAACCCTCGGCGAACAGATACGGACAAAGAACCTCTGATCCGTGCGTTGGCCGAAGTCGGGTCGTCGCGCGAAAACCTGAGAACCGAGATCGTCCAGGTACTTTCCAATGTCTTGGAGAACGACCCCCAAATGGCCCTTCCCATCGCGATTGCCACGCGAAGCTGGGGCGAAACAGCGTTGCACCAACAGTTTGGATCTTTGGCGCTCGAAGAAACAGACGCTGCAACGCAATTCATACTCAACTTGGTTCTGAACGGGCCTGTCGCTTCTGATTGACCTGATCTTGCTGTAGCGCCTAGTGCTTCGTCTGTTTCGACAGGTCAGGACGTGTCAGTTCATCCGGTTCAATTGGCCAGATCAAACATACAAAACACCTGAGGCGAGTGTTCAAACGATCCCCCGAGCTTGGAACCGCTTGGCTCTTGTTCCATCACTAAAGACCCCGACCCAAAAAATTGCTCACGGAAACCGGCACAGCATGATATAAAAAAAATCGAATATAAAAGAGCAACAAAAGCTCTTCAATTCCATTGAGTATCGTCGATTTAGGGGAGATCACAATGTTCCGAAAATCCGTTTGCTTCGCGTCGCTGTTGCTCGCGCCAACAAGCCTTTTGTCTGACGCCATACCAAACGAAGAAGCGGCGGAAGGCTTGTTTCTAGAGCGGCCATATTCCCCCTACGCCCAACGTTCATTCCCAGAACGCCCGCTGTGGGGGGACTCGCATTTGCACACGGGTCTTTCGTTGGATGCGGGTGCTTTTGGGAACACTCTGTTACCTGACGAAGCGTGGCGTTTTGCCAAGGGTGAACAGGTCATTTCCTCCACCGGCCAGCCAGTAAGACTGGCGCGACCACTGGATTGGATGGTTTTGACGGACCACACCGACCTGATGGGGTTTGCGCCGGACCTTCAGGCCGGCAAGCCCGGCGTTCTGGCTGATCCGAAGGGTCTGGAATGGTACGAAGGTTATAAAGCGGGCGGTGAAGAGGCCGGGAAAACTGCCTTTGATATCATTACCAATTTCTCGCAAATGACCCTGCCAGAAGTTCTGCTTGAGTCCTACAGCCCCGGTGCCGACGCTTTTGCCTTTACGTGGGAACAGATTGTTCTGGCGGCCGAGCGGCATAACGACCCCGGCAATTTTACCGCTTTCATCGGGTTCGAGTGGACCTCAGTCCCCAAGGGGTTCAATCTGCACCGAAACGTCATGTTGCGCGACGGGCCGATCCGCGCCTTGCAAATGGTACCACCGGTGACACAACCGCCCTTCGGCGATACGGATCCAAAAGCGCTCTATGCCTGGCTCGAAGAGTATCAGGAAACAACGGGTGGTCGCGCAGTTGCCTTTGCGCATAACGGCAATCTTTCGAATGGATGGATGTTCCCGACCGAGGACACGTATCACGGCGGCAAGGTTGATGCTGAATATGTGGCGGCCCGCGCCAAATGGGAACCTCACTATGAGGTCACACAGATTAAAGGCGACGGCGAAGCGCATCCGTTCCTAAGCCCGGATGACGAATTTGCCGACTATGAAAACTGGGATGTCGGTAATCTCGATATCACCGAGCTGAAGACCGACAATATGCTGGCCGGTGAATACGCCCGTGAGGCCCTGAAACGCGGTCTGATGCTGGAAGAAAAGTTCGGCGTGAACCCCTATAAGTTCGGGATGGGTGGCGCGACGGACAGCCATACTTCTTTGGCCACTGCCGAAGAGGACAACTTTTTTGGAAAATCCGTCAGCGTTGAGCCTTCGGCCACGCGGATCAAGCACCCGTTCATTGCGAACGACCTGGGCGAAATACCTGGCGACCTGCTTGTCGCATCCGGTTATACGGCCGTTTGGGCGACCGAGAATACCCGAGCGGCGATTTTCGATGCATTCAAGCGACGCGAAACCTATGCGACCACCGGGCCCCGGATCGGTCTGCGGTTCTTTGGTGGATGGGATTTCGATGAGACGGATATGGAAACCCGATTTATTGCGGATGTCGGCTATACCAAAGGTGTTCCAATGGGTTCCGACCTGCGCCCGCGCGAAGGTGATGGTGCCCCCTCGTTCCTGATTGCAGCACTGCGTGACCCTGTTGGTGCCAATCTGGATCGTGTGCAAGTGGTCAAGGGGTGGCTGGGCTCCGACGGTGCCTTGCAGGAAAAGGTGTATGACGTCGCGTGGTCGGATAACCGCGCCGCTGATGACAATGGCAAGATCCCTGCGGTCGGAAATACCGTGGATGTCGAGACCGCCAGTTGGACCAACACGATCGGAACCGCCGAACTTGTGACGGTTTGGTCCGATCCTGATTTCGACCCGAATGCGCGCGCATTCTATTACGTCCGCGCCATCGAAATCCCGACCCCGCGCTGGATATTGTACGACAAGCTGAGGTTCGGTGCCGAACTGCCCGACGATGCAGTCCTAACCCATCAGGAACGCGCATATTCATCACCGATCTGGTACACTCCCGCAGAGTGACCAAGACACGACCAGAGTTGACCCCGAGGGCGCGGTTGCTGCCTCGGGGCATCCACAATTCTTCGCAAACGCGATGCGCGTTCATTTCCTTGCAAAAACAAATCCGCTGATGCCCGCATTGGCAGATAGAATCTGACCGCGTTTCACGCAGGAGCCTTCATGCGACTACTGAAAGAACCTCTGCTCCACTTTTTCCTGATCGGAGCAATTATTTTCGTTTGGTTTCATATCGTTGCGCCAGACAATGAAACCACTGAAAACCCGGCGACAATAGCGATCAACGAAGATGATATTGCGCTCTTGTCCACGCAGTTCGAAGCCCGGTGGAAACGCCCCCCAAGCGGCACTGAGCTGCAAGCCCTCGTCAATGCATCAATCCGCGAAGAGGTTTTGGTCAGGGAAGCGAGGAAACTTGGACTGGATCGCGGGGATACCGTGATCAGGTCTCGGCTGAGCCAAAAGATGGATTTTCTAACCGAAGCGATAGCCTCATCAGTCGTTCCGGAAGACGAAGATCTGGAAGCGTTTCTTCAACAAAATGCAGAACGCTACGCAACGCCAGACAAGGTCGCCTTCACACAGGTCTTTCTGGGTGAAGAGCCCAGCAAAGCCGAAATTGAGGGCGCGCTTGCGGCGTTGCGCGCCGAGAATGAGCTTTCAGAGTTTGGCGGTTCGACACTGTTGCCAGCCTCGATGCCCCTGTCTGCGACGCGTGTAATCGACTCGGTGTTTGGAACAGGGTTTTCCAAGGACCTTACACAGCTTGAGCTAGGTTCTTGGACCGGTCCTGTCCGGTCGGGCTATGGGGTGCATCTGGTTCAGATTCTGGCGACCGAGCCGAGCCAAGTGCCCCCGCTAGACGAAATTCGCGACGAAGTAATGCGGGATTGGCGTCGCACTGTGGGTGAGGATCTGGCGCAGGCGCAATATGAAACTCTGGCCGAAAACTACCAGATTTTGACACCCGATCTTACGGACCCGACCAGATGAGAGCTTTGATCGGCCTACTGTTCCCCCTGCTGTTCGCGTGGTCTGCAGGCAACGCCACTGCTCATGCCCTTGATCCCGGGTATCTGGAGATGCGCCAAATCACGCCCGATACCTGGAGCGTTCATTGGCGCAAACCGGATGTGAACGGTCAGCCGATGGCAATCGACGCGGTATTGCCAGCAGGCTGCACCCCGACGCGCGGCCCTGTGCCAATTCGTGAAAACCGAGCCTGGGTGTCATCCTGGGTTGCCGAGTGCGCGGGCATTGCCGGGCAACCTGTCGCGATTGAGGGTCTGGAAGCGCAACAGAACGATGTCTTAGTGCGATTGCACCCCATTTCTGCCGCCCCTGCCACGCTTCGCTTCACCCCCGATGCGGCGGTCCAAAACATACCATCTGAGCAGACAACATGGGCGGTTTTCATCGCCTATTTCCAGCTGGGATTTGAACACATACTGGAAGGTTGGGACCACCTGTTGTTTGTGTTTGCATTGTTCATTCTGGTTCGTGATCCCTGGCGACTTGTCGGGGCGGTAACAGCATTTACGCTAGCCCATTCGATCACTCTGGCTCTGGCAACATTTGGAGTTTTGAACGTTCCCGGCCCGCCAGTTGAAGCCGTTATCGCGCTGTCCATCGTTTTTCTTGCGATGGAGATTGTCAAAAGCAGTGAAGGTCGGTTCCGGCTGTCGAAACAGAAACCCTGGATCGTGTGTTTCGGATTTGGGCTTTTGCATGGGCTTGGCTTTGCAGGGGCTTTGGCTGACATTGGGTTGCCGATGAACGATATTCCTGCGGCCTTGCTGGCCTTCAACCTCGGGGTCGAAGCCGGCCAGCTATGTTTTATCGGCGCATTGGCGCTTCTCATAGCGATCTGGCGACTGATTGCCCTTCCGATAAGCCAAAGGACGACAGTGTTTGCCGCCTACGGCATCGGTTCGGTGTCGATGTACTGGCTTATTGAGCGCATAAGCGGGTTTTGAAGGCACGGTCAGGCGCGTCCGAACAGTTTCAACCGAAACGCTGAGGTTGCAGTTTGGGCGGTGCCGAGTTCGCTCAATTTGGCTGAAAGAAAAGCCGGGTGTTTCCCGACCGGGCCCATGTGGAAATCGCAGCGCCAGATTATTGCAGATCGAATTGGTTGGCAGCGCCCCGTGTTTCGTTGCGCCCGTCCGGGAATTGCAGGAAAAGCCCGCCATTATTCAGGAAGTTGAGGTCACCGGTGATGGAAATCGCTGGTGGATCGATCCAAACCGCAGCGTGGCGATGGTTTGCGGCACCGTCCATCCCGGCCACGCTTCGTGTTCGGAAGCCTTCGAACACGTTGTTTTCGATCAGGCTGTCCATATTGTCGGTCGATCGGTTGTGGCGCGCGCGTCCTGCACCGGGCCGCTCGGCGACGATCGAAACGAAATGTTGCACGCCGTCATGCACATAAGCTGATACGTAGACCGGCTTTCTGAACTCGGCAAAAGCCTGGTCCAAGAAAGCCTCGTATTGGTCGTTGTTTGCGGTACGGCGCAGCTGGGTGGCGATGGTCCAATCGCCAATATCGATGGGATGATAGACGACGGCGTGGACAAGCTCTCCGTTGACCGAGGCCACGGAAACCGAGATTGGAGCCATGTTCGAGGCCTGCATCTGAGCGGCAAGCGTGTCATGCTGTGCCGCAGTCAGCGATGAGCGAACCACCGGTGCGCCGTCAACCTGGCGGAAAATGGCGGTATAGCGCGAGCCATTGGGCGAGGCGCAAATATCCAGGTAGTCAACGTCAAGACCGCTCGCTTGAAGCGCGGCACTCAGAAACCCCATTTCGTCCACGCCCACAACCGCTGACCACGGGCCTTGCGCAGCGGTCCAGACCATATTGAAGAACATCTCGCCATTGACGTGATAACAGTCGAGGATTTCGGGCATGAAACCGGAATCTGCCAGATGATCGAAAACGCGGCCAAAGTCGGATATCGGCATGGCAACGCGGTGTACCTCGCGCGACAAGGTTGTCGGCGGCCAGATCAGCGTGGTGGAATCTGCTGGCACCGGTCCTCCGTTCAATGGCACCCAATTGTCGATATCCGCCTCATGCAGGAAGTTACCCAAGCTCACGCGCAAACCAAACATGCCGCGTTCGTAGCGCATCGGGACCGGAGCGGACGGAGTGCTGCCAAAGCCGGTTTCGACATGTACGTGCAGGTGGGGCCTCCTGGATGCCCCCGTATTCCCGATAAGGCCCAGAACCTCGCCCTGACGTACCCTGGGGCGCCGGACCTCTTGTCCGTTGAAGATCGTGCCCGTTGCTGTGGCAGGCGGAACCCCTTCCGGCACGAAGGTGGCCGGGTCAACATCCGGATTGCTCACAAACGGAGAGGCAGGTGCCGACGCTGGTAGCAGCGCGGCGTTTTTACCGGGACACAGCCGCGCGGGGATGGTGTCGGGGATCGCATGGGCATAAAGGGCCACCGTGCCGTCGTCATGTCTGATCCATAGGTGATTGCCGCCCGGAATAATCACTTTCGGCGGCACATTGTTGCCCGGTTGCCCCAACACGCGCGGGTCAATAACCCCCGGTCGCGGGTTGTCTGGAGCAAGTCGCCAGCAGCCAATGACCTCGCCCGAGGCCATGGCGTAAAACGGTTTACCGTAAATGCGCATATCGTCGTTTTCGGCATCCTGAAGATTGGCCGGTGGACCGCCTTCGAACTCATGCCAGATGTTGTCGCCGACATGCCCCATCACAAGCGGGTCGATCGCCAGGTCCTGAATGCCCAGATTGCCACCGGCATGTGGGCCGACGCTCACACGCTCACCCGGGACCAGGTCGTTGGCACGCATAGGGAACTCAAAGGTCTGGGCGGTAACGATCCCGCACAATGATGAAAAACAGAAGCAGTATAACGAAAACCCAATGACTCTCATAAGCGTAACTCCTCGAGGCAAAATTGGCAGGCGGCTGAACCGCAGAGGTGCTAAATCGCTTCTTATATTGTAGCATATTTTCGCCAGCGCGCCCATTCGCGCGAGGTTTCGGTTTAAGCGTTTGAATGCAAATCCGCTTGCGAACGCCGAGGCCCGCCGACACTCGTCATCCTGACCTGACGTGTCGTTTTGCCAGGCCTTTCAAGCTAGAAATTTCACACAGAAATTGGCGCGTTGGCGGCTGCCCGTTTCAGCCTGCATCTACAATGCCAAACGGGCAGCCTGCGCAGCTCCGCGCTAGGCGATCAGGTTATGGTCGATCACCTCAAAGGCGAATTCGTCAACCGTGAACATGGTGTCACCGCTTGCAGACAGTTCCACCGTGTCAAAACTCGTGCGCCCCAACGAGCCCTGGAAATCGCCATCATCGGCGTCTGCCACAAGCGTTCCTACAAGTTCACCGTCATCGTAGAAGGCAACCTCGACCTCGCCGTTGCCATGGCTTTCGCCAAAGCTGAAGATGAACTCCACCGCCTCGAAATCGGTGTCCTCAAGAGCAATCTTCAGGCTTTCGTCCCCGTCAACCATTCTGGCCGCCCGCCCAAACAGAGGATCGTCAAACGAATAGACGCCAATCGCGCCGTGTTTGATGGCGACAAGTTCGAAATTGTTGGGGTCTATTGCATCGACCTTGATGCCTACGTCCGAGAATTTGAGGCTTTTGCGCACGGGACCAAGCCGGTCGACATCCACAACCTCGCCATCGATGCTTTCAAACGCCTTGGTTCTGAACCACCGCCCCGCTTCGAACTCGACCGCCAAAGTCTGCGTGTCCGGCAGGAACAGGCTTGTCAGCATCGGGTCATGGTCCGAGGCCCGCGAACTGGTTGCGGCGAACTCAGAATTGACATGGACGATGTCCACCAAGGCGCCCGAATACAAACCCTCAGACACCAGAATGTGGTCAAGCGACTGACTGTTTCCCTGAAACTCAAAACTAAAGCGTTCGTCTTCCGGGATATCGTTTGTCAGGTTGACGAGGCTTGTATTGTCTTCAAGATCGGCTACGGGCGAGACAAATTCGAACTCGTTGAAGTCCCCCAACACAACTGCATTGGCGCCATCGCCCAGACCGTTGACGAAATCCTGTACGGCCTGGCTTTGGGCTTGCCGCTCATCCAGGCTGCCGTTCACCGAGACATCCTCTTGCCGGGCGGTGAAATCCTGTTCGGTTCCCAGAATGGGCGCAGACCCGCCTTTCGAGGAAAAGTGGTTGTTGACCACCGTCACGGTCTCGCCGTTGAAAACAAAATCAGCGACCAGCGGCAGGCGCGCGCCCTCGAACGCTTCGCCCGGGCCTTGCCCGCTGATGGTTTGCACCGATCCCTCAACCAGTGACACGCGGTCGGGGTTATACAGGAACGCCGTGCGGATATTGCCGCCCGGTTGGCCGCCCGAGGTTCCATCGCCGATGAATGTGTTGTCGATTACCTCATAGGCCGGGCCACCTGCAGCAAGGATGGCTGCCGCCAGTTCCGCCAAAGTTTCAGATGCCGAAACGGTTCCATCATCGTCCGATCCGGAATTGTCCTGCACCTCTTGCAGGCCAATGATATCCGGGCTGCCCAGGTTGTTGGTGATATGTGCGGCTATGGCGTCGAACCGGCCATCTGCCACATCCTGATCGCCGTCGTCATCGTTTGGATCGAGGTTGAGAACGTTATAGGTGGCAATGGTTAGCTCGTTGGCTGACCCGGCAAGGTCTGTCGATTCCGGTTCCAACCCGGCGGACACGATGTTTGGTGTGAAATCCTCGGTCGGCAGGATTTCATAGTTGCCAAAGCTGTACCCAACAACGCCTGTGACGTCGCCAAGCTGATCACCGACATTCACCGTCGGGAAGTCAAAGTTGAAAATTCCGCTGTCTTCATCGATCTGGATTTTCTCGGGGTTGAAATCATCGGGTGAGATGTTCAGCGTGCCGCGCTCTGAAAGACCCGTTGCGCCGCTGCCCTGATCAGCGACCGCAAAGATCTCGCCAAACCGGCTCGTCCCGCTGACGGCCTGCAAATCGGTTGCGGTCACGCGCATCCCTTCGAGGCTCTCAAAGAAATCAATGCCGTCTTGTGTCGGATCGAATGAGGCAAAGGCATCGTCGTCAATGCTCCGGTTCGGAACCGCCCGTTCGCCTGGATCATTACCAATTAGAACCGCGTCGGGCAGGTCGTTGCCCGATGACTGAACCTCAAGATCGAAGATGTTGGTAAGCTGAGTGGTGGGCAGGTTCCGACTGCCCGTTCCGCCTGGGAAGAATTCGGCGACCGTTCCACCGACGGTAATCGCATCCCCGACTGCAACAGTCGGGTTGGACCCGGTGAACACGAATATCGCGTCCGAGGTGGCATCATCACCGTCCCCGTCAGGGTCCTGCAGATAGAATCCGTTGGTATCCACCGCCGTTACGATGCCGCTGGTCGAAACCATAGCACCGAGGATGCTCGATGGGCCCGCGGGCAGGTCGTCAAAGAACTCTGCAACGGTTTGCCCCTCAGGCAACACGAATTCCGACATATGGCCCGCGCCCTGAATCTCGTAAATCGCGACGATTTCGATGTCGCTGGCCGAGATGGAAACCTCGACCACGGGGGCGAGGATGCCGTCATATGACGGGTCATCGGAGGTGACGGAATGCTCGACATCCACGACCTCTGCCCCCTCTGGCAGATCGTCATCTACGGCGGTCACCGCGACCTGCTGTGGCTGATCAAAGTTGGTTGCGTCAAACACCAGTTCGGCAGGCACGACGTCCAGATCGGGTCCTGCGGCAATGGTGATCGTTACCGGTTGTGTGGGGGCGATCGATAGTGTGACCTCGTACGTATCCGCCATTCCGCCTTCGTCGGCAGCGAGATCCAAGTCACTTATGATGACCGAGGGTGACGGTGTGGCGTCGGTGACCGTGAAACCCGAAGGTTCGATATCGTCAATCCGCGCATTGTCGGTCTGCCAGTTGTCTGGATCGTTAATGGCCGCTTGCAACTCGGCCTTGGTGCCACTGAGCGGGCCGGTATAGACGCCATTGTCCGCCTCGGGAACCGCGACCGCGCTTGTCCCCACGGTCAGACCTGCCGGAAGCGCCGAAGTGTTCGACGAGGTCGCGTCAGCCTCGTAACCCGTGCCGTTGAAATGAACAGACGCGACAAAAGTCGGCGCGGCCTCATCGCCCTGATAGGCGTGTATCTGATCGCCACTGGCCGAGAAAGATGGCCCTGAGAATGCTGGATTGATCACAGTTCCCGCCGCGATATTTGCAGGCGCTGTCCAGATAAAAATACCCTCGGTATTGCGGAATCCGCCCGCTGCGAGCCAGCCGTTATCAGTAAATCTAATCTCGGTCCCGGCCTCGATATCGGTCAGGGCAACAAAGGTGAACTCGTCGGGATTGTCAGAATTGAATCCGGTAAACGCAATATCACCCGCAGCTAAAGTGGTCGGCATATCAGTCTCTCTTTTTGATCAGTGAATGGGCAGCAGGCCGAAATGCGACTCGCCGCGACACAACCCACGGTAGCTCAATCCGGCGAGCTTAGTTAAATGGTTGTACGTAACAGCGTTATTACGGCGGAGCTTTGCCGTCAGGCGTGCCGCATATTCTTCTGATCGACAGATAGCTGCAGCAGAATTAGTAGATTTAGGTTGCACCAATCAATCGTGCCAAAGCCCATCGACCCGGCGCAACTCGGTTGCGCAGGACCAAATCTATTCGACTACGCTAACGGCGCTGTACAGCTTTCGGAACTGCATCAACCGTTCGGATAGCACCTCCCTATCTTTTGGATCGAATCTATCCGTTGTTGGCGGCTGACAAGCGAGATCGTCTTCGTCCAATGTGCCCGCGCCACAGGCTGCCAAACGCGCCGCACCATAGGCGGGGCCGGAATCCGACCCATCCGATCGCACGATGGGTTTACCGGTTACGGTTGCAATCAGACCCAACAGCAGATCCGATTGACTGCCGCCTCCAATCGCAGCCAGTTCCGGCAAACTGTCTATGGTGTCGCCGAAACTCTGCGCCGCATCGGCAAAACAAAAGGCGATTGCCTCGACCACGGAACGGCAAATATCTGCGCGCGTCGTCGAATCCTCGAGACCAAAGAAGCAGGCACGAATATGCGGGTCTCCTAGCGGGCTGCGCTCGCCCGTCAGATAAGGCAAAAATATCGGAACGCGATCACCGTTGACGGTTTCCGCAAGACCGACAACTTCGGCGGCGGACAGTCCCAATTGACTGCCAATCCATGAAATCGGCCGCGCACCGTTCAGCATCGCTGCCATTTGATACCAACGATCGGGCAACGTATGCGCAAACGCATGCACATAGCGTTCAGGGTTGGGCTTGTACCTGCGATCCGCTACAAAAAGCTGACCGGACGTCCCCAATGAGATGAAGCCGCGCCCCGGTTCAGTTGCGCCCAAGGACACGGCCCCGGTTGCCGCGTCCCCTCCCCCGGCCACAACAGGGATGCCGGGACGCAACCCGGTCTCAGTCGCTGCCTGTTTCGTCACAGTCCCGACCACAGTTGTGCCAGCAAATACCGGTGGCAGCCAGTCGGTCGCCACATCGGTTGCTTCGGCGATACCAGCGTGCCAATTGCGTGACACCTGGTCCAGCCAGAGCGTTCCTGCGGCGTCGGACGTGTCGGTTGCCAATTCTCTGTGCAGACACAAGCCGATATAGTCCTTGGGCAGCAGGATATGCGCAAGCCTGCCATAGGTGGCCGGTTCATGTCGTTTCAGCCATGCAACCTTGGGCGCGGTAAAGCCCGGCAAGGGCAGGACGCCCGCGATCTGCCCAATTTGCGGCTCGGCAGCGCGCAGCTCATCGCACTCACGCGTCGCCCGGCTGTCGTTCCACAAGATCGCCGGGCGGATCGGGCGCAGATCGCGGCCCAGCACAACCGCCCCATGCATTTGGCCGGACAATCCGATTGCCCTGATGTTGGACAACTTGATTTGCGCAGCAAGCTGGATCAGCGCATCGCAAGTCGCCTTCCACCAAATGTCCGGGTGCTGCTCTGACCACCCGGGTTGTGGCGATGACGTCTGAATCTCGACAGAAGTCGTCGCTAGAATTTGGTCGTCATCCGCGCAGACAAGCTTGACCGCTGATGTTCCGATATCGATCCCGAGATACATTCAAACCCCTTGCCCAGCACAACGGGCTGGAACTTGCCTGACTATTGATTTTTTAGCGCGCGCAAAGAATATGTAAAAACATGATAAGATCAAGACGACTAAGATCCGCAGGCAGATTGGCATGACTAAAATAAAGAATATGGAAGAGTTCGCGGCCCTCAGCGGTATCTCGCGCCCCACCGTATCCAAATACTTCCAAGATCCCGACAGCGTCCGGCCGACAACACGCGCGCGTATCGAAGAAGCGCTCGAGCGGTTCGACTACCGCCCCAATATCTACGCGGTGAACCAGAACCGGAAACTGACCAAGAATGTCGGCATCGTAGTACCTTATTTGTCCGATCCGTTCTTTGCAGAGATCGCGCGCTATCTTGAGCAAAGCTGTATCACCGCCGGTTATCGACCCACCCTCTTCAGCGCTCATGGCGAACAAAAGCTGGAAAACGAAATTCTTGACGGCTTGCAAGCGATGAAGCCCGCCGGGGTTCTTTTGGCCCCGTTGGGGCGTATTTCAGACCGATCCGCAATCGAAAAATTCTGTGCCAACGTACCCACGGTTTTGTTCGACAGTAATCTGGAAGGATTGGGGGCGGCCTTTGTTGGCTCGGACAATTTCAGCTTTGTGTCGCAGACCGTGGAATACATGACCCGGACGGGCGAGCCGCCGTCTTTCTTCGAGATGCGTACTCCTGCGAATCCGAACGCAAACAAACGCAGAATTGCCTATGTCGAGATGATGGAGCGTCTGGGGTTCGAGCCCGATATCATCAAGGTTGATGGCAAGGGGTGGGCGTTTGAAGAAATAGGCCACAGGGGCGCGCTGAAAATTCTGGAAGAGCGCCGTCTAAAAACGGATTCGGTGCTGTGCAGCAATGACCGGCTTGCCATCGGCTTTCTTGCTGCCTGTTACGAACAGGGGATTCGGGTTGGCCGCAAGGATAACTGCACGCTTCGCGTGGCCTCGAATGACGATCATCCGTTCGCAAAATTTACGTGCCCCTCCCTGACAACAGCGGCGCATGACTATGACAACGTAGCGGCGCGTAGCGTCGAAACCCTGTTTGAACTCATTGAAAATGGGGGGAAATTCGACTCGCGGACCGAAACGCTTTTCCCTGCGCGGCTTGTTCTAAGGGACTCGGCATAACGCCTAAATTTTGACGCGCGTAAAGTTTTTATTGACGTCGCGATAACTTTTACCCTACGCTCCCTGCACGACATCCAAGCTCAGGGAGGACAGGGATGTATCTGAAACACGCACTACGTGCGGCGACTGCGTTGACTTTCGTCGCCACGGCAGCGGCCCACGCGCAAACGATTACTATCGCCACTGTGAACAACGGCGACATGATCCGGATGCAGGGCTATACCGACAAATTCACCGAAGCGACCGGCGTCGATGTCGAATGGGTGACGCTGGAAGAAAACGTGCTGCGTCAGCGCGTCACCACCGACATCACGACCAAGGGTGGCCAGTTCGACATTATGACCATCGGCATGTACGAAACGCCGATCTGGGGCGCGAATGGCTGGCTGGTGCCGCTTGAAGGCATGTCGGCGGAATATGACGTTGACGATATTCTGCCTGCAATGCGCAACGGTCTAAGCCATGAAGGAACGCTCTACGCGGCTCCGTTCTATGGTGAAAGCTCGATGGTCATGTACCGCACCGACCTGATGGAAAAGGCCGGGCTGGAAATGCCGGACGCGCCGACCTGGCAATTCATCCGCGACGCTGCCGCCGCAATGACCGACCGTGACAACGATATCAACGGCATCTGCCTGCGCGGTAAGGCAGGCTGGGGCGAAGGTGGTGCCTTCATCACCGTGACAGGAAACTCGTTTGGCGCGCGCTGGTTCGATGAGGACTGGAAACCGCAGTTCGATCAACCTGAATGGAACGAGGCGCTGACATTCTTCGTAGACATGATGAGTGAATCCGGCCCTGCAGGTTATGCTACAAACGGGTTCAACGAGAACCTGTCGCTGTTCCAGCAAGGTAAGTGCGGAATGTGGATCGATGCAACCGTTGCTGCATCTTTTGTAACCAATCCGGACGACTCGACGGTGGCTGACAAAGTTGGTTTCGCATTGGCCCCCAACTCGGAAGGTGTTGACAAGCGGTCCAACTGGCTCTGGGCCTGGGCGCTGGCAATTCCGGCAGGTACGGAACAGGCCGATGCCGCGAAACAGTTCATCGAATGGGCCACCTCGAAGGACTACATAGAACTGGTGGCGGAAAACGAAGGCTGGGCCAATGTCCCACCGGGTGCGCGTACATCACTGTACGAAAACCCCGAGTATCAAAAAGTTCCGTTTGCCAAGATGACGCTGGATTCGATCCTGTCGGCCGATCCGAATGATCCGACGGTCAAACCTGTACCCTATGTCGGCATCCAATTCGCGGCGATCCCGGAATTTGCAGGCATTGCCACGCAGGTCAGCCAGGAATTCTCGGCCGTCTATGCGGGACAACAAACCGTGGAAGAGGCGCTTGAGAAAGCACAGGCCTTTACTGCTGAAGAAATGGAAGCCGCAGGCTACTGAGGCATTCTCCCCGCGGGTGGGCAGAGGTCTGCCCCCCGCCCTACCCTTCCACAATTCACGTTTTTCTCGCAGGCTAAGGCACGCCTGAACAGAGAGGGTTTGCGTCATGGCAACTCAACATTCCCGATCCGTCGCGCGCCTGATGATGGCACCCGCAGTGGTCCTGCTACTTGGCTGGATGCTCGTGCCTCTGACGATGACGCTTTATTTTTCTTTCAAGAAATACCTGCCGCTGCGCGGAGGTGACCTGGGCTGGGTCGGGTTCGACAACTATGTCCGGTTCGTATCGTCCAGTTCTTTCTGGCCCGCCGTGCAAGCCACGCTTGTGATCGTTGGCGGTGTGCTGGTGATCACGGTTGTTCTGGGCATCCTGCTGGCCATGCTGCTGGATCAACCGATGTGGGGCCAAGGCGTTGTCCGCATCCTCGTGATTGCTCCGTTCTTTGTCATGCCCACCGTGTCTGCGCTAGTCTGGAAAAACATGTTCATGGACCCGGTGAACGGCTTGCTGGCGCATCTATGGCGCTTTTTCGGGGCCGAGCCGATCTCGTGGCTGTCCGAGGCGTCGATGACCTCGATCATCATGATCGTCTCGTGGCAATGGCTGCCCTTTGCGACGCTGATCCTGCTGACCGCGATCCAATCGCTGGACAGCGAACAATTGGAAGCGGCTGAAATGGATGGCGCGCCGGTGCTGAAGCGGTTCTACCACATCATCCTGCCGCATCTGAGCCGCGCAATCACCATCGTGATCCTGATCCAGACAATCTTCCTTTTGTCGATTTTCGCCGAGATCTTCGTGACCACCGGCGGTGCATTCGGTACCCGCACCCTGACTTACTTGATCTTCCAGCGCGTGTTGGAAAGCCAGAACGTTGGCCTCGGATCAGCCGGAGGTGTCTACGCCATCATCCTTGCCAACATCGTTGCGATCTTCCTGATGCGCATCGTCGGCAAGAACCTGGACGCGTGAGGAGGTAAGACCATGGCCCGTGCCGTTACACCCCGTCGCAAATCGCTGAACACCGCCCTGGCCTGGGCCATTGGATTGCTGATCTTTTTCCCGATCCTCTGGACCATCCTGACCAGCTTCAAGACCGAGGCGCAGGCCATTGCAAGCCCGCCTTTGTTCCTGAATTTCGACTGGACGCTGGAAAATTATGCCATCGTGCAGGAGCGGTCCGACTATATGCGGTTCCTGTGGAATTCAGTCATCATCGCGGGCGGATCGACGCTGCTGGGGGTGATCATCGCTGTGCCTGCCGCATGGGCGATGGCCTTTGTGCCCTCCAAGCGCACCAAGGACATCCTGCTGTGGATGCTGTCGACCAAGATGCTGCCTGCAGTAGGCGTGCTGTACCCGATTTACCTGCTGTTCATCCGTCTTGGGCTGCTGGACACACGCGGAGGGCTGGTCGTCGTGCTAATGCTGATCAACCTGCCGATCATCGTCTGGATGCTTTACACCTATTTCCGCGAAATTCCGGGCGAAATTCTGGAAGCGGCACGGATGGACGGAGCAACGCTGAAAGAGGAAATCCTCTATGTTCTGACGCCGATGGCCATCCCCGGCATCGCCTCAACCGTCTTGCTGAACTTCATCCTTGCATGGAACGAGGCGTTCTGGACCCTCAACCTGACGGCCGTTGATGCGGCCCCCCTGACGGCCTTTATCGCCAGCTACTCCAGCCCTGAGGGCCTGTTCTTTGCCAAGCTCAGCGCGGCCTCGACCATGGCGATTGCTCCAATTCTGATCCTTGGCTGGTTCAGCCAGAAACAACTTGTCCGTGGCCTGACCTTCGGCGCCGTGAAATAAGGAAAACGACTTATGGGACGTATTCAACTCAAGTCAGTGACCAAAAGCTTCGGCGACGTTCAGGTCATTCCCCCGCTGGATCTGACCATTGGAGATGGCGAGTTTACCGTCTTCGTCGGCCCCTCGGGTTGTGGCAAGTCCACGCTGCTAAGGCTGATCGCCGGGCTGGAGGATATTACTTCGGGCTCTATCGACATCGATGGTGCAGATGCCACCGACGTGCCGCCTGCCAAGCGAGGTCTGGCGATGGTCTTTCAGTCCTACGCTTTGTATCCACATATGACGGTGCGCAAGAACATCGCCTTTCCGCTGCGCATGGCCAAGCTGGAACAGGCTGAAATCGACAAGCGCGTCGAGGGTGCAGCAAGCGTGCTGAACCTCACCGACTATCTGGACCGCCGGCCGGGCCAGTTGTCCGGTGGCCAGCGTCAGCGCGTCGCCATCGGTCGCGCCATCGTTCGCGAACCCGCAGCGTTCCTATTCGACGAGCCCTTATCCAACCTCGACGCCGCGCTTCGCGTTGGTATGCGGTTGGAGATCAGCGAACTGCACGAACGTCTGGCGACCACGATGATCTACGTCACCCACGATCAGGTCGAAGCCATGACCATGGCCGACAAGATCGTCGTTCTTCAGGCTGGAGTAATCGAACAGGTCGGCAGCCCGCTTGAGCTGTATCGGACACCGCGTAACCTGTTTGTTGCGGGCTTCATCGGATCGCCGAAGATGAATTTCATCGAAGGTGAAGCGGCCGCAAAACACGGGGCTCAAACCATCGGCATCCGTCCCGAACACATCACCGTTTCCGAAAGCGAAGGCGAATGGTCCGGGGTCGTCAGTGTCTCGGAACACCTTGGATCGGACACGTTTTTCCATGTTCACAACACCGGTTTGGCCGAAACGATCACTGTCCGCGCTGATGGCGAAGTTGGCTTTCGCCATGGGGACCGCATCCATCTGACGCCGCGAGCCGATGTGATTCACCGTTTTGACGCGAAAGGCTTGCGGATCGAATGACACGCCTGTCCGGCAAAACCGCCCTGATCACCGGGGCAGCACGGGGCATCGGGCTGGCCTTTGCCAAAACCTATGTGGCCGAGGGCGCGCGCGTCGCGGTGGCCGACATTGATCGCGAAGGGGCGCAGAACACTGCGAGGGAAATCGGTGAGGCCGCTTTGGCCATCGAAATGGATGTAACCAGCCAACAAAGCATCGATGCCGCCGTTGCGAGAACCGCCGCGCATTTCGGCCCGATCGACATTCTGATCAACAACGCAGCCATTTTCACCGCAGCTCCGATCGTGGAAATCGAGCGCGCCGACTACGACCGCGTGTTTGATATCAATGTTGCTGGTGCGCTGTTCACGATGCAGGCGGTCGCGCGCCATATGATCGAACACGGGACCAGAGGCCGGATCATCAACATGGCGTCTCAGGCCGGACGACGGGGTGAGCCTTTGGTTGCGGTCTACTGCGCCAGCAAGGCCGCGATCATATCTCTGACTCAATCTGCGGGCCTGAACCTGATCTCTCATGGGATCAACGTGAACGCCATCGCTCCGGGCGTGGTCGATGGCGAACATTGGGACGGCGTTGACGCATTCTTTGCAAGGCACGAAGGCAAAGCCCCCGGCCAGAAGAAACGCGAAGTTGCGGCGGCTGTCCCCTATGGACGGATGGGCCGCGCCGAGGACCTGACCGGCATGGCAGTGTTTCTGGCCTCTGACGAAGCGAAATACATCGTCGCGCAAACCTACAATGTCGATGGTGGAAACTGGATGAGCTGATGAACCCTGTGGCGAACGCAAAACCTCCGGTACGGCTAGGGCGCGACAGCCTTTCTAGCCTGCCCGCCACGGTCAGGACGCCGGCCTATGCGCCCACGGGCTTGACCCCAGGCATTGTGCATATCGGTTTGGGCAATTTCCATCGCGCGCATCAGGCCTGGTATATCCACCAGTTGATGCAACAGGGTCAGGCCCAAGATTGGGCTATTATCGGAGCCGGCGTGCGCGATTACGACGCCGACATGCGACAGCGTTTGCTGGCGCAGGACTGTCTAACAACTCTGATCGAACTGGACCCGAAGGGAACGTCCGCCGAGGTGATTGGTCCGATGATCGATTATCTGCCGATCGAGGCCAACAATGCGGCCCTTATCCGGACCATGTCAGACCCTTCCATTCGGATCGTTTCGCTGACAGTGACTGAAGGTGGCTACTATTTGGATGCCAACACAGGCGCGTTCAATCCCGATCATGCAGATATTCGTCACGATGCCGAGAACCCCGACCAGCCCCACACAGCCTTCGGCGCGATGGTCGCAGCCCTCGGTCACCGGCGCGCAAACGGTCTGGAACCCTTTACGGCGCTAAGCTGCGATAACCTTCCGGGCAACGGTGCAATATTGAGAACCTGCATCGTTGGTCTGGCGCGCTTGTCCGACCCGGAACTGGCCGACTGGATTGACCAGAGCGGTGCGTTTCCAAATTCAATGGTGGATTGCATCGTGCCAGCGACAACCGATCACGTTGTGTCGCAATGCCAAGCGTTTGGTGTTGACGATCATGTTCCCGTCTCGCATGAGAACTATCGTCAATGGGTGATTGAGGATGACTTTTGCGCGGGTCGACCACCTTTGGAACAGGTTGGCGTCACGCTGACCCAGGACGTTCATAGCTATGAAACGATGAAGCTGCGCATTCTGAACGGCGGTCACCAGTTACTTGCCAACGTTGGGGAAATTCTGAACATCCCGACGATTGCTGACTGTATGCAAGACGCTGAAATTGTGTCCTTTTTCGAGAAAGTTCAGGCGGAAGAGATCCTGCCCTATGTGGACGCCGTCCCCGGAACGACCGCCAGAGAATACCTTGGGTTGGTTGAGCGACGATTCGCGAACACAAAAATTCACGATACGACGCGCAGGGTTGCGTTCGACGGATCAGCACGACATCCGGGTTTTCTGTTGCCGTCGCTGCGTGATGCGCTTGCGTCAGGTTCTTCCGCGCAAGGGCTTGCGCTGGCCGAGGCATTCTGGTGCCGGATGTGTGCCGGTGTTCGCGAAGACGGCTCAGAAATCGCCCCCAATGATCCCCAATGGGAGAGCTTGCAAAATACCGCATTGGCGTCCAAGGCCGACCCAGAACTTTGGCTCGCACAACGCCAATACTATGGCGATGTTAAACACGCCTCAAACTTTGCCAAAGCCTTTGCTACGTGGCTAACCGCGATTTGGCAGAAGGGCAGCAGGGCCGTTTTGAATGCATATATTGCGGGTCGTTATGAGTCATTCTAATTTCGCACAATGAAAATCGGCTGCAACGTCGCGTTTATTGTCAGCGAAACAACAGATATCGGAGAAGAGCCCACACATCACTTAGACAGCCCGCCTCAATGATTGTCGATGAGGCGGGTGCATGGGTTTTGAACGGTCAGCCAACCACGGCCACAGATCGCTTGGGCTAATTCTAACGAAGCGCCTGCCCGTTTTCGTCAAAGAAGTGCAGCTTGTCCGTCGGGAAGTGTAGACCGATCTGAGCTCCCGGCTTTAAGTCGGTATCTCCGCTCAGGCGGACCGTTACCTTTTCTTCCGCGCCGCAATCGACGATCAGGAAAGTGTCAGCCCCCAGGTATTCAATCACCTCGACAAGCCCGTCGCTTTGGCCTTCGCCAGCAGCGACCACTTCAATATGCTCGGGTCTGACACCAAGGTTGACGGCTGTACCAGACCCGCCAAAGCTACCACCTCTGCCCTGTTCCAGAGTGTAGTTTTCACCCTGCGTCGTGCACGGCAATATGTTCATCTTGGGGCTGCCAATGAACTGGGCGACGAACAAATTTGCCGGGCGTTCATAGAGCTCGCGGGGTGTGCCGACTTGCGCGATTTTCCCAAACTCGAGAACCACGATTCGATCAGCGAGCGTCATGGCTTCGACCTGATCATGCGTCACATAGATCATGGTGCGCTTGAGGTTCTGATGGAGCTTGGCGATTTCGTAACGCATCTCGACCCGAAGAGCTGCATCAAGGTTCGACAATGGCTCGTCGAACAGAAAGGCAGTGGGGTCGCGCACAATTGAACGGCCAATGGCAACACGCTGACGCTGACCACCGGACAGGTCCTTTGGCCGGCGCTCCAGAAATGGTCCCAGCTTCAGAACGTCGGCTGCACGGCTGACCTGTTCATTAATCTCTGCTTTTGGAACGCCAGCCACCTTCAGCGAAAACCCCATATTCTCGGCGACCGTCAGGTGCGGATACAGCGCATATGACTGGAATACCATCGTAAGCCCACGTTTCGATGGCGGATGGTCCGTCACATCGTTGTCATTGATCAACAGTGACCCGCGCGAGATGTCCTCAAGCCCACCAATCATGCGCAACAGGGTCGATTTCCCACAGCCCGATGGCCCAACAAAGACAACGAATTCGCCTTCTTCGATTTTGAGGTCGATGCCCTTGATGACCTGGGCCGTACCAAACCATTTTTCGACCGATTTCAGTTCGATGCTACCCATTAGTTCCTCCCTGCCCAGTGCAGCCAGACCGCGGCTGTCCAGGTGAATGCATTGCCGCCTGCGGGGCTGCCTGAAATTGGGTCGAAATATTCGGCGAACCCATAGGAAGCGATCAGATCAGCGGTTTTTTGGCGCAGCTCTTCCGCTTGTTCGGGATGCCCCATCTCTGCCAGCCCAAACCCGATCATCATGTTCATGAAGGCCCAGGTCGGCCCGCGCCAATACCTTCGGGCATCAAATTTCGGCAGCGACGGGTCGTAACTGGGAATGGGGTAAGCGACGGCCGACAATATCGACGTCAAACGTTCAAGCATCTCAGCAGACTCGATACCCGCGTACCAACACAGATATGAGGCATTCGAGATGCTTCCGGCCCATTCTTGGGTGTGCGCGTCGCGTGAGTCAAAGCTCGCCAAGTCCTCATTCCAAAGCGAACGAGCACCAGCTTCCAGTCGGGCGATGTCTGCGTTCAGTCCATCAGCGGCCAGCCCAAGTTGGTCACTTAAGGCCAGCAAATCCCGCGCAGCGCGCAGAGTGATAAATGTCATCGTTGGATCGGCAACCCGAAACGGGTTTTGGGACAATAGTGTCGTCTGATCCCATTGCGACTGACGGCCAATCTGCACCAGCTTGATATATCGGTCATAGTCGAACTTGGTGGGCCGGTCGTCGCTGTTCACGTGGCTTGTGTCGCGCCGCTGATATTCGCCGACACCTGACGCATCCATGCGCGCCATCGAATTGTCCCAATCCGGCGCGTTGTCCCGGCCGGCCTCCCATGGGTGGGTGGTGCAGACCGCGCCAAAATCGTCGAGCCGCCATTTCATGATCCACCGGTGCCATGCAAGCAATTTGGGGAACAGCTCGCGCAGGTGGGCGTCACCAACTGCGGGATCTTTTTCCCAGATGCGGCGTGCCATCGTTGCGGCGACAGGAGGCTGAATGATTCCAGAGGATGGGATCGGGCCGCTGCATCCCCAGACATCTGGTCCGGGGAAATAGCCGTCATCCTGTTGGTGGAACAGGATATGTGGGACCATGCCGTCCTCCCATTGGCCGGTGAACAGCGTTTCGATTTCTGCCCAGGCGCGCTCGATGTCGAACTCGGCAAAGCCCAGCGCGGCGATCGCGCTGTCCCAGTTCCACTGGTATGGATAAAGCCCTTCAGTTGGGATCGTATAGCCGCCGCGATCATTGGCGATCAGGATATTGCGCGCCTCGCGGTCAGGGTTTGTATGTTGGTTCATCTCGGTCATCCTTTGACGGACCCCGCAGTCAGGCCCTTGGTCATGAAACGTTCAAGCCCCAGGAACAGCGCCATGATCGGCACAGTGGCAATTACCGCACCGGCCATCAGGTGCTGTCGGGGAATTTCCGAGGAGTTCAGCATCGTGACACCTCGGGTAAGCGTAAATTTCGACGGGTCATCCAGAAGCATGAAAGCGAGCAGGAACTCGTTCCAGGCAATCATGAAGACATAGAGCGACACCGAAGCCAGCGCAGGCAGGCTGAGTGGCAGGGTAATCTTCCAGATCACCGCCAGCCGCGACAGGCCATCCATCAGGCCGGCTTCTTCCACCTCGGTCGGCAGGCCACGGAAATAGCCTTGCAGCATATAAAGCGCGACCGGGATCGTTGTGACCGGATAGATCATCACGATGCCCAGGATCGAGTTACGCAACCCAGTCAGCGAGAAGGCGATGTAGATCGGCAGCGCCAGAACGATCATCGGTACCATGTAGATCAACAGGATCGAGCGCGAGAATGCTTTTTGTCCTTGGAACCGGAACCGCGCCACCGCATAGGCGCCGGGGACGCTGAACAGCAGTGTGATGAAAACGGTCAGCACCGAGACATAGAGTGACGTCCAAAGATAGGTCCCGAAATTGAAGTCCCTGAACAATTCCGTGTAGCTGCGGAACAGTGCCATGCCTTGGGACAGGTCAACCGAGAAATCCAGTGGATTCTGCAACAACGCCTGTTGGGATTTCAGGCTGGTCATCACCATGACGTAGAAGGGTATGATCACGATCGCGGTGAAGAAGATATAGCCGAAGCCGGTGCAGAAACGGATCACTGCATCCTCGAATTCGTGGCGGGTGAGTTCTCCGAACGGGGTTTCTTTCAGGATTGCGGCCAAAGACAGGTGCATCACAATCGCGATGCCAAGCACGGTGATCAACACCGCCTGCAACGACGTTTCCGACCCGATTAAAACCGGTCCAAACCCGGTCAGGCAGGACAGGCCCAACAGGGCCGAGATACCCAGACGAGCGGGTGCGCGCTGCGCTGGAAAGCGAACGTAGACCAGACCTGCGACAGCCCCCCAGATCAGGCTCAACAGAACCTGAGGACGGAATGCGGCCCCTGTGGAAAACGACATGGTGATTGCAACTGTCGTGGCGATCACGACCAGCCACAAAGCGCCCAATACGGGCCCTGTTATGTAACCATTGCGCATTACAGACCCTCCTCGCGGCTGATGAAGCGGAAGAAGACAAAGCTGAAAGTGATCAGGCACATCAGGATGACCACGGCCACGGCCGCACCTGCGCCGATATTCGAGATCGCAAAGGCCTGTTCATAGACGTTCACGGTCAAGGTTCGGGTGCCTGCATTGCCGCCGGTCAACAGGAAGATGTCGTCGAACTTGTTGAACGTCCAAATGAAGCGCAGCAGGAACAGCACCGACAGAATGCCCAGCAGTTGCGGGATACTGAGCAGCCAGAACTTCTGGAATGGTGAGGCCCCGTCCATGTCTGCCGCCTCATACATACTGGAGTCGATGGACTGCATTCGGGCCAGGATGAACAGGAAGGACAGCGGGAAATAGCGCCAGATCTCGAACACGGTCACCATGATCAGTGCCAGCGGTCGTTCACCGAAAAAGTTGATCGGGTCGTTGGTCAGCCCCATCTGGACCAACAGCGCATTGGCCGAGCCCGAGAACGGGTCAAACAGAGTGACCCATGTAAAGGCAACGGCGATCACAGGGGCAACATAGGGGAATAGATAGAGACCCCGAATGAAGCCCTGCCCGCGGAAACTTTTGTTCAACAGCAGGGCTGCGAACAACCCCATGACAAGCGCACCGATGGTTCCAAATACGGTGTAGAACAACGTGACCCAAAGCACGCCCCAGAACTCTGACCCGTCAAACACACGGGCAAAGTTCTCGAGGCTGAACTCGAAATTTGTAAGTACGTTTGGGCCGCTTCCGGTAACCTCGGGTTCCGAACCTTCGACCAGATCTTCAAACGCATCAGGATCACCATCGAGCGTGACGGCGATGCGAATGCGCTCGCGTTGTCCGCCGTCCAAGGTACCGAAGTCACAGAACAGGTCTTGCCCGTCCAGGACACAAGGAGAGGCGATCTCACCCACCGAGGTGACACCCTCGGGCAAGACATCGGTGAGGGTGACGCCCTCAACGGCAATCTCCTGACTGGAGTTGCGCAGGCGGTATTCGATGCGCAGATCATCGCCTGACCCGCGCAGGCTTTCGCGAACAACCGGCGCAGGCGGGCGCAGATCCGAAAGAGTAAAGGGCTTGAAGCTGATCCAGATTATCGCCAGCAGCGGCAGGATCACAACAAGAGACACGCTGATCACGGTCGGAGCCAGCAGCGCCCAGGCCAGACGCGCTTCGCGCTTGGCAAGAGCCCCGGTTCCGGTCGGGGGGGTGGCCGAAGTCATGGGATACCTCGAAGGGTTGGGTGCAGCGGCGCAAAGGCCGCTGCAAATGTCGCCAGGTTACTGAACCTTAGCGAGTTCCTCGTTCATCGCCGCAACGGCTGCGGCGGCATCGATTTCATCGTCGATATATTGGCGCACCACGCGGTTGATGGCCTGGCTGTTGATCATTTTCGACGCCAAAGCAAGCTGGCCTTCGGCAACGCCCCACCGTTGAGCCACGTCCAGACCACCAACGATTTCGTCGATCATCGTCTGGTCATAAAGCTCGCCCAACGGGGCTTTGCGATCAACGCCGACGGGCAGTTCAGCCCACGCCTCGGAAAAGGCGGCCGGGTTATCAGCGTTACCACGGCGAACCGGAAACTTACCTTCCGGCGCGATGGCCAAAGTCTGGGTGTACCCATCGTCCATGGCAAATTTGACAAACTCCATTGCCGCGTCAGTGTCAGCATCATTGGTGATCCCGAAATAACGCACGTCGCCCCAGGCGGCGCCATCGGGGTTGGACGGGCCCGAGAAGTTGGTGACGATTCCGGTTTTCGAGGCCAGGTCACGCGATGTCGGATCATCATTGATGGTGGGCGGCGCGCTGTCACGCAGACCGGCCAGTTCGTCCAGAATGAAAGGCGACCAGATGATCATCGCGGCTTTGCCATCGAAGTAAAGCTCACGCGACTGCTTCCAGTACAGTTCGCCCGGAGGGGAAGCTTTCGAGATCGCCTTGTAGAAGTCCAGTACCTCGATGGTCTTGGCTTCATCCAGCGGCTTGAAACCATCCGCACCAACGGGGGTCACGCCATTGGCAAGGAACACGTGCTCCAGAACCTGGCTCATAAAGTTCTCGTCGACCTTTGTGGCGGCCACAAACCCATACATCTCAGGCGGGTTGTGCAGCTTCTCCAACGCAGCCAGAACGTTCGCAAAAGAATTCGGGGCGTCCAGGCCAGCGTCGTCGAACAGGTCCTTGCGATAAACGACCATCTGCGTCCAACCATCGACCGGAACCGAGGCCGTTTCTCCGTTAAAGGCGGCCATACCCAGCGCCCCAGGTGCAAACGTGTCGGACCCGAGTTCTTCAATCACTTCCGTCGCTGCTTCGGTATCGAGAATACCTGCTTCGGCCCAAGGCAGGGCGTATTGCAACGGATGGTAAACAACATCCGGCAGATCACCGGCAGCAAATGCAGCTGTGGCGCGGGTGCCCAAATCCGTTTCGGTGACCGGGATAACCTCGACCGTTGTTCCGGTTTCAGCTTTGAACTGGTCGGCCATTTCCTGTTGTTTTGCAAGTCGCTCAGGCTGTTCCTCGGTTGTCCAGAAACGGATGGTATCGGCCTGAACAGACAGTGCTGTCACGATAAGCGCCAGTGATGACCCCAGCATCAGGCGCGATGCTTTAGGTGTGAGTCTCATAGTCGGTCTCCTCCCCGGTTATGATCAGAAAAAAGTTGGATTTTTTGCGCCAACTCCATCGGAGTCAGCCTTGGTGGTCCATCGGATTCTCGTTCGATAAGAACGGCTTCGCTAAGCTCGCGCAGGCTTTCGGGTTCTTCACCACGCGTTTGCCGTATGAGCATTGTGGCGAGGCGCTCGCCCGCGCGCTGCGAGTCAACGCTGAAAGTCGTCAGCCCGGGATTGACGTATTGGCATTCAGGGATGCCGTCATAGCCAAGAACCGACAGGTCCTTTCCGATCTCAAGGCCAAGATCAGCGCAAACTTTGTAGCAACCCAAAGCCGCCAGGTCGGTTGCGAATACGATCGCGGTGGGCGGTTGCTCTAGATTCAACAACGCAATTGCCTCAACCGCACCCTCCTCGCGCGTCCGCGCCCCTTCGCGGATCAAATCAGGATCGTCCGGCAAACCAGCAGCTTTGAGACCTTCGAGATACCCATCGCGACGCAGGTGGCTGTAGTTGAACTTTGGATCACTGCCGACATAACCGATGCGTTTATGGCCGAAACCTGCCAATCGACCGACCGCATTTCGAATTGCGGTTTCACCGGAAATATCGAACCAGGACATGCCATCCATGGGATCCGCTTGCCCATATTCGGTTCGACCGTAGAGAATGAACGGAACTTGCAGATCCCTCAGATACTTGACGCGCGCGTCATCAACTTCTGTTCGGGGCAAGATGAAGCCATCAGCTTTGCGCTCTTCGACAAGACGACCCAGAACGTTGAGCATGTCGCTCTCGGATTTTGAGGTTGAGATCGTCATCGTCCAATCAAAAGCGCTTGCGGCCTCGCAGGCGCCAGCAAGGAAATCCTGAAGGAACGGATTGTGCCGGTCCGGCTCTTCACTGTTGATGACCATTGCAATGGCGCGCACTTTCCCGGTTCGGATGGCCTGCGCATGGCTGAGAGGGCGGTAACCCATCTTGCGCGCGGTTACCTCTACCCGCTTTCTCGTGGCTTCAGAGATATCCGAATATCCGTTCAATGCGCGTGAAACCGTGCTCTTCGACAGGCCGAGGTGACCAGCCAGTTCATCCAGTTTTACCCGCCCTGATGAGGACGGGTTCAAGCGCCTTGCTTCGCTCTGCTGCAATTTGGGATTCGCTATCATTCTCTAATTTGTCCGTTCCGAAACCGGTTTCGGCAACAAAAAAGTCACATAATTCGCGCGGACACGTTGATCCCTGCGATTTTGCGCTTTGGAAGAGCCGCCTATTCGACGTGAAATCTGTGCAGGGCTCAGCTGCGGGTGCGGCGCTTACCCAGTGAATACATGGCCAACAATGCTTGGAAGCAGCACGCCCAACTCTAACGCCGTAGTTGGCACTCTGACCTCACGTTTCCGCAAGTTTACCAGCTGGCTGAGGACGGCTGGTCAAAAGGACCAATACCAGAAACGACAAGTTCAACAGAACATTGACTGGCGCGCCTGCAGCTAAGGATCCCGCGCTGTCGGTACAAAACCAGACCCAGGTGGCGAGTTTCGCGACTTTTGCCGCCGCGGTTGCGGAAAGTGGCGCGACGTAGGTTCCCAACGCCCATTGCATCGCCCCCAATCCGGCAGTCAAGCCGCCAATGATCACAAGCAGCAAGGGCGACGGAACAGGCAGGTCAGATGGGACCGCGTGGAACGGCCAGTGTGCAACACTCAGAAAAAGATGCGCAGGAAAGCGCATTACCGGCAGCACGGTAAGTGCAAACAGAATTCCAATGGCGAATAGAATGCCACCGGACAGGCGCATCGCGGATTGTTGTCGGGTCATGGTATCCTCCATCATTGCAAGCCCTTCATGCTGCCAATGTCCGACCCAAAGCAATTACGTCAGAGGTAAGTGATTTCTGTCCGTGCGGTCGCTATGCTGACCTTATGACGCCTTATCCCGGTTTATTGAAAGAATGGCGGAAACGCCGCAGGATGAGCCAGCTTGATCTGGCGATCGAGGCCGATGTCAGTGCGCGACACATTTCCTTTTTGGAAACGGGTCGATCCAGACCGAGCCCTGACATGATACTGCACCTGTCCGAAGTGTTGGGGGTTCCCGTCGACACCAGAAATCAGATGATGCGCGCAGAAGGCTTTGCCCCTCGATTTGCCAGGACGCCCCTCGATGACGCCGCAATGGCGCCAATCCGAAGCGCAGTTGAATGGACCCTCAAACAGCATGAGCCCTATCCCGGCATGGTACTGGACCGGGTTTGGAGTCTCGTCAGGCTCAACCGACCTGCCCAAGCGCTCTTTGCGCCGCTCGGAATGGAACCCGGGCAAAGCCTGCTGTCACTTCTGACGAGCCCGCGCATGGTAGAACTTGTCGAGAATTGGCCCGAGGTGGCTCATCATTTTGTGCTCAGACTGCGTGCGGAAAGTGCCAACGCTGGCGGGATACCAGAGTTGGAAACGGCGGTCCGCGCGCTCGCACCGCATGCCAAGCCGTGCATTGATTTGGCCGTGGGACCGACCGTTCCCGCAGTCTATCGCTTTGGCGATTATCGTGTTTCAATGTTTGGAACGATCGCTCAGTTCAGCACGGTCACGGACGTGACGCTTGACGACCTGAAGATTGAACTCTTCTTCCCGTCTGACGAAGACAGCGCAGCCTTTCTCAAAGCACTTTCCAATCTGAGTTGAGACCTGCGATCGTCCGCCTCAGCGATATTTCAAAGCCATGGCAACGGGGCTTTCGGCCAAAGCCGTCCGCACGTTCGGCCTAAGTTTTGAATAGGGTATGTTCTCTAGATGGCAGGGGAATTGCCCGGGGGCTGCGCACAGTAGAACCTCTTGCGCAATCGGTTCAAAATCCGCGCGGAAATGGGTCGTGCTTTTGACACACAGTATCCTGGCGCTTTCCGGATCCAGGCCAAATTGTCGAAACTGGGCCAGGTCCAGGCACTGATTCCGGATGCTGGTGACCACGACCTGCACATTCGTGCCGACGATCTGCAATGCGGCTGACGGACCCAGCGTTGCGACGCCACCCCCGTACATCTCACCTGTATAGGTAATTTGACCATCGCTTAGATGTTGTATTCTGACTTTGGCGCGCAACGGGGTTTCGTTTGGGCCGCGCCCGCCGATGGAGGCGTCGAATACTGCGCCCAATCTGGCTTCATGAGCCGTGGTCGCCAAGTCAGGATCATGCATCAGCCCCAAAAAAGTGGGTGGAACATCCTGCCGTAACAACTCTTGCAGCAGACCCGTTGTATCAGAAGATCCGCCCGCCCCGGGATTGTCCTGGACGTCTGCAATTACAACCGGCCTGCCGCTATAGGCTTGCTGGGCGCGCCGTACCGCCTCGGTCGGCGTAAGCAAGGGAAAGTCGAATTCCGCTTCGGCCGCAGCCAGCCAATTCGCGACAGTGTCAGCAGCGGCGTCTGCACTGGCCTGATCAGGTCCATAGGCAACAATTGATGGCCCGGTGTCGGCAATGTCGGCTGCGGTAAAACCCAGCGCCAGTTCAACCAACCGCGTTTCCGGCCCGTCGAATTTTTCCAGGCCGGTATATAGGGTTCGCGCCGGGCCTGAGTTTGTAGATTGCGCATGAAGCGGGATCAGGTACCCGCCTTGCCGCCACGCTTTTTCGGGGCGCCCGAGGCGACGAATGGCGTCGAGCATGTGATAGGCGCGCATACCCGTTTCCGCCATATCCAGATGCGGATAGGTCCTAAAAATGGTCAGCGCGTCTGATTGTTCGACCATCTCCCGCGTAACGTTGGCATGCATGTCAAGGCTGGCGACAAGAGGAATATCGGGCCCGATCACATCCCTCACGCGGGTTAACAACTCGCCTTCGCCATCATCAAAGGATTCCGTGACCATCGCACCGTGCAGATCCAGATAAACCGCGTCCAATGAGGTCTGGTTCTCCAGACCTCTGACAATCCGCCCGGCGATCGTTTCGAAGGCGTCGTCGGTCACCTTGCCATTGGGTTCGGCGGCGCACCACAGAATGGGAACCAGGTCATGCCCTGCAGCGGCCGACGCAAACCCCGCCGCAGGAAGGTTCATGCCCCGCGTCGTTTCCAACACCTCGTGACCGGTCAGCATCGCAGGCCAGCTGTCGGCTTGTATGAAATCGCCTAGTGTTGTTGGCGTGGCGACAAAGGTATTGGTTTCATGCTGAAATCCGGCAATTGCAATTCTCATGGTGTGCTGTCGATTTTCAAGATTGTACCAATTCGGATTTAAGAATTTCACGCAGCTTTGCCGCTACGACCTCGGGCTTGTGGCGCGTCATCGAAACATGCCCAAGCCCTGGGACCTCGTGAAAGGTTCCATTCAGTGCCAGATCGGAAACCACTTTGCACATGGCGGGGGCTGTCTGAACATCCTCCGAGAATGCAACAACATGTATTGGAACCGGGCAGGTTTTCAGGTTTTCGCGGCAATCGAACTCAAGACAAGCTTCCCATTGATCGATCGTGGCCTGCGGGTCGCGACCAGCGAAGCGTTCGGTGTATGATGCTTTGAGTTGCTCCCAGAGCGTGGGTTCGTGCAAGGCCTTTGCCGGATAAGCGTAGACCGCGTAGTGCGGGGCCAGAAAGTAATCAGGTAGGGTCACACCCTCTTTACGCAGATCAATCTCGGCCTGCATCCAGTCGCGCGTAAAGCCGTCGATATAAGCCGCAGTCCCCATCGGAATGGCAAGCCGAACCTTGTCTGGAAAGTCGATTGCGGTTTGCTGCGTCACTAACCCCCCAAGCGACAGGCCACACACGGCCGCTTGCCCACCGGCAAAAGCATCGATCACCGCGGCACAATCGGCAGAATAATCGCTCATCGTCCAGGGCGGCGGCGGGGATTGGGTCTCACCTGCCCCCCGGGGATCATAGGTGATGCAACGATAAGTGTCGGACAGGCGGGCAAACTGCTCCGAATAGGCCTCGGCGGTTTGATCACCTCCGGGTACAAATACGACGGCTGGCCCTTCACCCTCGGTGACAACTCGCATGGTCACACCGCCTGTCGTAATTTGATGTGTCTCGGCCCTGGGTCCGAACTGCAAGAAGACAGACATCTTTCCTCTTTCTTGATGACAAGTTTGAAACCTGATGCTCAGGCTTGGCGCTTTTTTGGTTCTTCGCTGCTACATCCCGTTGCGCGGGATGACATGCGTTTTCTCTTCCTCAAAAATCAGTTCGCTCCCTGACCACGCTTTCAGACGCGACGTGAGGTGAAACTCGGTTGGCGTCGCCCTTTGTTCCGAATAGGTCCAGATCTTGGCTGACCAGTCGTCGCGATCAAACCCGGCGGTCTGTTCCATCGTGGCAACAGCCGAAAGCGGATCACCCGGATGGATCGTATAGAGCCGATCCGAAACGTCGCTCAGCACTGTTCCGGTGTCATCGAGACGGAAATCGCCCACAGGTCCGAAAACACCGCCATCAAGGAAAAACCTGTGCGTCATTTCACCGTTAGTCAGATCTGTATGGACCGACCGCTCCATAGAACCTGATCGAACTTTCGTTTTTCTTGGGGCCACCTGAGGTTCTGAAGGTTCGGGCAGCGCGCGGGGTTCCGCAGAATGATCGGTCTTGTTGCGGACAGGCAGATCCAGCCGCGATGATCCCGGGCGAATGGTCAGCGTTACCGGCTCAGGCGATGGCCACAGCACGGGCCAGTAGGCAGAGGCGATCTGCAACACGATGCGATGGCCGGGCGCAACGCGGTATCCGCTGCCGTATAGCGGTACGGTTACGCTCATTTCTTCGCCGGGCACAATCGCAGTCGGTTGGGTATCGCTGGTCCGGTGGTTCAGATTGCAGAACCCTCGTGAGATCAGCGCTTGCGCACCGTCAGGTGCTTCGTCGACCAACAACGCAGCAACAAATCCCTGCTCGCGATCTGCAGAAACCATCAGATTCACAGAGGGTTGGCCCAAAATCTCAACAGCCGCTTCAAGTGGTTCTCCCTTGAACTGCAACGCTCCTCCTGCGTCGATCCGGCAGTCTTCTGCCATGTCGCCGGGAATGGCAAATGAACACATGTCACCCGCCGCAGATCCAAAAGTCTGTGGCGAACAGATGGACAACGCCGGACCATTGCCGGGTTCAGCCTCCAGAGTCCTGTCATTCAGCCAAAGCGAGTGCTCCGCCACATTCTGCGACGGCCAGCACGCCTCTTCGACCCACCGCCCCTCGCGGTGAAGATGGGTTCCGTTGGGTGCGGCACTGTCTTGCATGAAAAACCGCAATGGCGGTTCCTCCATCAAGCCAGTGTCTACCCCTTTCAGCCAGTGGTCCCAAAACCGCAGGACCTCTCCGACGAAATCGGCTTTGGGGCCCGGTACACCTTCGTGGGGGTAAAGATGCGCCCAGGGTCCCATCAGCACTTTCACTGGACCGCTGAGATGTTCCGCAATCCGAAACGGGGTGTCGCGAAACAGGTCCATCCATCCGCCGAAGAAATATACCGGCACCTCTACATCAGCGTAGTTCTCGCAGATCGAACCGCGTCGCCACATTTCGTCATGGGTTTGGTGTTCCAGCCACATGGCGGGCCAAAAACTGGCCCCCTCCAACCGCTCGCGCCACATGTCGATCCAGCGATCCGCGCCGACGATTTCGGGATCGGGCGGCATTGCATTATAGAGCTGCATGATCGAGCCCCACCAGAAATTGTCGTTGGCCAGACAACCGCCGTAGAAATGGATATCCTCGCGCCAGCGGTCGTCTGTTCCCATTACGGGCGCAATCGCCTTGAGCGCAGGAGGTCGCGTAGCTGCCACCTGGAACGCGTTATATGCCCCCCAGCTTTTTCCAAACATCCCGACATTTCCGTCGCACCAATCCTGATCCGCGATCCACTGTATGATGTCGTGGCCATCCTGGATTTCCTGAAGCGAGTATTCATCCTCGGCAACACCTTCGCTATCGCCATAGCCCCGGATATCGACACGGATCGACGCGTATCCTGCAGCCGCAAAATGTGGATGCATGCTTTCATCGCGCATCCTCGTACGGTCCCGGCGCCGATATGGAATATATTCGAGAATGCAGGGCATGGGAGAGGTTTTGGCCGCTTCCGGCAACCACAGACGACCAGCAAGCCGCGTTCCATCGGGCATGGGTATCCAGACGGTTTCGATGACCTCAATTCTGCTCATGACGCGGCCCTTTCGGCTTGTGCAGGTGGGCGGGCTCCGGGCTCTAGCGGATAGTGACACGCAACCGCGCGCCCGTCCGTCAACAGCCGTTCCGCTGCATCGCTGCTACACCGCGCTTGCGCCCAGGGGCAACGCGTGTGGAATTCGCATCCACTTGGACGCGCCAACAACGAGGGCACCTCTGCGGGCAAAGTGATCCGGTCATGGGTTTTGTCCGGGTCCGGTTCAGGATTGGCCGACAAAAGCGCGGCGGTATAGGGATGCTGCGGCGCACTGAAAACCTCTTCGGTATCTCCGGCTTCGACGAAGCGGCCCAAATACATGACGGCGGTTCTGTCCGCGACGTGATGAACCACATGCAGGTTGTGGGTGATGATCACCATCGCCAGCCCCAGCCGCTCGCGCAGATCGTTCAGCAGGTTCAGAACTTCGCCCTGAACGGACACATCCAAACCAGCGGTAGGTTCGTCCGCGATGATCAACGCAGGGTCCAGAGCGATCGCGCGCGCGACGCCGACCCGGCGCGCTTGTCCCCCGGACAACTGTTGCGGAAAGCGCGAGGCGAAGCTGGTTGGTAAACCCACCAGTGTCAGCAGGCGTTCGGCCTCTTCCCGCAGATTGCGACCTACGATACCGTGAATACGGAATGGTTCGGTCACCAGATCGCCAACAGTCATTCTGGGAGAGAGCGATCCAACCGGATCCTGAAACATCATCGACATGCGCCGCCTGACCGGTTTCATTGCCTTGCGGTCAAGTTCATCAATCCGCTGGTCTTCAAAGGTGATAGTCCCGGCGCTGATCTCTTGCAGTCCATTCACGGCCCGCGCGAGCGTTGTTTTGCCCGACCCGCTTTCTCCGACCAGTGCAAAGGTCTCGCCGCGGTTGACCTCAAAGCTCACTCCGGCAACGCCGAGGATGGCGCCTCGGCGTCCCAACCCGCCAACTGGGAACGCAACCTGCACATCTTCGACCTTGAGAATTGGATCGCTGCTCATGCCGATACTCCGGTTTCTGCGGGGGTTTCAGCGACGACGCAGCGGGCGATATGACCGTCTCCGATGTCCTTGTCAGGCGGAGGGGCAGCGCAGGCGTCGCTGACGCGGTCGCAGCGATTGGCAAAGATGCAACCGGCTGGCCGTGCCCTAAGATCGGGAATTTCGCCCGGAATTGTCGGCAGATGCCGGGTGCGTTCGCTTTGACGCGCCGGGTCACACTCCAACAGCCGCGCCGTATAGGGGTGCCGCGGGTCCTGGAAAATCTGCCGGACAGTGCCACGTTCGACCACTTCACCGGCATACATGACCACCACGTCGTCGCACAGCTCGGCAATGACACCAAGATGGTGCGAGATGAACATGACCGAACAGCCGATCTTTTGCTGCAGGTCTTTGAGCAGTTCGATCGTTGTCACCTCAAGCGTCGCATCCAGCGCCGTTGTCGGTTCATCGGCGATCAGCAAAGCGGGTTCCATCATCAGCGCCATGGCAATGGCAATCCTCTGCTTCATCCCGCCCGAGAACTGGTGCGGATAGCGTGCCAGCGCCGCGCGTGCATCAGGAATGCGAACCAGTTCCAGCATCTCGACCGCGCGCTTCAACTTTTCGTCCTTCGACAAGGGCGAGCGATACTGGATGTTCAGCATTTGCTTGCCAACCGATATCACCGGGTTCAGCGCGCCCATCGGGTCCTGAAAAACCGTGGCGATACGCGGGCCGCGCAGATCGCGCATGCGCGATGGAGGCAAGGCGGTCAGTTCATCCTGCGCCTCAAACAGGATCGAGCCGCTGTCGATGCTGCCATTGTCAGCCAACAAACCCAGAATCGCGTTGATCAGCGTGGACTTGCCGCAACCGGATTCACCCACGATGCCGACGATGCGGTTTTCGGGCACGTCGAAGCTGACATTCTTCAGCGCGTGCAGCGGTCCAGCCTCGGTCGAGAAGCTGACGTTCAGATTGTCTATGCGCAGCGTGGTCATCAGCGTCCTTTCAGCCGGGGATCGAATACGTCCCGCAGCGTCTCGCCCAGGAATGTAAAGCCCAGTGTTGTGATGATGATCGGTACGCCGCCAGCAATCGCGATCCAGGCGGTATCGCGGATATTGGTGAACCCGTCATTCAGGATAGACCCCCAGCTTGGGGTGGGCGGACGCACACCGAGGCCCAGAAAGCTCATTCCCGCTTCGATGCCGATCACGACCGGAATGTCCATCGACGCTAGGATGACCAACGGCCCGATTACGTTCGGTAGGATATGAACCCGCAAGATACGCGCAGAAGACGCGCCCATGCTTTGCGCCGCCGTGACGTATTCCGAGGTCTTCAGCGCAATGGTCTGAGTACGAATGATCCGCGCGTATCCGGGCACGGTCACCAGAACGACAACGACCATGACGGCGGTCAGCGACGGCCCCATCAGCGTGACCAGGGCAAGGGCCAGCATTACGGTAGGGAAACTCTTCATCGCGTCGAACAGCAGGATCATCAGGTTGTCCAGCCAACGCGGACCGTAACCAGCGATCAAACCCAGAATGATACCAATGACCAGCGACACAGCGGTCGAGACGAGCGCGACGAACAAAGCGATGCGCCCACCGTAAAGCACGCGCGCAAACAGATCGCGTCCCAGTTGGTCTGTGCCCATCAAGTGGTCGCCGCTCGGGCCCTGAAACCGGTCTCGCGGATTGATTTTGGTCGGGTCCCAGCTGGTCAACAGATCAGCAAACACCGCACCGAAGATCACGAACACAACAAGGAACAACCCCAGCGCGCCCAAAGGTTCGCGCAGAATTTTGCGGATCGGACGCCAAAGCTCGGCCAAGCGCCCGGAGGCGGGGTTAGAAACTGCTTCTGACACGGGGATCCAAAGCTCCGATGATGAGGTCTGCCAACAGGTTGAGCAGAACGAACAGGACGGTTGTGATCAGCACGGTGCCCGTCACGATGGGGAAGTTGCGGGTCAGGATGGCGTCATAGACCAGCTTGCCAACGCCGGGGCGGGCAAAGACAATCTCGGCAAAGACAGCCGAGGACAACATCTGACCGATACCAACGCCCAGCAAGGTGACAGTCGGCAGGATCGCGATCGACAGGGCATAGCGATAGGTGATCGTTCGATCCGGCAGGCCAAAGGCGCGTGCGGTACGGATATGGCTGGCCTCAAGCACTTCGAGCATCGAGGCGCGGACCATACGGGCAATGTAGCCGACCCAGCCCAGACCAACCGCCAGCGAAGGCAGAATCAGGTGGGTCAGTTGATCGCCAAGATCGCCGGGTTCGCCGGCACCGATAGCGGGCAGCCAGCGCAGCTCGACGGCAAAGATCAGCAATGCATAGATCGCGATCACGAAGGATGGCACAGCGATCACGGCCACGGACAGAATGCCAACGATCCGGTCAGCCCAGCTGCCCCGGCTGACCGCAGCCCAGCAGCCAAGCGGAATGCCCAAAGCAACCGACCAGGTAATGCCGCCAACGATCAGGGCCAGCGTATAGGGCAGTTGTTCGAACACAACCGTTGTGACGGGACGGCCCGAGAGAACCTCGTCCCCCAGATCGCCGGTCCAGGCCCCGATATAGAAATTCCAGAACTGAACCAGAACCGGCTGGTTCAGCCCCATCTTTTCGCGCAGGGCGGCGCGCATTTCCTCGGTTGCCCGAGGTCCCAGCGCGACCGAAGCCGGGTCGCCGGGGATCAGATAGATCATACAAAACAGCAGGAACATGGCGACCGACACAATCGCCGCAGCCAGCCCAAGCCGTTTGAAAAAATAGCTCAGCATACGCGCCCCCTATCGGCGTGCGGACGGCGAGCATACGCCGCCCGATTGCGTGGATCAGGCGGGTTTGAACAGCGGCAACAAGGGCTCGCCGTTCGGCTTGAGCCCCGGAGTAACCGTATCCTTGTGGATCAGACCGACCACTTCATGCGTCAGGAACACGTAGCATCCGCTTTCATCCATGAGACCTTGCATCTTCTTGTAGATCGCATCGCGTTTGGCCGGATCGCTTTCAACTAGACCCTCGTCGTGCAGTGCCTTGTACTCCTCGTTGTTGAACCGTTCCCAGTTCCAAACGCCAACCTGTTCCGGCGTGAACCAGACTGTTGCCCAGCTTGGGTCTGGGTTCATCGAGAACCGGCTGAGCACCAGCTGAAGGTTCATGAAATAGTCGCCATCCTTTGACCCCAGCGTCCAAAACGTACCACTGTCATTCTGCTTGATCTCGCAAGTGATGCCAACCTCGGCCAAATTGGCCTGAATGACCTGAGCGGCGGTCAGACGTTCGGACTGGTTCAGGATGTCCAGGGTAACGGTCATCCCCTCCGCGCCCGCTTCGGCCAGCAATTCGCGCGCCTTATCGGGATCATAGTCGTAGGTCACGCTGTCCCGGCTGCCCGGAAGGCCCGGTGCGATAATACCGTTTCCAACAGCTGCCGCACCGAAATAAGCCGCATCAACGACCGTCTGCCGGTCGATCGCGTGCTGGATCGCACGCCGGATGCGAACGTCTTTCAGCGCTTCGTTATCCTGGTTCATGCCCAGCCAGACATAGGCCAGCGATGGTTTCTCTTCGACAACGGCACCCGCTGGTGGATTTTCCTTGAGCCGCGGCAGTGAAGAGACTGAGGTCCAAGTGTAGTCCAGATCGCCAGCCTCGAAACCCAGTTCGGCGGTCGAGGGGTCCTCGATCGGCAGAATGTGGATTTCTTCATATCCGCCCGGCTCGTAAGCCCAATCCGGATTGCGCTTCAGAACGGTTTTCTGCTTAGGCACCCATTCGGTCAGAAGGTATTGACCGGATTGCGCCACAGGTTCAGACCCGATCTTGCCGCCGAGTTCCTCGACCGCCTTGCGCGAAATGATACAGGATGAGGGCGTCGGCAGCGTGGTTGTCCACAGTGGAACGAACTTGTCCTTCAGGTGGATCAGGCCCGAGAGGGTGTCCTTGACCTCAACCTCTTTCAACGCGCTCCAGTCGCCAGCATAAGGGCTCTCATTTGCCGGATCGGCAATGCGCTCGATCGAGAATTTCACGTCGTCAGCCGTCATCTGACCAAAACCATCCGTGAACCCGATCTTGTCACGCAGTTTGAAGGCGATGGTCAGATCGTCCAGCTGTTCGATGCTTTCAACAGCAACGGGGCGCCAGTTCCACTCGTCACCCTGCTGGTTTGAGACCAGAGGGGCAAAGATCGATCGCATAATGTCAGATTCTGGCAGAGACAACCAAAAGGCCGGGTCCAGAATTTGCAGGTCACTGTAAGACCGGACGGTCAGGACCGAGCCATCGGCGCTGACCGCCATGTGCGGAAACGCAAGGCTTGCCGCGCCCAATGCACCCGCACCCGCCAGCACGGACCGCCGAGAAACATCGCCTTTGAAAATTGAACTCATTTGCTTACTCCCTGTTTGTCTTCATGTCCGGGCGTCTGTCCGGTTGGGTTGCTTGCGGGCATGTACCCGCGACTTCAGGTGCCAGCAGGCGTTATCCGTTCTTTTTCTTTTTTGACTGTGGCAGTGCCTCGGCAGCGCCGAGGGCTGAGAACTTTGGAATGATCACGGGTGAATTGACCCAAATCATGCGGGTGGTCTGGTCGGTCACGTTGCGAAGAAGGTGCAGGATTTCGCCGGGAAAGCTAAAGCTGTCACCAGTGCGCAGAGTGATCGTCTCGTCCTCAAGCACCAATTCGAGTTCACCCTCGACGATGACCCCGTGCATTTCGCCGTCTCGCGAAAAGTACTGGTCGACGACCTGTTCCGAATAAGGGCGATAGTCCGAGATGCCCAAACAGAACCCGCTGCCGATGGAACTGGACAGCAAGTGATCGGTGTATCCCGATTGTTCGATCGACTCGTCGTACAACAAATTCAGGTTTCGACGGTTCGACTCGCGCACAACATAGGCGCGTTCCAGCGGGCCCGAGCCAGGGCGGTGGTTGAAGAACCATTCCCCGGGCACCCCAAGGGCACCGGCGATGCGCGAAACTTTGTTGAGCGAGGCGCTGACCGTTCCACGCTCGATGGCGCTGAGGTGACTGATCGAAACACCGCTGCTGGTCGCAAGTTCAGCCAGAGTCATCTGACGTGCTTTGCGCAGCTCACGCACTTCGGCACCGAAGGTTGCAAGGCCCTCTTCGCTGGCAGTGCGGGTTTGCTTTTTTGATCCCCCCTGGCTCACGAATCCTCCCTTCGGTCGCTGGGTATTTTGGGAATGCTACGATAGTTTTTCTTTTTCGCAAGAAATTTTGTTATTTTTTCCCGTATTGACGAAATCTTTCCTTATCCAAACTCAGTTTTTTATGCCTGTTACCAACGAATGCCGAACCGAAGCGCGTCATAGACAGCGGCATGAATGTTGCGCGAGGACACGGCGTCTCCGATGCGATAAAGGTCAAACACACCCTCGGGATTTGCCTGCGGAAACAGGGTTCCCGAGCCTGTAACAAGTGCATTGTGATCCACCGCGCCCTGGTTGCGCGACAAAGGCTTGAGATCAAAGTAAAGATCGTCCAGCGGCACGGTCCCTTGATTGACAACCACCTGATCATAAATCTGTTTTTCAACCAGATCCGAGTAGTCGGTGCCGATTTGTACCTGCAGTTGATTGCCGGATTTCTCGATTGCTTGCAGGGTTCTGGTTACGGTGAACTGGGCCCCTGTCTTTTGCAGAGAACGCATGTAAGGCACCAGGTTCATTGCCATCACCTCGGGTGCGAAGCTGCGATCTCGGGTCATGATTTCAACGCGCGCGCCAGTGGCGGCGATGACTTCGGCGGCCATGAGCGCAGGGTGATCGCCGGCATCGTCGTAGATCAGCACGTTTTCACCCGGCTGCACGTCGCCGGACAGGATATCCCAGGCAGAAACGGCCAGTTCATTGCCCGAATCGAGGATTGTCGTCTCGGGCAAGCCCCCCGTAGCGATCACCACCATGTCCGGCGACAATGCCGCTACGTCCCCGGCATCCGCGAAGGTGTTGAAGTGAAACTGCACGTCGCGCGCTGCGCATTGCGCCATGCGCCAATCGATGATCCCGATCATCTCGGCGCGGCGCTTTGACTGCGCTGTTAGACGCACTTGTCCACCGGGTTCTGAGGCGGCCTCAAGAACGGTGACATCGTGCCCGCGCTCTGCAGCAACCCGCGCGGCCTCCAACCCGCCGGGACCGGCACCCACGATGACGGCGCGACGGCGCGTGTCCGCAGCGGGTATGACATGCGGCATGGACAGTTCACGCCCGGTGGCCGGGTTATGGATGCACAGCGCTTCGCCCGCCTGATAAATCCGATCCAGACAGTAGGTCGCGCCAACACAGGGCCTGATGTCATCTTCCCGCCCGGCCTGTATCTTGGACACGATCAGCGGGTCGGCCATATGTGCGCGGGTCATTCCGACCATATCCAGCAGACCGGACGACACCGCGTGTCGAGCCGTAGCAACATCGGGAATGCGCGAGGCATGGAATGTCGGCATACCGATTTCGGCCCGTACTCGTCCGGCGAAATCTAGGTGCGGTGCGCTTTTCATGCCTTGGACCGGGATCACGTCGGTCATTGCCGGGTCGGTATGAATGCGCCCGCGAATGACATTGAGGAAATCCACCTGACCGCCGTCTCGCAGCCTGCGCGCGATCTCAAGCCCTTCTTCTTCGGTTATCCCACCCCGCTCAACTTCGTCAGCGGTATAGCGAACCCCAACGATAAAGTCGGGTCCCACGCGGCCTCGGATAGCATCCAGCACCATGAAACCAAAGCGAAGGCGATTATCGAGGTCACCGCCAAATGGCGCGTCCATCGTATTGGTCAGCGGCGACCAGAACTGATCGAGCAGGTGACCATAAGCCTGCAATTCGATGCCATCGAGCCCTGCAGCCTGCATCCTTTCTGCGGCATCTGCGTAATCGTTGACGATCCGCTCGATATCAAAATCTTCGATCTTCTTGGGGAAGGCCCTGTGCGCCGGTTCCCGGTAGTGCGATGGTGAAACTGACGGCAGCCAGTCGCCTTTGTTCCAGCCTGTGCGTCGCCCCAGATGGGTCAACTGGATCATCACCGCGCACCCGTGGGCGTGGCAGGCATCCGCCAGCTCTCCCATCCAGCGCACGACCTCATCTTTGTAAGCAAGGATGTTATTGAAAACCGGTGGACTGTCGCGGCTGACAGTGGCGGAACCTGCCGTCATGGTCATCGCCACCCCCGCTTTGGCGCGCATTTCGTGATAGGCGCGATAGCGTTCCTTTGGCATCCCGTCCTCGGGATAGGCAGGTTCATGACTGGTGGTCATGATCCTGTTCTTCAGTGTCAGGTGCTTCAGTTGATAGGGCTGCAACAGAGCATCGCGGCTCATGACGACGTTTCCCGGTCTGCGGATTCAGGCTCCGCAACATCCTTTGGAATGACCACGGGTGATACGGCCCAAATCAACCGACATGCCCGATCTGTCCTATTGCGTGCGTGATGCGGAATACGCGCATCGAAGCTATAGCTGTCACCGGCGCGCAGAGTGATGAACTCGTCACCGATTTGCATTTCCAGCTCGCCCTCCAAGACCAGCCCGTGTTCTTCGCCTTCGTGCTTTTGCAGGTGGTCTTCAGGGCGTTCCGAATGGGGCGCATAAACCGCCAGACCCATATAGAATTGCCCCCCGATCGAGCTGGACAGAAGTTGGTCGGTATAGCCCAATTCTGCCGCGTCCTGACCATACAGGGTGTTGAGCGCGCGGCGGTTCTGGGCGCGCACGACAAAGGATTGCTCCATCGGTCCTGTCCCGGCGCGACGCGCGAAGAACCAATCGGGCGTTACGCTCAGCGCACTCGCGATGGCTTGCAAGACATCAACTGAAGGCTTCGATACCCCCCGCTCGATCGCTGATACGTGGCTCAGTGAGATCCCCGCATCTTCGCTGAGTTGTTTGAGCGTCAGCTGACGCGCTTTGCGCAATTGCCGAACCTCGCTGCCAAGCGAGGATATTGCAGAGGGTAAGGCGACGACGTTGTCAGTTGGCATGCGAAACTCTGATGCTCGGGTAGCAGATGTTTTCTAGTTAAATTGAAAACAGACTAGAATTTTAATGTCAAATTCTATTTGCACCCGAAATCACAAGACATCTTGCATGTTCGCGAGAGATTTGCAGAAGTTGGGGCACATGAAAATGCAAGCAGCGGATCACTATGACCGATCAAACCGACGCTCCCTTTGAGGTGTCAGAAACTGATCATCTGTGGATCGAAATGCCGGATGGTGTGCGGCTGGCTGCCCGGCTATGGCGCCCTGCGACGCAAACGCCGGTTCCAGCCATACTGGAATACATACCCTATCGAAAAACCGACATGGTGCGCGCGCGGGACGAACGGAACCATCCCTACTTTGCGGCCCATGGCTACGCTTGTATCCGCGTCGATATGCGCGGTTCCGGCGACAGCGAGGGGCACATGCCGGATATGTATGCCCCGGCCGAGCTTGATGATGCGCGACATGTCATCGAATGGCTGGCCGCGCAAATCTGGTGCAATGGCCGTGTCGGGATGTTCGGCACGTCATGGGGCGGCACCGCCTCGCTTCAAGCCAGTGTCGATGCGCCGGAGCCACTGAAGGCGACCATCGCAGTGTGCGCCACCCATGACCGGTTTGAGGACGACATTCACTATATGGGTGGATGCGTCTTGTCGGACACTTTCGAATGGGGCGCGACGCTTCCGTCAATCCTTGCCTCACCTCCCTCGCCGCATGTTGGGCCGGATTGGCAAGCCCTGTGGAAAGAGAGAATTGAGAACCTCACCTTCCCGCTTGAAAACTGGTTGCGCGAGGATGGTAGAGGCGCGTACTGGCGGTACGGATCTGTCATTCACAAGGCAGATGCCCTTTCTGTACCAATCCTAGCCATAGGCGGTTGGAGCGATCGCTATTCGAATTCCGTGATGTCTCTGGTCGATAGGCGACCAGATCTGGTTTGGGGGGTCGTCGGGCCATGGGGTCATCACTACCCGGATCACGCAAGCCCCGGCCCCGCTATCGGATTTCAGCAATTGGCGCTGGAGTGGTGGGACCATTGGCTCAAATCGGAAATTACTGAAACGCCTGATTGGCCGCGCCTGCGCATCTGGATGCGCGAGTTTGATACTCCGGGCGACACTTTGGCGACAAGGTCCGGGACATGGACGCAGGGTGGCCCGGCATCCGAGGAAACGATGGTGCGGGCGCTACCCTTGTCCGATCTGAGAAAACACAAAGAATGCGCGCCTTGGAGCGTACCAGCGGACCCGACTGTGGGACAAACTGCCGGAGACACCGGGTATTTCGGCCGCGTAGGTGGCCTGCCGCTGGATCAGAACTCGGATGATTTCCGGTCTTTGACCTTCGAAACGGCACCATTGAACGAAGATTTGGTCATTTACGGCCCGGTAACGCTTCGGTTGAGCGGAGATATCGGCGACCAACCCGGTCAGATTGTAGCCCGTCTTGTCGATGTAAATAGAAACGGTGCCGCAGCACGCATAAGCTATGGCGTCCGCAACCTGTTGCTTGACGAAAACTTGGACCACGCGCCGGCGACAGTCGGGTCAGGTGGTTTCGCCGCAGATGTCAAACTCCACTCGACAGCCTATCGTGTGCGCAAAGGGCATCGGCTCCGCCTCGCCTTGTCATCGTCTTACTGGCCTCTGATTTTCTCGCAGGCGCAAGCAGAGGACATCCGACTCGATACCGGAACGCTGTTTATCCCGGTCTTGGACCATAAGCCCCTCGCACTGGAACAGCGCTTACCGCCTGCGCAAGATTTGCCCGCGCGGAAAACCCACTCGACCAATACGACCGGCGAATTGCGGCGTTGGCGAGAAACCCGCGAAGATGTGGTCGAAATAGGCTGGCATCAACCGCTGTCGAAAACAGTCTACCCCCAGACAGATACAGCCTTTAGCTACGAAACCCGAATTGTGCATACTTTGCATGACTCGAACACCGTAACGCAAGAGACTGAAGTAAAACACAAAATGATATTTCAAAGACCCGGCGGAACCGCTGATGTCACAATCGCATTGACAGCGCGTTCCTCCGAGGGGCGTATCACGGTCGATGCCGAATTGAACGCGACTTGGAATAACCTTCCCTTCGCGAACCGGCGATGGTGTATTTCCTGACCGCCTTCAGTCCAGTCGATACCAATGTCCAAAACCGAACGCTTCTATACGCACAACTCAACTGGCTTCAATGAAATCTGACAGAATCGAGTTAAAGAGAGCGGGCTTTTCCAGATGTGTCGCGTGCGCGCATTGAGGGATTACAGCCAGATTGGCATCGGGAATTGACTGCCACAGCTTTTCAGTTTGGCCCCAGGGATAGGTGCGATCCTTATCTCCCCATACGACCAGTGTTTTGGCGTCGATCTTTGACAGGTGGTCGGCTCCGCTCCAGCATTGCATCGCATCAAGCCCTGCGAGGATAGCGCGCAGGCCGCACTGTTCGGCAATTGTGGCGCATTCCTCGTATGCCTCGGCCTTTTCCCTCGCCAGAAACCAAGTCGCCGAGATGCGACGCGCTGTCGATTTTGCGCCGTCTGCGCAAGCACGCTGTTTCGACGTGCCGATCGTTTCGAACCGCCCGGGCAGAACGCCAACTGTCCCGGTACCATATAGAACCAACCGGTCAACAAGCTCTGGTGCGCGGGCAATCATCTCTTGCACAACCATTCCGCCCATCGAATGACCGACTAGGTGACATCTGCGGATGCCGCGCGATTTCAACTCGCCCAACGCCCAGTCGGCAAAACCAGCGATACTGCTGATGACCTCGAGCTGGGCGTTGTCGCCGAATCCCGGCAAATCGAGTGCAACGACATTATAATCTGTCAGGGCTTCGACCTGTTCATCCCATTGCCGACTGCCGCCCATAAACCCATGGACAAAAACAATCGGTGTCATTTGCGCCCGCCCTGCACAATTCGGTCAAGGATCATGGCGCAAAACAGGATAGAGAACCCGGCAAGGATACCCTGCCCCACGTTTGCATATTGCAACGCCTCAAGCACGTCTTCGCCCAGCCCCTTTGCGCCGATCAGCGAAGCCACAACAACCATCGCCAGAGACAGCATGATTGTTTGATTGATCCCGGCGCGAATGGATGGGCTTGCCAGTGGTAGATCAACCTTGGTGAGCAGGTACCACTTGTTGGCCCCAAAACTGATCGCCGCTTCGCGCACGCTTTCGGGCACACCGCGCAAACCAAGCACGGTCAGACGCACCACGGGTGTTCCGCCGAAGATCATCGTCACAACAACAGCGGCTGGCTTGCCGACGCCGAAAAACGCGATCACCGGGACCATAAAGACAAAAGCGGGCATGGTTTGCATGAAATCCATGATCGGCTGGATAAAGGCGTAAAACCTGGGACGTCGCGCAGCAAACATGCCAAGCGGAATACCGATGACAATCGAAAGGCAGGCCGCTGTCCCCAGCAAAGCCAGCGTCGTCATTGCGCCTTCCCAGAACCCCAGTAGGCCCATATAGGCCAGAAACGCCCCGGAATAGATTGCGGTACTTATGCCCGCAGTCAGCCAGGTCAGCAGAATGATCAGGCTGGCAATCACGACCCAGGGCGTCTGCACCAGAATAACTTCGAGCGCATCAAGCAGGGCACGGATTCCAAAGGTCAGACCGTCAAAGAATGCAACGCTGTTACGCACGCACCAGGCGATAAATTCCTCGACCCATGTGATACTGGTCAGGCGGATGTTCGGGTCAGTGGGAAAATGGCTTAGAAGCGAAAACCGGCCAGGGAAGCTGTAGTGCATCATCGCCGCCGAAACGATCAGCAGCATGAAAATCGCGCTGAACACGATCTGGGAAACCGGCATCGCCGAACGGATCGACCGATCCGAAAGCCAATCAGAAAACCGCGCCTCAAGCGCCCAGTTGGCGACCTGAGACTGTACGGCCTTGACGATGACAAGAAGGACAAGACCAGTCAGGACAATGTATGGTCCTTCGGCAGCAAGCGCTTCGGCCTCGGCGCGGATCCCGTCGATATTTGCCTCCAGCGAATCCACCGTGCGTTGATAGACATCAACCTTGTCGGTGTTGTTCTCGATAGCAGCCGCAAGCTGTTGGCGACGCAGTTCCAGCGTGCCTTCAATCGAAGCGATACGCGCCATGGCATCGGCGGCAAGGTCACCAAACATTCCGCGCGCGATCTGCACATAAGCAATTGTTTCGATGATCAGAAACGGCAGCGCCCATGACCACAATCCGCGCGCGCCGAACCAGACCGGACCAAACAGCCCCGCCATAAAGTTGAAGGTCGGCGTAAAGCGTGACGAGGCACCGATCTTGTCAAAATTTCGAATGTAATAGTCCGGGCTGGTTCGAACAAAGGTGCGAATGTTCTCGCGCCGCTCTTCGGCATAGGCCAGCGCCGCTTCGCTTTCGGTATCTTCCAGAGGGTTCACGTCTGAGGTGCTCATGACACTTCGGTCCCTTCAATCACGGTGCGCAGAAGGTCCGCGCGAGTAATGACGCCAACGTCGACGCCGCCATCTTCGACAAGAATGGCGTTGCTGTTGTCGATCGCCAGATTGATCAGCGTGCTCAGGTTTTCGCCTTCATTCACGCGTGGCGCGTCAGCTGACAAAGGCCCATGGGCGGCAACATGCTCGGGTATCGGGCGCATAACCGCATGGGCGCGCACCACTTTCAGCCTTGAAATACCGGCGACAAAATCCGCGACATAGTCGTCGGCAGGGTTCATGACGATGTCTTCAGCGGTTCCGATCTGCACCACCTTGCCGTCTCGCATGATGGCGATCCGGTTACCGATGCGAACGGCCTCATCCAAATCGTGGGTGATGAATATCGTGGTCTTTTTGAGAATCTTGCTGAGCCGGATGAATTCATCCTGCAATTGCCGCCGGATCAAAGGATCTAGGGCCGAGAACGGCTCGTCCATCAAAAGCACATCCGGGTTTGCTGCCAGCGCCCGCGCCAGTCCCACGCGCTGCTGCATCCCGCCGGACAGCTCGTGCGCAAATTTCGACCCCCATGCGCCAAGCTCGACAATATCAAGAATGGCAGCGGCCTGACGCATACGCTCGTTCTTGCTGACCTGTCGGATTTCCAAAGGCATCGCCACATTGTCGAGAACCGATCTATGCGGCATCAGCGCGAAGTTCTGAAACACCATTCCGATCTTATTGTTGCGAAACTGCTGAAGCTCTTTCGGCCCCAGAGCCATCACATCTGTGCCTTCGATTTCGATCTTGCCCGCCGTGGGTTCCAGGAGGCGGTTGAAATGCCGGACCAGAGTGGATTTCCCGCTGCCAGACAGGCCCATGATGCAGAAGATTTCACCACGATTGACCGACAGGCTGACATCCGCAACACCGACAACACAGTTATATTCCGCAAGCACCTGCGCCTTGTTCAGCCCGCGTTCGCGAATGGCTTCAAGCGCCACCTCAGGTTTGGCGCCGAAGATCTTCCAAACATTCGAAATTTCGATAACGGTATCGTCGCTCATGGGTCCCCCAAAGGTCTTTTTTTGGGTGGCGCCAGGCATTGCCGCCACCCTGTTTCGGGCGTGAGATTAAAGACCCAACCACGCATCGACGCGATCAGGGTTCGCTTCGACCCATTCCCGAGCGACCTCTGCCGGATCGCGACCTTTGCCGCTGATTTCGTAGGCGAACCCGCTGACATCGTCCGCAGTCAGAGCGAAATTCGCAAAGAACTCAGCAATCACCGGAGAGCGATCACCCAGAGTATTGGACCAGGCGATCTGCACGTTCTTGAGCGCATCCTTGGTGGCCACATTGGATTTGCTGTACCAATCCGGATCGTCCGAGGGCTGTATCATCACGTATTTTGCCGGGTCGAATGTCGGTTCGGTCAGCATCTGGACGTCGAACATGTACCAGACTGCGTGTGGCTTATAGCAATAGAACGCATAACCTTCGCCCTTGGCGATGCTGTCCTTGATCCGCGCTGTCTTGACACTTTCTTCGGCGCGGATCGGCTCGATGAAGTCGAGCAATCCGTAGTCACGCGTCTTCACCTCGTTCACATTCGCCGAGGCCCAGCCCGGTGCACCAATCCACATCTCGCCTTTGCCATTGCCGTCGCTGTCCATGAGCGCGGCTACGTCTGGGCGTCCCAAGTCAGCAATGTCGGTAATGTTGTTGGCCTCACCAAAATCCTTGCTGACGCAGAAACCCTGATTGCCCTCATAAGGGTTCGACGACAAGGTCACTGTGCCAGCCTCATCGACGTATTTCTTGGTAAAGCTTTCCTGGTTGGGCAGCCACACGTCGGGATGCACGTCGATATCGCCCTTACCCTGGTCCATCGCCTGAAAGATCGTGGCATTGTTGCCGGGCACAAACTCCACCTTGCCCCCGATGCGCATTTCAACAACCGCGCCCAACACGTGGGCGATCGCCTGGGCACCTGTCCAGGATGGCACACCGATCTTGACCTCTTCAGCCGCGAAAGCAGGCAAGGCATAGATGCCGACCGCAGCCGCCATGCCGAGCGTTTTTAAGTTGGTTCTCATGGTCTTCTCCTCTGTTGAATTGCGCCGTGTTTCGGCGTCGTTTTTTCCGTGGTTGGACTTTCCTATCGCGCAATAGGGTCGTGCCAGCACGTCATCGGCCGCAACTCTGGACGGAAGTCTGAAAGGAAGACCAACCGCCTGACCCTGCTTGGAAGTCTAGATCAAGAGCAATTCTCAGAGCCAATTCGAACATTTCATTAAACTATTCTGATTTTGCATAGATTGACGTATGTTCAGAGAATGCACTTACCGGCAGGTGGAAACATCCAATGGATCTGAATTGGTTACGCGACTTCGAATGCCTTGCCCGAACCTTGAACTTCACCCGCGCGTCTGATGAACGCAATATCACGCAATCCGCATTCAGCCGCAGAATCAAAGCATTAGAAAGCTGGGTGGGGTTGCCTTTGGTCAATCGCGCCACCTATCCTGTGCAACTAACCGAGGCCGGAAAACAGTTCTTGCCCGTTGCGCTGACGGCAATTTCACAGCTGTCGGAGTCTCGTCAATCATTGCGGGACGCTGATCGGGGCGACAGTCGGTTCATCCGATTTTCTGTGCTACACACCATAGCGGTGAATTTTTTGGCATCTCGCGTAGAAGAATTGCAGAAACAAATCCCTGATTTGCGCACGCGCGTTCTTTCCGATTCTTTGAGCACCTGCTGTGATCTTCTTGTTGAAGGCGCGGTGGATTTCCTGCTGTGCTATTATCACCACTCGGTCTCGCCCATGATCGATGAAGCCGCGTTCGAGCGTAAGGATTTGCTGAAGGATCGTTTGGTGCCGGTGGCGGCGGTCGAACCGGTCGGTCGACTGGGGTGGGATCTGGGCAGGCAGGACGGCCCGCCTATCCCTTATTTGGCCTACGATCGGTCTTCGTTTTTGGGCATGGTCGTCGAAAACACCGTCGATCGGAAACCCCAGAACACCGAGACAATTTATGTCGACAGTCTGGTTGAAACCATCAAGCGCCGACTGATGACCGGCAGCGGGTTCGCCTGGATGCCCGAAACGGCGATTTCGTCGGAACTCGATCAGGGATTGCTGGTGCCAATCGGTGATGATGCGTGGTGTGCGACCATGACCATTTCGGCGTTTTCCAATCCAGCAAACTTCGATCAGACAGCGCAGCAGATTTGGGAACGTTTGTGAACCAATACGACCATCCAAGCGTCGCATGGTCCTGTGCGCTGCCCCGATAGGTTAGCCATTCCGTGAAAAATCGATAATCGCTTCGACCAGAAGATCGATGGTGTCCACTGAGTTGTTCTCTTTGGAGATGCTGTCGGCAATGAGAGAGAACTCGGAGCAAGCGACAAATAGCAGATCCGCCCCTAAGCTGATCAACGCTTCGGACGCCGCTTGCAGAGTCGCTCGAGCCTCTTCGCACGGGCCGTCAATCTTGATCCTACGGATCGCCATCAGCATTGCGTTGTCATCTGCCGGCCAGACTGTCGATAACCCGCGCGCTTGCAAGGCCGTTTCGAAAAGACGCGTGCGGCGCACCGCTGGCGAGGCGAGCATGCCGATACAACCCCCTGCCCCAATCGCATTTGCGGCGTGATCTGCCGCCAGCTCAACCATGTTCAAAAGCGGGATGGTCACTGCATCGGTGATCGCCCCGGCATAATGATGTGCGGTGTTGCACGGCATCGCCAAAGCCACAGCCCCGGCACCCTGAAGGCGGCGCGCCATCACCGCAAGCGTTGGCCCGGGATCTTCACCTACGCCGTCAACCAGATGAGCGATCCGCGATGGCACTTGCGGGTTCATGTCGATCAGCAGCGGGATGTGGTCTCGATCATCGGTCACCGGCACCGCCTCCAGCAATCTACGCTGGAGGAGGATGGTGGCTTCGGGGCCCATGCCACCAAGGATGCCGATCGGTCGCTGCGTCATTGCCTAGATATTCACCCAGCGGTTTTTGTGGTCGAACGCAAAGTCATAGCCTCCCAAAGCTGCCGCTCCGCCAGTATGCAGGAAAACGACGCGCTGGTCTTTGAATTCACCCTTGCGTGCCAGGTCGATCAGACCCGCAGCGCCTTTGGCCGAGTAACAAGGGTCCAGCAGAATACCTTCCAACTCGGCAAACATCTGGATCGCCTCGATGCCACTTTCTGTCGGCAGGCCATAGCCTTCGCCCACATAGTCAGTATTGGCCACCACGTCTTGGCGCCTTACGACGCCTGCGCAACCCAGCTTTTCGGCGGTCTTACAGGCAAGGTCATAAACCATCTGCTCCTGCTTTGGTTGCGGCGCCCGCGTCCCGATTCCCAATACCGGCACCTGCGCATTCATCGCGCACATCCCGGTCACCAACCCAGCCTGCGTTCCCGATGATCCGGTGGCATGCACCAGCCGATCTATCCGCAACCCGCTGTCATTGGCCTGCCCCAGCAGCTCAAAGGCAGCATTTACATAGCCAAGCGCGCCAGTCGGGTTCGAGCCGCCGCCGGGAATGACATAGACATTGCGACCCTCTGCGCGTTTCTTCTCGGCAGCCTTTTCCATTTCTCCCGGCATATCGTGACCACCGGGAAACTTCTCGGTCGTTGCACCGTGCAGATGGTCCAGCAGAACGTTGCCGTTAGTGTTGTAATTCCCATCCTGATAGCCGGTGCGATCTTCTAAAAGGATATGGCAATCAAGTCCCAGTTTGGCCGCAAAAGCGGCGGTCTGGCGGCCATGGTTGGTTTGGGTGGCCCCTTGCGTCATTACCATATCCGCGCCCTGCGCTTCGGCCTCGGCCATCAGGAATTCCAGCTTGCGGGTCTTGTTTCCTCCGGTGGACATGCCGGTGCAATCGTCGCGCTTGATCCAGATTTCGGCACCCAGCTCTTTGGACAGCCGTTTCATCGGCTCAAGCGGTGTCGGAAGATGGGCGAGGTGAAGACGAGGAAGGCGGGCGAGATGCATTTGGCGACTCCTAATATCGATTTCTGTCATTTTATCGTCTGACCCGCTGCACAGCTAATTCGAAATCTTGCGGCTATATTGCATGAATTGCATATTGTGCGCCCTCACAGTATCTAGAATGCATGCGACTTGAGTGGATTGACGACATTTTGGCGGTGCTGGACAGCGGGTCTTTGACGCGGGCCGCAGAAAAGCGGTTGTTGACACAATCTGCCTTCACGCGTCGGGTTCGGCTCATTGAGCAAAGCGTTGGCGCAACCCTGTTCGACCGCCGGCGCAAACCGGTGTCCCTAATGCCCGGCATTCAGGAATTGGAACCCGAACTTCGCGAGCTCAGCACGCGGCTGCACAAGTTGCGGCACACGCTGAAGATAGCGAACGACAAGGCTGGAATGTCCTTATCGTTTGTGTGCCAACATGCGCTTACCGCAACGATTTCGCCAATGATCGTTCGCGATCTGACGGAAGAGGACGATATCTCGGTTCATGTACGGTCAGGCAATCAGGACGAATGCCTGCTGAATCTGATTTCTAAGGACGTCGATTTTGCGATCATGTACGCCATTCCAGGGGATGACACGCGCGACCTTGGAAACGCGTTTGAAGCTAAGACGCTGGGAACGGATATTCTGGTGCCGGTCTGCGCACCAGAGATGCGCGACGACGTGGCTGGTACGACGCCGCCAATAATCGGCTACCCGACTGAGGTTTTTCTTGGTCAGGTCTTCGCCCGAAAAATTGTGCCTCAATTGCCAAAAGATACCGCGCCCGTGATCCGCGCCGAGACGGCGCTGACGCTGGCCATGCTGCAATACGCCAGGGAAAGTATCGGCGTGGCCTGGCTGCCAAACATTTTGGTCTCTGAGCCTTTGGCAGAGGGTCAGCTTGTGCGTGTCGACGACGTGTTGCCCTCACAAGCGCTGACGATCGAGGTGGTGCGCTTGGCATCGGCCCAGTCCGCGTATTGCGACCAAGTCTGGCAACGCTTTGGTCAGTGAACCCCGGGCCTTTCTACGCGACCGAGCGGGCTGGTAAACGAATAGACCCGCTGCTTGAGGCCGGTCGGATCTACTTTCTTAGATGAAGCACCGTCCGGTGTTCGTTCGGCCCACAATCGAGCACAGTGCTATCGGCCCTGTTTGGGCAACGCCCAGCAGCTGACAGTGTTTAAGCCTTTGAAGCACGTGGATGGCGTGGGCCCTCGGATGTGATCATCCAATTGGACAGCGTCTTGTCCATGTGCCTCATTCGATGGCGCAGCATTTCCAGTGTCATTCGTGCCAGCGCTTCCGCGTACTCTGCGCGATCCGCGACATTCTGCAATTCGCCTTGGCCGGACCCGTCGAACAACAGCGGCGGCAGAACCGCTGCGAACATGACCAGTGTGAAACGATCATCCCGCAATATGCTAAGACAAGAGTCGGCCAATTCGGTTCCCAAGTCGCGCTGCCAGCGTGTTGGCTCCAGCGGATCCGCAAAATCGAGCTCGGAGAACGAGTACTTGCGCCAGTTCGAAGGCCCCTCGCCTCGAAGAAACGGCAGCAGAGACCGCCCGTTCATCGCATCCGGTACAGGTTGCCCGACCCATTCCAGGATCGTGGGTGTGACGTCGATGGATTCCGTAGGCTCGGAAACGCGCACCCCTTTGCCACCTTCGGGCATTCGTATGATCAGGGGCGTGTGATAGGCTGCGTCATAGACCGACATCTTGCCCCAACTGTGACGATCACCCAGCATCTCTCCGTGGTCTGCGGTCACAACCAGCAGAGTGTTGTCGTACTGCCCACTGTCTTTCAAAAACTGCACGACCCGTCCGATATGGTGGTCAACTTCGGTGGCGAGCCCCAGATAGATCGAGCGCAGGATGCCCACCGTTTCATCTGTCGGTTCGAGTTCATTGAAACCTTCGACAAAACCAGAAACCGTGCTGTTGGCGCGGGTGGCTGCAAGAAAGCCATGTATGGCGTCTTCGGCCTCGGGTGCGTCCAGCCGCGTGGGCATCGGCAATGTGTCCGGGTCATACATCCGGTTGTAGGGCGCGGGCGCTACCAGCGGTGGATGCGGGCGCAGGTAAGTCAGATGCGCAAACCAGCCCTGCTCCCCGTCCGCGTAAGCTGGCATTGTTTCCAGAAAGCGATCTGTCAGAAACGCCGTATCGCTGTCCTCGGCCGTGTAGAGCGCCGGGTCGTTCAGCGCTGGCGTTGTGCCATCCGCCGAGACCGGTTTGTAGACCTCAGAATAGGTGTCGAACTTGTAGCCACGGTTTTTCAGGTGCGAACGCCAGGGAAATGACATCTCCATGCGCATCTCGAGCATTTCCTGAAACCCGGGCATGTGAAATTCGTAGGATCTGAGTGCCGGGTCATTGGCGTCAAAAGTACGGGGGTCTTGCGAGGTATCGGTATAACCGAACAGCATCGGCAGATATCCTGCTTTGCGCATCTCGCTGGCGATGGTCGGGATGTCGTGGCGCAGTGGCGTCCCATTGCGTACCGAACGGTGGTTCATAGCATATTGGCCAGTCAAAATTGACGCGCGCGACGGTCCGCAGGGATTGGTGACCGAGAAGTGTCTGGAGAACGTTACGCTTTCGTCCATCAGCGCCCGCAGATTGGGCAGATCAACATGTTCGGCCAAACCTCCGAACAGACAATCTGCGCGCATTTGATCGATTATCACAAATAGAACGTTCTGCTTGTCGCTCATCGAGTCCCGTTCCTGTTCCCCAAGGTTTTGGTTGGCAGCCCGACCAGACTCTTGTCAAAATCGTGCCACCGCTATCTGCGTCGTGAGGGAACGGTATGATCCCTCAAAAATCCACACAAAAATGAAGTAAACAAATAAAAACAGATTTTGCCAGTTGTGTTGGAGAGATTTTGTGGGATTATTGCGGGTATTGGAGCCGAGATGTGGGATTCTGATGCCGCAAGAAATCGAAAGTCCGGATTTTCGGGGATGGCGCGCTGGCCAACTGGGGCGCGCAATCCAGATTTAGACAGGACGGAACCGGATGCAGACTCCTAAGAATTCACAAACAGCCGAGACGGCGGATCTGGTGTCTCATGCGATGAAGATCGCTGATTTGGCCAACACCGCGGCCCGCGCTTATTTTCGTGGCAGGCTGGGGGTCGAGTTCAAACTGGATGAAAGCCCGGTTACGCAGGCTGACAAAGGTGTTGAGGCGCAGGTTCGCGCCTATCTTGGGCGTCATTTCCCCGATCACGGCATCTTTGGAGAAGAGCACGGCTTTGAAGGGCTGAACAACCGCGAAGTCTGGATCATCGATCCGATCGATGGCACCCGGTCTTTTCTTTCGGGTCATCCGCTTTTTGGCTTTCTGCTTGGGCACCTGCTCGATGGAAAACCGGATATCGGAGTAATCGGTATGCCGGCGATAAACGAAGTCTTCATCGGCGTATCTGGTCAGGGCGCGACGCTGAATGGCGAAGCGATCACTGCGTCAAACCAGACAAGGCTGGATCAGTCCATTCTGTTCGTGAACGAAGGGGACAAGATTTACCGCGATCATCCAGATTTATTCGCAAAGCTCATGCAATCGGGACAGACCAGACGTTTCGCTTATGATTGCTACCCACACGCTCTGCTAGCGGCGGGGCATGTGGATGCGGTGATTGACTATGACCTGCAACCCTATGATTTTCTTCCGGTTCTTCCCGTTGTCGAAGCCGCAGGCGGAGTGATGACCGACTGGGATGGCAAGCCGCTCGACCTAAAGTCGGACGGTCGGGTAATCTCTGCCGCGACAGCCGAATTGCACGCCGAGATGCTGGATATGGTAAACGGGTAGGATCATGGCGATCGTCAGTTTCCTCATAAGCCTGGCCGGAGCGACAATGTTGCTGCTTTATGCGGTGCGCATGGTGCGCACGGGCATTGAACGCAGCTACGGGGCGTCTTTCCAGCGGGTGATGACAGGCCAGCGCAGCCATGTACAGGCGTCGATGGCAGGTGTTGCGATGGCGATCGTGCTGCAAAGCTCGGCGGCGGTTGCATTGCTGACCTCGGGGTTTGCGGCGGGTGGTTTGCTGAGTTTTCCGGCCGGTCTTGCCATGGTTCTGGGCGGCGATCTGGGTTCGGCGCTGATTGTTCAGATCCTGTCGTTCAAGCTGGACTGGCTGGTGCCGCTTTTGCTGGCAGTCGGCGGATACCTTTTCGTAAAGACCGACGCCAAAAAGCCCAGGCAACTTGGGCGCATCCTGCTGGGGGTGGCGTTCATTCTGATCTCGCTGCGGTTCCTGCGCGAGGCGATGGATCCGATCCGCGACAGCGCCTTCCTTCCTGCCATCGCCGACTATCTGGCCCGCGACTACATCACCGCGTTTCTGGTCGGAGGTGCGCTGGCCTTTGTCATGCATTCCTCAGTCGCGGCGATTCTGATGTGCGTTACGCTGGTTCAGATCGGCGCACTTCCGTTTGCGGCTGGTTTGTCGCTGGTTTTGGGGGCCAACTTCGGCTCGGCCTTCATTCCGGTCTGGTTGACACGCGGAATGGCGCTGCCTGCCAGACGTATTCCATTCGCCAATCTCGCGCTGCGCGGCAGTTGGGCCGTGATCACGCTTTTCGCCGCCACGGCGGCGCTGCGCGCGGGTATTTTGGGGGATCTTCAGGGCGGGCAGATGCTGGTCCTTGCACATCTGGCATTCAACGCCTCGTTGCTGGTGTTGGCGCTGCCCTTCTGCGGACGCCTGAGCGCCCCGTTCGAACGGCTATTGCCCGAACCCAGGACCGAGCAGGCCAAGGTGCCGCTCGGGCGCCCGGAAAGTACGCTGGACTTGCGCGATATCGGCAGCCCCAATCAGGCACTTTCAAGCCTAAAGCGCGAGCTGCTGCGGATGAGCGATCTGATCGGAGCAATGTTCCGGCCGACGCTCGAGCTGTATCGCAGCGGCGACAAAGAGCAGATACGCGCCGTCCGGGACATGGACGATGATGTGAACGAATGCCTGTCAGGCATCCGCCAATACGTGGCCGCCATACCGGCCGAGGAGTTCGGAAAACAAAACGCCAAAGTGGCTCGGGATTTGATGGAATACGCGATCCGTCTTGAAACCGCCGGCGACGTTGTTGCCAAGCGCCTGACCGTCCTGGCCGGTGACATGCGCAAGAAAGGTGCCTCGTTCTCGAAAGAAGGATGGTCGGAACTGGTTCAAATGCACGAGGGCATACTGGCCAACCTGAAACTAGCTTCCAACGTCCTGATCTCGGACGATCTGGAAAGCGCTCGGTTGCTGAGCCTTGAGAAGACCGAGATCAAGCGGGCCGAGCGCGACAGCCGCAAACGCCACCTCAGACGGTTGCAACATGGCAGTACGGAAAGCTTTGAGACCAGCGATATCCACCTGGAAACACTGCGCGCGTTCCGCGAATTCAACAGCCACATCGCGGCGGTGGCCTACCCGATCCTGTATCGCAATGGGCAGTTACTGGAAACGCGCCTGATTGAAGAAATGCCGCAAATGGAAAAAGACGCAGATACCGAGGTCAAAGGATGACGACACCGGGATAGACTGACTTCCCCAAGGGAAAAGAACTATTGGCGTCGCTGCGACAGACGCTCAACGACATCGCGATCAAGGAGGAAGCATCGTGAGCGGGACTCTCAACTTCGACGACCTGAAAGCTAAGGTGAGCGCTGGTGAAGTGGACACCGTGCTGGTCTGTATGGTCGATATGCAGGGCCGTCTGATGGGCAAACGCTTCCACGCAGGCCATTTTGTGGCGGGCGCCTGGGAAGAAACCCATTGCTGCAACTATCTTCTGGCCACCGACCTTGAGATGGCGACACCAGACGGCTACGCCGCATCCAGCTGGGAGCGGGGGTATGGCGACTATGTGATGAAGCCGGATCTGGACACTTTGCGCCTCGTGCCGTGGCTGGAGGGCACGGTGATGGTAATGTGCGATGTGCTGGACCACCACACGCACCAAGAGGTCCTGCATGCACCCCGGTCCATTCTAAAAGCACAGGTAAATCGCCTTAAGGCGATGGGCTATGACGCGATGTGCGCAACCGAGCTGGAGTTCTTTTTGTTCGAGAAGAGCTTTGATGCGATCCGCAAGGACGGGTTCCGCGATCTGCAGCCAATCTCGGGTTACAACGAAGATTACCACATTCTCCAGACCACCAAAGAAGAGCATGTGATGCGGCCGATCCGCAATCACCTGTGGAACGCGGGGATTCCGGTCGAGAACTCGAAGGGCGAGGCCGAGACCGGGCAAGAAGAGTTGAACATCAAATACGCACCTGCGATGGACACGGCCGAATATCACTCGATCGCCAAGAACGCGGTGAAAGAGATCGCTTGGCAGCATGGCCATGCAGCGACATTCCTGCCGAAATGGCGCCACGACAAGGTTGGCAGTTCCAGCCATGTGCATCAGTCGCTTTGGGCCGACGGGAAGCCGGTGTTTTATGACGCGGACGATGAGCTGGGCATGTCGGCGCTGATGAAAAGCTATATGGCGGGGCTGTTGAAATACGCCGCCGACTACACTTACTTCATGGCCCCCTACATCAACAGCTACAAGCGGTTCATGAAGGGGACCTTTGCGCCGACGCGGATCATCTGGTCGGTAGACAACCGCACCGCAGGTTTCCGTCTATGTGGCGATGGCACCAAAGCCGTTCGTGTCGAGTGCCGGATTCCGGGCTCGGACATGAACCCCTATCTGGCGATGGCAGGAATGCTGGCTGCGGGCATTGCGGGTATCGAGGAAGGCTTGGAACTGCAGCCTCCGACCCAAGGCGATGTTTATCAGGGTAACACGGGGATGATCCCCGGCAATCTGCACGCAGCGCGGGATGCGCTGCATGGGTCGGCGATGTTGCGCGCCGCAATGGGAGACGCCGTTGTCGATCACTATGCCCGCGCTGCCGAAGTCGAAATTGAAGAATTCGAGCGTGTGGTAACCGATTGGGAGATTGCCCGTGGGTTCGAGCGTGCCTAGGGCGCCAGGGCGAGCGGCCAGCCCCGCGCGTTCTCAGGGGTTTTCCTGGCCAGATGAAGCGGGGGATTTCGTTGATGTTGAGAACGTGGCGAACGTTGATTCACTCCCCAGAGGTCACGGAACAACGGGAGTTGCGTTAGGGACCCGCCCGTATTTTTGAAATACGCCGCCCGCTGGGATCGCAGTCTGCACCAGCCCAGTCGTGGTAGAAGAATCGAACGCAGAAACCAGACACGTCCCCAATCCTATCCCCTCGCGAAGGGTGCGGGCCAAGGACGAAACGCCTGCCCCGGACAGACCCCCTCGCCGGGGCAGGCCCAAAGAACAAAGGGAAATTGACATGTCACTTGTTGGAAACTGGTCGTATCCGACCGCGATCAAATTCGGTGCCGGGCGCATCAGGGAACTGCCCGAGGCCTGTGCGGTTGCCGGGATGAAGAACCCCTTGCTGGTAACCGATAAGGGACTCGCCGATTTGCCGATTACGGCAGCGACACTGGATATTCTAGACGCCGCCGGGTTGGGCCGTGGCTTGTTTGCCGAGGTGGACCCGAACCCGAACGAGAAAAACCTGACCGAAGGGGTCGCCGCCTACAAGGCAGGCGGTCACGACGGTGTCATTGCGTTTGGCGGTGGTTCGGGGCTGGATCTGGGCAAGATGGTCGCCTTCATGGCTGGCCAGACTCGTCCGGTTTGGGATTTTGAGGATGTGGGCGATTGGTGGACGCGCGCAAATGCCGACGCCATCGCGCCGATTATCGCTGTGCCAACTACGGCTGGGACAGGCTCGGAAGTTGGGCGTGCCAGTATCATCACGAACTCGGAAACCCATGCCAAAAAGATCATCTTTCACCCCAAGGTCTTGCCGACAGTGGTGATCTGTGACCCAGAATTGACCGTGGGCATGCCGAAAGCCATCACCGCGGGTACCGGACTGGATGCCTTTGCCCATTGCGTTGAGGCTTTTTCCAGCCCGCATTATCACCCGATGAGCCAAGGCATCGCGCTGGAGGGCATGCGTCTGGTCAAGGAGTATCTGCCGCGCGCCTACGCAGATGGCACCGATATCGAGGCCCGCGCCCAGATGATGAGTGCCGCTGCCATGGGCGCCACCGCGTTCCAGAAGGGTTTGGGTGCGATCCATGCGATGAGTCACCCGGTCGGCGCGGTGTTCAACACGCATCACGGCACGACCAACGCGGTCTGCATGCCTGCAGTACTGGACTTCAACGCAGCAGCCATTGTCGACCGGTTCCAGTCGGCGGCCGCATTTTTGGGGATCGAAGGCGGTTTTGACGGTTTCTGCGCATTCGTGCAGGACTTCAACGACAGCCTGGGCATCCCCCGGGGTCTGTCTGATCTGGGCGTCACCGAAGCATCAATCCCGGATCTGGTACAAGGTGCGCTGATTGACCCGTCTTGCGGTGGTAACCCAATTGCGCTGACGGAACAAAACCTTACCGAGTTGTTTTCCAAGGCGCTCTGATCGTGAGCTTCGGCATCGTTCTGATAATCCTTGCAGCCGCTTTGCTGCATGCGATGTGGAACACGGTTGTCAAAACGGCAACGGACCGGACTGTCACGCTGGGGCTGGTCGCCTTGGGTCACGTCATCCCGGGTGCGTTGATGGTGGCGGTGCTGCCATTGCCGGATTTCGCAAGCCTGCCTTATCTGGCCGGCAGCACCGTGGTGCATTTTGGGTATTTCTACATGCTGAACCAGGCCTATCGGCACGGTGATCTCAGCGTGGTTTACCCTATTGCCCGCGGCATCGTCCCAGCACTGGTTGCGCTTTGGGCGGTGATTTTCGCGGGCGAGCATCTTCCGATGCAGGCCTGGCTTGGGATTGCCGTGATTGCCACCGGGATTCAGGTCTCAAGCTGGTCGGTTCTGAGACAAGGGGTTGGTCGGGCATCGCTTGTATTCGCCGTTGGGACAGGGTGCTGTATTTCCGTCTACTCGCTTGTGGACGGCTTGGGCGTGAGGGTATCGGGGAACATCCTGAGCTATTGGGCATGGCATTCGGTGCTGCACATATTCCTTGTCGGCTTTGTAGCCCTGCGCAGAGGATCCCGCATCCTGACGCTGCCGCTTCGGACCTGGGCCATAGGTCTGATAGGGGGCGTGGTGTCGATGACCGCATACGGGTTGGTGCTTTACGCCAAGAACTTTGCGCCGCTCGGCGTTGTCTCGGCGCTGCGAGAAACTTCAGTGATATTCGCAGCCCTGATCGGGTACCTGTTTTTGTCCGAAGGCAACCCGGTGCGGCGGATTTTGGCGGCCGTATTGATGGCGGCAGGTGTCACCATGATTGCGCTGTCGTCCTGAAAACCTGCAGGACCGGATCGGCCGGTGTGTAACCAGACCCAAGTCGCGGCGCCGCATTGTGCGCAAAAGCGTGCCCGGCATGTAAAATTGACCGGAAAAGGCAAAAAAACAAAAATTGTCACAAAAGTTAAACATTTTTTGTGGAGTTTTAAGCGAGACTGTGGTGGAGTTCGGAAATGGATCACGATAGCGATCACATCCCTCATCGGGGCCGTGAACTTCTTGATGTATTGGCAAGGCTCGGGGGCTCGGCGCGCAATACCCAGATCGCGCAGGTCATGGACGTGTCCGAAGAAACCGTTCGCAGGCTGGTCAAGGGACTGGCAAAAAAGAACATGGTCGAACGGGTGCACGGCGGTACGTTCCTGTCGCGCGCGCAAGACACACCGATGTTTTCCGGGGCGTTGGAGCACAATGCCGAGGAAAAGACGCTTATCGCCAAACAGGTCCGACATATTGTCGAAGACGGCATGGTGCTGTTCGTCACCGTAGGGTCGACAATGACACATGTTGCCGAACAATTGCGCGACCGAAAGAACTTGACTGTGGTCAGCAACTCGCTGTCGGTTGTTGCTTCACTGGCCGATCACAATGGAACACGCGCAATATTGGCTGGCGGCGAGGTCATTCGATCCGAACGTGGCAGTTTCGGTCGAGCTGCCGAACAACTTGCCTGCCAATACAGCTATGACGCCGTCATCTGCGGTGCGGATGCGGTCTCGCTTAAGGGCGGTGTTTTGGCTTCAAATCCGCTGGAGGCTGAACTGACGCGCGCGTTGCATGGCAACACCCGGCGCATGATCGTCGCAGCGGATCACACAAAATTTGCAGAGCGTGCCGCCAATGTCGCTTGCCGGTTCGATCAGGTTACCGATCTGGTGACCGACAAGGTGCCACCCAAACCCTTTGCCGCTGCATTGAAGGATGCAGGGGTTAAAATTCACGTCGCCTCTCGCCGAGGTGGCAAAAAGAACAAGAAAACCGACGTTGCCGCAGTCAGCTAATCGGTTTCACAAACACACAAAAAACGAAACTGGCCTTATCCTTAGGGAGGAAACATGAAAAAGCTTCTGATGTCAGGCGTGGCGCTGGCCACTCTTGGGGGCGCTGCATGGGCGAATTGTCCAGCGGCGACAGTTGCAGATATGCAGGGAGTATCCGATGGAGCGTTCCCGCAGCAATTTGACCTGTCCGAATTTCAATCGGCGGCCGGCTGCACGCTGAGTTTCGCTGAGAACCCGGCCATTGGTGACCTGAACGGTATGATCCGCGGCAACGGCGACCTGCCAGGGCTGGCGGACCGTCTTCCGTCCGAGCCGCTGGTCATCGTGCCATATGACTCGATCGGTCAGTACGGCGGTGTTCTAGATGCGCTGTCCAACGCCACAGAAAGCGGCACTTCGGACTTTTTGTCCGTGCGCCATGTCAACCTGTTCCGCTATTCCGACGATCTTCAGACTTTGGTGCCCAACGTCGCCAAATCGTGGGAGTGGAACGATGACTTCACTCAACTGACCGTCCATCTGCGTGCTGGTCACAAATGGTCGGATGGCGCGCCCTTTACCGCAGCGGATGTGGTGTTCTGGTACGACAACTTGATGATGGATACCAATGTCATCGCCGAAGCCAAGGATTACGCACTGGCAGGCGGTGAGCCGATGAAGGTCGAGGCTGTGGATGATACCACGGTTCGCTTTACGCTGGCCGCACCCAAGCCCGGGCTGACCGAAACCTTCTCGTTCACCTATGTACAGCCATACCAGCCAAAGCACTTCTTTGAAAAATACCACCCGGCGCTGGATGAGAATGCCGACGCAAACGCGCAGGCGCTGGGCTATGAAAATGGCTATGAGCTGATCAAGGCCTACTATGGCAACTCGGACTGGATGGACACTCCGTCGCCGATGTTGACTGCGGGCGACAAACTGGCCGGACTGCCCAGGGACACCATGCCGACGCTGGAAAGCCATATCCTGGTGAAGGAAAGCACCGAAGGTCGTCACTATGTGGCCAACCCCTATTTCTTCCAGGTCGATACGCAGGGCAATCAGCTGCCTTATATCTCGGAAATGGACGAAACCTACGTCCCGGATGAAGAGGTGCGCAACCTCAAGCTGCTGAACGGCGAGGTGGATTACAAGTCGCAGGGCGTGAACATTACGTCTGCCCCGGTTCTGCTGGAAGGACAGGAAAGCGGAAACTATACCTTAGAGGTGAAGCCCGCGATCGGATATCCGGTGCTGACCTTCAACGTGACCGCCGAGGATGAGGCAAAAAGAGCCATCTTCAACGACATCCGGTTCAGAACCGCCATGTCGGTTGCGATGGACCGCGATCAGCTGAACGAGGTTACCGCATTCGGACTGGGGGAACCGACGCAGTATATCGGCTTTTCACCGCGCCCGGATTTCATCGACGAGAAGTGGTCGAACCACGAGATTACCTTTGATCAGGACCGGGCGAATGCCCTGCTGGATGAGGCCGGGCTGACGGATCAGAACGGCGACGGTTTCCGCGACCTGCCAAACGGTGACCCGCTTGTGCTGGACTGGCAGTTTTCGACTCAATCCGCATCGGCACAACTGGTGGAACTGATTGCCCAGAACTGGAAGGACGTAGGCATCAACACCGCCATCAAGGAAGTCACCTCGGATGAATTCCGCGCCGCACAATCGGCAAATACTCTGGACATGGGGATGTGGCTCAAGAGCCAGCCTGCCGGTTCGGTGCTTGGTGATGGCGAGATTTGGGTGCCGCCCTTTGACGGGTACTTTGATGTCCGCACCGGGATGCTCTGGGCGGAATATATCAGTTCGAACGGTGAAAACGGTGTCGAGCCGCCCGCTTGGGTTGCCGATCTGAAAGCCGCCCTGGACACCTATCAATCCAGTGCGCCCGGATCGGACGCCTCGATCGCTGCCGCGCAGAAGATGGTCGAAATCATAACCTCGGAACTGCTGTTCATCGGAACGGTCAATTCCCCGGCACCGATCTACCATTCGAACAATCTGCAGAACTTTACCGAGTTCAAGACGCAGTCCTACGAGTTCTATCGGACCTATCCCTACCGCCCCGCACAGTGGTGGTTGTCGGAGTAATCTGACGCTCGATCTTTGACAGTGGAACGGGGCGTCAGCGCCCCGTTCCAAGTGCTAGCCGGGAACATAGAAATGCTCCAATTCGCTCGCTTTGCCGCCACCCGCGCGGTAATGGCCGTGGTAACACTCGTATTGGTATCCCTCATCGTTTTCACGTTGATGGAACTTGTGCCGGGCGATTGTGCCGAACGCTATCTTGCCTACAAGAACACCCAAGGTTCGGCCATCACCCTGGCCGATATCGAGGCAGAGCGCGCGCGCTTGGGGCTTGATCGCCCGTTCCTGACCCGTTGGGCCAGTTGGTTGAGCGGCGCGTTTCGGGGCGACTTTGGCGAAAGCTGTATCCTGCGTGTGAACATCGCACAGCTGCTGGGTGACAAGTTCTGGATCTCGCTGTGGATTTGCCTTGGTTCGCTTACGCTCGCCTACATGATCGCAATTCCCGTGGGTATTGTTTCGGCAGCATCGCACAACGCATTCCTCAACAATTCGCTGCGCCTGATCAGCTATCTGGGTCTGGCGATGCCCAACTTTCTGCTGGCGCTGATGGTGATGCTGTTTTCCACAATCTATTTCGGTGAAACACTGACCGGACTATTCAGCCCTGAATACCGCGAGGCGCCGTGGTCCTGGGCCAAATTCGTGGATCTGCTGAAACATGCCTGGCTGCCCATATTCATTCTGGGTTGGTCCGCGACCGCCTTTGCGCTGCAGACCGTGCGCGCCCTGATGTCGGACGAAATCGGCAAGCTATACGTCACCGCTGCAGCTGCGCGCGGCATCTATGGCCGCCGCCTGTTGTGGCGCTATCCTGCGCGTCATGCACTTGGTCCGATTGTCAATTCACTGGGATTTGACCTGAACCGCATCTTCAACGAGTTGCCCATCGTCGCCCTGATCCTGACCTTAACCGAAGCGGGATCGCTGCTGCTTGAAGCACTGGCCCGATCGAACGACCAGCAATTGGCGGGGGCCATCATCTTCCTGCTGACAGCCGCAATCGTCACACTGAATTTTGCCACGGACATCCTGCTGGCCGTGATTGATCCACGTGTACGCAAGAGCATTCTGAGGTAAGGTCCATGTCTGCAAAAGCCTCCACCAAAGCCGACGATCAGAAGGCCAAAGAAGCTTATTTCACGGCCTCTCAAAGACAGCTGATCTGGGCCAGATTCAAAAAACAACGCGCTGCGATGATTGCAGCCACGGTCTTGGTTGTCCTGATCCTGTCGGGCCTATTTGCGCCATTCCTGTCACCCTATGACCCCACGGTCGCAGGTCGGGACAAGGATTACCTGAACGGTGCCCCTCAAATCCCGAAATTCTGTGACAAGAACGGCTGCTCAATCCGGCCGTTCCTGCACACCGTGACACGCGAAAGGTCTCTGGCGACCAATTTCCGCTGGGTCGAGAAGATCAACGAGGACGAGCGCCGCTACGTTGAGTTCTTCGTGCGCGGTGACAGTTACAAGCTGTTCGGCTTCATTCCGGGCAATGTCCACCTGTTCGGCATGGATCAGGGATATGTTCATCTGTTTGGAACCGACAGCGCGGGCAAGGATATATTTTCGCGTACATTGCACGCCGTCTGGACATCGCTTCAGGTCGGAACGCTGGGCGTTGTGATTTCGTTTGTTCTGGCCCTCATGATCGGCGGGATTGCGGGCTATTACGGTGGGGCAATCGATAGCGTGATCCAGATGATCACAGACGCGGTCAGGACGGTGCCGTCTATCCCCCTCTTTATGGCCATTGCTGCGTTTATCCCGCCTGAATGGTCCGCCGAGACGCGATTTTTCGTCATTACGCTGATCCTGGGGCTGGTTGGGTGGCCAACGTTGGCACGAAGGGTGCGCACCCATTTGTTGACCGAGCGCAATCAAGAATACGTGCTGGCTGCGCAGCTCTGCGGCGCGCCCGCAGGCCACATCATCAGACGGCATCTTCTTCCCAGCTTTACCAGCTATATCATCGTCGATCTGGTCATTTCGTTTCCCTACGTCGTGCTGTCAGAAACCGCGCTCAGCTTCATCGGGCTGGGGCTCAAGGATCCGGTGAATTCTCTGGGCGTTATGTTGCAGAACGTGACCAAGGCGGATGTTTTGTTGAACTATCACTGGTATTTCATTCCGGTCCTGTTCTTTATCGCGTTGGTCATGGCCTTTGTCTTCGTCGGCGACGGGTTGCGCGATGCCGCCGATCCCTATTCGGAGACCCGGAAATGAGCCTGATCGACGTCGAAAACCTGACGCTGCAATTCAAGACCGATGAGGGCTTGATAACCGCAGTCGATAACGTGTCGTTTTCGCTGGCGCCGGGGGAAGTCATGGGTCTTGTGGGCGAAAGCGGATCAGGCAAGTCCGTGACGGCGAAATCCCTGATGAAGCTTAATCCCGGCAATGCGGTCTACGCGCCCGATAGCAGAATAACACTTCATCTCGACAGCGGTCCGGTGGATGTAATGAGCCTGAAACGCCCGCGCGACATGGAGATCGTGCGCGGCGGTGCCATTTCGATGATTTTTCAGGAACCGATGGCCAGTTTCGCACCTGCGATGACGATCGGTAGCCAGATGGTCGAACAGCTTTTGATCCATACAGACATGTCGAAAAAACAGGCGCGCGAACTGTCGGTCGAAATGCTGGATCGCGTCGGAATATCCGATGCGTCCACCCGGTTCGGCCAATATGCTTTTGAGATGTCGGGCGGCATGCGTCAGCGGGCTATGATCGCCATGGCCCTGTCGACCAAACCGAAGCTGTTGATCGCGGACGAACCCACCACCGCACTTGATGTGACCATCCAGGCGCAGGTCATCGATCTGATGAAGGATCTGGTGAGCGAGTTCGGGATGGGGATCATCTTTATCACCCACGATCTTGGCGTGGTTGCCCAAACGGCGGACAAGGTGGCGGTGATGTATCTGGGGAAGATGATCGAACAAGGCCCGGTGCGCGAGGTGATCCGAAACCCCTATCACCCGTATACTCAAGGTTTGATTGATGCCTTGCCCCAGCTTGACGATCTGGACAGGCCTCTGATGCCGGTGCCGGGCGATATCCCCTCGCCGCTGGAACGGCCCGAGGGTTGCGTTTTTCATACCCGCTGCGGAAAGATAAACGGCGACGTTTGTCGCACGGTTGTCCCAGGCTGGGCCGATACCGGCGAAAACCACCGCACGGCCTGCCATCTCTGCCATGAGGGACAACCGGCATGAATAGTGACAATCTGATCGAAACCAAGAACCTGTCGGTTGGGTTCCCGGTCGGCGGGAAGATCTTCAACAAGCGCGTCCTCATGGCCGTTAACGAAGTTTCGCTCTCGATACCCCGAGGGTCGTTCTTTGGGGTTGTCGGCGAAAGCGGTTCGGGCAAAACAACGTTCGGACGCGCCCTTTTGAATGCAGCGCCGATCAGCTATGGCACCGCCCATTATGATGACGGAGAAGTCAGCTACGATCTGGGCAATCTTGCCGGTGCCGAGCTGAAGGAATACCGCCGCCGCGCGCAATTGATCTTTCAGGATCCCTATGCCGCCCTGTCACCCCGCATGACCGTGCGCGACATCATCGCTGAACCGCTTGAGGTCATGGGGCTGTGCAACTCGCGCGAAGAGGTCGACGAACGCGTTCGCAAAATCGCCGAGTTGTGCCGCTTGAACTTGGAACATTTGCGTCGCTTTCCGCACGCTTTTTCGGGGGGGCAAAGACAGCGTATCTCGATCGCCCGGGCGCTGGTTTCGAAACCACGGTTCGTGGTGGCTGACGAGAGCGTTGCCGCGCTGGATGTGTCAATTCAGGCCGATATTCTGAACCTGTTGAAGTCACTTCAGGACGAAATGGGTTTGACCTATTTGTTCATCAGCCACGACCTGTCTGTTGTGGCGCATACCTGTGACCATGTGGCTGTGATGTATCTGGGACAGATCGTCGAAAGCGCGCCAACACGCCAGTTGTTTAAGTCACCGCGTCACCCCTATACCAAAGCCTTGTTTTCAGCCATCCCGTCCTTGGACCCCGATGATCGCGGCAGAGCTCAGAAACTTGAAGGCGAAATCCCATCACCGACGAACCGTCCCAGCGGTTGCCCGTTTCATACACGATGCCCCTCTGCCATCGATCTTTGCAAACGCGAAGAGCCGCCTATGGAAACCTGCGAGGCCGATCACGCCGTGACTTGCCACCGATGGCGCGAATTGCAACCAGAAGCATTGTCTGGGTAACAGGCGAGCAGTCGGACGAATTCGAGGCAGTCTCAGCTAGGCCAGTAAAGCTGCACTTAAGGCCGCACCAAGTACGCGCCGCTAGGCGAGAGCGGCGGTCCGCGTTAGCTTGGCTGTATCTCTGCTGGCTAGACCCTACGGGAAAAATGCGACAAGCCTCGAACCGCTCCAGGGAACGCGGTCGCTCTAGTCCGCACGAACACTCCGCTGGCCCGGGGCCTGGCTCACCGGTTTGCTGCAGGACTAAACAGGAATCGATTGACGCCGACTCAGACCACGCGCAAAGGCCGACGGTAGCGATTAACGTCTCCAACAGAGTGATCTTGAGTCGAAAGGATACCTCCGGTTGGCAACTGCCCGGTCTGGCCCGGGGAACCGCAGACATTGATGTCATCGTCAGACATCTGCAAGACGCTGCCGCTGCACACCGGTTGATTCCTCTGTCCCTTCGTTCGTGGTCCACAACTCGCAAAACGTTGAATCGCAGTCAAGACTTGCGGGTCGTTTGAACTCATAGCGCTTGGTTTCGCGGAACTGCAATGCCGCGACCGGGGTGGACACTATGCAGATCGATAGGACCTACAGTTCTCGCAATCGCTCAGGATGTTCCTAAAATTTGCGTAATAAGGGGGACCGATGTTGCGACGCGCCAATACGAAAAACGATTGGACTCCTATCGAGAGAGAGCATCACTTTGCCTGATGGGGGAAGCTGATAACGCGAAAATCTGCACTGGGTTGCTGATGCCCTTCAGTTCCCGTTCTCCCAGTTCTTCGGTCTCCACATGTTCTTCTATGTCTAGAAGCGCCCGTTGGTTTAATAGGATCTGCCCGTCGCTGGCAAAATCGCAAAGCCTGGATGCTGTATTCACAGCGCTACCGATTGCGGTGTAGTCGGCGCGACCATGAAAACCGATCAGCCCAAGCGTCGCGTAACCACTACTGATCCCGATACCTAAGCCCATCGCGTGTCCGAGTTTCTGCCAGGGTGCTCGTATTCCTTCGAAGGCTTCGCTTATTGCCTTAGCCAGCCGCACGGCTTGCAGGACGGGTTGATCGCAGGGAACCGGATCATTGAAGAAGACCATCAATCCATCTCCGGCTCGGTATCCAATTGTTCCTTTGTGCCAGGCAACGAGTTGGCCAACCTCATCGTGGAATTGCTGGAGAAGTGTAATGACGTCCTCCGGCTCAATCGCCTCGGAAATGGCGGTGAAATTCCGGATGTCGCAGAATAGGCAAGAGATATATTGACGATGCGTTTTGAGAAGCTCGTCAGAGTTTTCTTCGACAACAAGCTCCGCAACCTGAGGCGCAAGGAATTGTTTGAGGCGCCCCAGCCTGTCAATCTCGCCTTCCTGGCGTTTTACTTTCTTGGTTAGTCTTTCGTTCAACGCCTCTATTTCATGTGTCTGATTGCGAACCGTGTGGTTCAAAGTATCGAGTATGAAGTTCTGGTTTAGCAAAGCTGCGATTACCAAAAGCACATAGGCAAGCGCTTCGACGCGTTCATCATAACCGAAATAAAGTGTGACAATCAGGATGACGGCAGCAATCCCACCAAGGACGAGTGGAAGCTCCTTGGCATGCCGTTTACGGTCTCTCCATAAGAAGCTAACCGCCAACAATGCAAACACCCACATGAGCACCGCTTGCACATGTGGGTTTAGGGAAAGTGCTTCGTAGCCAACCAAATAGGTTAGCAAAATCCCGGAATAGCACGTGGCCAAAGAAGCCAGAGCAGCCAAGACAGCTCCGATCCCGATTGGCATCGAAATTTTGAACTCCTCTGTTGCCACGCCGATACCATCGGCCAAAGCACGCGGCGTAGGGTCCTCGGCGGAGTTATTTCTGTGTTTGGGATCAGGCATGGTCCTCGTTTGCGCTTGGTTGCTGGTAGAGTACGTTTGAATTGAGATTGCGTCAAAATCACATACCTGCATGGGGAAGTTGAGGGTTTCTCCAAATCAACAACGACCAGCGAAACAATCTCATGCTTCACAGAACAGACTTGCAATCACCCGTCTCGGCGTAGTCACCTAGGATATGGGGATGGAGGAAGCTGATGACACGATGGAAGTTGGTGGTCTGTATCTTGTGCACCCTGACCCTTGTTGCTTGCGCCCCTAAAACTCGCACATATGAAAAGACGGTATCGGCTTCGCTGCCGGCGGACCCGCGCACAGCTCTCAGTCGGGCGGCCAACCGGCTTGGCAATCCCAAAGACGGTCGGTCAGGGGTCAAGCTGATCAGTGACGGCGAAGAAGCTCTTGTCTCACGGTTGTTGCTGGCTGCGGCGGCCGAGAGAACGATAGACGCACAATACTACCTTCTGCACGACGGCCCAACAGGCCACCTTTTTGCAGCCAGTCTTTTGCAGGCAGCAGATCGGGGTGTTCGTGTCCGGTTGTTGCTGGATGATATGGATACGTCCAGCTATGACGCTATGACGGCCGCATTGGACAATCACAAGAATATTGAGATCAGGCTGTTCAATCCATTCTGGCGAGATCAAAGCCTGTTGATCGCGGGGCTGACGGACTTCAAACGAATCAATCGCAGAATGCACAACAAATCAATGACGGCAGACAACGTGTTCACGATTGTGGGTGGGAGAAACATCGGTGCCGAGTACTTTCTCGCGCGGGAAGAGATGAACTACGCTGATCTGGATGTGCTGGCCGCAGGCCCCGTTGTCCGCGAGGTGTCGCGAAGCTTTGACTCTTACTGGAACAGCGAATTCGCCGTTCCGGCTCGTGTAGTCGTTGGAGAACCTCAGGAATTTGACCTTACTGATGCACGAGTCAGGTTGAACGAACTGGTCGAGGAAGCGAAGCAGACGCAGTATGGCGCGGCCCTTAGAAAGTCAGCACAAGAGAACTTCGCAGATGGAACCCTGCCCTTGAATTGGCTACCTGCGAAGCTTTACGCTGATCCGCCCTCAAAAGCCGCCGGTCTCGAGAACTCAGGTCCCGTTCTGGCATCTCAATTGCTTCCGTATTTCGAGAATGCCAGCAGTGAGGTGAACATCGTCTCCGCCTATTTCGTGCCGCGCAACAACGGTGTGAAATGGCTGACCGAACTGGAAAGCCGCGGCGTCGACGTAAAGGTTGTAACCAATTCACTTGCGTCTAACGACGTCGCACCCGTCTACGCGCACTACGCCAAGAAACGCCGTGCACTTCTACGCGGTGGAATAGAACTCTATGAACTGCGACCGGACGCCTATCAGGTCCAGCGCCGCGGCATTAACTGGGCTCAATCTCAATCAGGCCTGCACTCAAAGGCATTTGCGGTTGATGACAGATACTTGTTCGTAGGGTCGTTCAATTGGGACCCGCGATCTGTCAACATCAACACCGAGATGGGAATTCTGATTGACTCGCCAGCATTGGCTACACAGACCATGGATGCCTTGGACGACGCGCTGCCCGCATACACATATAAGGTGACGCTCGAGCAGGCTGGTCAGCTTAAATGGACAACAAGAGACGATGATGGCAACGTTCTTGAGTATCAATCCGAGCCGACAGGATCGGCCTGGGATCACGTAGTTGCTGGTTTTCTAGGTATTTTGCCAATTGGTTCACAGCTTTAGGTTTCTGGGTAGATAGCTGACGCTACCAGAGAACTCCGGCCTTGATAACGTCACTCTTGGGTCGAAATTGTCTGTTGATCGTTTCCAGCCTGTCATTTGGTTTGCACGCTAACCAGAATTTGCAAAGTCCACTTTCTGCGCATCTTTGTCGTTCAAGGTTTTTGTGTACTTCAACGAATTGGGAAGAGGAGACAGCGTCGGTTTCGTCGCGTGATTTCACCCCCAAAAGGGTTAATGGCTAGATTCGAAGATACTCCGCCGTACATCATGCTATGGCGCAGGAACACCCACGCCGTTCAAAAGCTTTTTGAAGCAGGTGCCGACATAAATGCCTTTGGAGATTTGTCAGAGACACCGCTGCACAGTGCAGTCAGATAGAAGAACCCTGCAGCGATTGAGGCATTGCCTGAGGTCGGCTCTGACGCCGCGCTCGCTTCCGCGTCTGGGCAGTCTCCGCCCGATACGGTCGGCAAGTTGGGCAAGGACATCAAGTGAATGCTCGCGCAACGATGAGATGTGTGCTTCCAACAGCAGGCTATACTCAGATGACTGCGCCATCACTCAAGACCCACATTCTAAGTGTATTCCAATTGAGGAACTGGTATGCATCCACCATGGCACTGCTAGCTTTTGACCATGTAAACGTGCGTACCACCAATCTCGAAAAGATGGTTGAGTGGTACGGGGAAGTACTAGGCCTTTACCCGGGCAATCGACCTGATTTCGATTTCCCAGGTGCGTGGCTTTATCTGAATGACAGGGCAGTGGTGCATCTGGTCGGAGTGATTGAGGAGCCGACAATTGGCGCCAACCCGTCATTAGAGCACTTTGCCTTTCAGTCCGAGGGTTTCGACGAATTTGTCGGTAAACTGAGAGAGATGGGTATCGCACACACGGTCGATCCAGTGCCGGGAATGCCGATTGTGCAGGTCAATCTTCGGGATTTTGACGGCAACCACATTCACGTCGACTTTGAAGTCTAAGTTTTCCTCGGTTTGCATTGAAGCCTATGAGCCACGTTTGCGACTAAGCAAGCCGTATTTCACCGCCCAGGACCGAAAGGAACGTCGCTTACGATCCACCTTGATAAGCTGCTTTTTCGATTTCGAACCACCCCTTCGGTTGAACTCGAAGACATCTATGATCCGCTCGGCGCATCCGCAGGCTTCACCCATACCAACTTTGGCGAAGTAGAACTTTTCGAAGCTTTCTGGGTTCTTCATTGCGATCCTCCAGTCATATTCGACCCCGTATTCGGCATGATGCCAATTCAAATCTTGCTGCGTGAATTGGGTCACTGACGGCCCAAGCGGAATCAGCCATACTGAGGGCATTAACGAGTATGCGTTGGTGTATTTGAGAACGCAAAATTTACAATATCCTCCCAGTGAAAGGGCGCGCTTGTGGTGGGTGCGCCCTTTTTCTTATCACGATTTGACCGAGCCTAGCGACACGTCGTGCGTGGCAGACACGGATCCGGAAACCGACACTGGGCATAAGTGGCCTGGATTATCCGCTATTTCATTGGCCGAGACCATGTGGCTTCCGAGATCAAACGCCGCAATCGTCGTGCAGGAGAATTACCGAGCGAACACCATTTATTGAAGACACCACGAACCCAGAAAACGCATAAAATAGCACCTACGCTATGACGACAGATTACGTTTTTCCACTCCCCAAAACCTCGTTACGCAGGTCTGTGAGCGCGATTTGGGGAAGTGACCGGGTCAAGCGTCGGAACCGCCTAGTTGTGCCTGACGGGCGTATTTCTGGCTCCGCAGAGAATTGCCGAAAAATCAACCGGCAAGACCTTCTTTCTTGGCATCAGCCTCGAGTTCTTTCCAAAATTTCAGCGCGGACTTGAAGGTTGAATCCAGTTCTTTTTCGACGGCCTGTGCTGGTTTCGGTGGAAGCTTCGCTAGCGCTTTCTTGACACGCTGTTTGGCCTTCTGAATTTGACCTACCCTTTGTTTAATCCTTGCCTTCACCTCTTTTTTAGCCTTTTCCACTTTTTGGGTCGGACATTGCCTTCTGCACTTCCTCCAACCCTTCTTCAGCGCACATTTCCACCAGCACTTTCTCTACTTCGGCATAAGCTTTTTTCTCGGGCGCTGGCGCCTGTTTTACGGACCACTTCGCTTTTGTAAGGGCTGTTTCGGCACGTTTTTTCGCCTTCTGTGCGCTATGTTTTACGGCAGCAGGTTTTTTCTTTTTGCAGAATGTGGTGACCTTCTTTTGGGTCTGAGGATCGAGTTTAGGCATGGGTAGCTCCATTGAATACGCTGTGAAAAGTGCGGTGGACGCCAGAGCCGGAAATTTCTGGATGCCGCTCAGGCGCCCATATTTCGAGACAAGCTTAAGTCCATTCCGAATTCTGACAAAGGAAACAATTCACACAGGAAATTCGCGCGCGTTAGAGAGGTCGAGCAAACCATTACATCGGCCTTGCTGTTGGTTTGGCTCGAAAGTCAGGTTCTGACCGTACCGGAAGGGTGCGAAAATTATTCACCCTGGCTTTCCCATATTGCAGGACGGACTTGACCAACCCGGTCTAAAGAAAGCCATCAAACCGCGCAGGACGATGAGGCGCATGTTAGCTGTAGCCGAGGTCTATTGTGGGGCTGCTAGCAACCACGCCTCCTTTGCGCTGACACCCAATTCTTCGCAAAACAGACCCACGCGCTCGCGCTTTGGGGTAAGGCTAATTCCTTGTGCATCAACCAAAACGCCTTGCAGACTTGCGCCACATGTCAATCCTTGGCTTTTTCGCAGCTGATACAAATCTTGGCTATACCATTCGGTGGGGATCGGGTCGCCGATAACCGGAATGACCAGGTCACCATTCCTAAATCGCCAAGCCGCCGCTTTTCTGGCACCACTGGGCGCGCCGCTTTCGTTTGCGTTTGGCGACGGGACAGACGTTGGCCGGGCAAATGTACATGGGGGTTCAAGCTCAAGCTCTAAAGCCTGCTGCTTTGAGCCATCGGTACGATACTTAAAGATGCACTTTGTGCCCGCGTCATTCGACTCTACCGTTGCCAATTCGACCACAAGCTCCTGCGAGAACGCCGGCGTTGCCAAAAAATATGCTGCCAGTGCCAAAGTCAGCGCTTGGGAAAACCGCTTCACGTCATTTTCCAATACCAGATCTGCTCTGAACGCTCGAAGTAATCCCGGCTGCCATGAGCAACACTTTCGCCATTCCAAAGGTCAATGTGATCCCCTTGATTTCCTTCGCCCCAAAAGTTGATGAACGCGACGATACCTCGTTTACCTAGGTAGTCGGCGAACGTCTTTTGCAGTACGCCCGGGCTGGCTCTGGATATCTTAGCTTTGCCGACAAATTTTGCGTGGTCCGAATTGAGCCAGAGTTTCATCTCTTCGACGCGCAAAGGGTGTTTTTTGCCGTGGCCATGCCAACAAAACACGCCTTGGTAACGTGAAATCTTTATTCCCGATTTCGTAAGGGCCACCCCCAATCGGATACAACACTGGTTCGTAAAATTCGGAGAACCATCAGTCGTGCAGGGTTCTATCAACGGGGGTGTCTGATTGGCGGGATGGTTTTCCCATAATGTATCAAATTTCGACATTCTGAACCCTCATTGGCTACAGCACCGTCGATCAGGTCTGATCCGGCGCAAAACTACCTAGAATTGAATGACGAGCATGATAGCACAAAAAACCATCGCGTTGGACTGCGTAATAGATAACGGGCATTTCGCATCTGGCCGAAGTTTTGTCGTCGCTTTCTCACGGCCACCTTCCAAGAACATTCCTGGCCGCACTTGGCTTCGACGAGGTGAATTCAACTTCACCTTAAGCTGGTAATAGCTAAATCCGGTGTTGCTAGTCCTCGAGTCAGAGATAGTTGGGCGAATTATACTTCACGCATCGCCAGACTGCTTTCGAATTGCGAACCGGGGAGGACGCTGGGTATGGGTAAACTCGGACTACAGCAATCGCTTTGACGGCGTCCACGCCGCTAGCATCTATGGGCAGCGCTGACGATGCCCGCATGGGTTGTGGGACAACCGAACTGCATCACTCCAATACGTCCTTCAACTTCGTCGGATCCAATTCCGCCGAAGCGGAAATTGGAGACAGACGAATTCTGCACTGGTACCTTGAAGACCACAGTGGTCTGTATGTTGGTGCTTTCGACGCAATAACGACCGTACTGGGTGGAAATTCAGATAACGGCCACTACGTTCGGGCAGATGGATCTGTAAATTTGCCAAACGGAACTATATTAGTTGCGACCAGAACTTTGCTGAGCAACGCTACCAACACCCTAGATTCAGGTAAATCTCAAGAGTGTCTGACGTCAGCACCAATAGAACAATTTAGGTCAATTTGATAAGATAGTGTTTCTGGCTCATCGCAACCGCCAAGGAGTGGAGATAAGAAAGAAACCCGGAACCAAGCAGAGTTTCCGTCGTCAGGAGTTTAGGGCCAGTTGGCAGTCCGAGCTAAGAGAGTATCTGGCGCCTCTGGTTGTTGTGATTATGCGGCGGATTCGGGATGTCCAGATTCGTGGCTCGCGTCGATGCCTCGCTCGCGCAGCAGATCTTCGACTTTCCGAAGCGAGAGCGGGAAACGGAAGTACAGCATCACCGCAAGACGGATGATCTCGGGACTGGTTTTGAAGTACTTGAAACAGGCAGATCTGGTCATGGGCAAAAACTACGAAAGCCCCCTGCCCGCCTCAAGGCAAGTTCTTCTGACAAGACCCTTAAGTTACTAACCTTAATACGTACCCTCGTACAAACGGCAACGTGCGTCTGTGTCCAAGTTTGCAATCACCGCAATCTCAGACTGTTTATGCGCTTGATAGACCTCAGCAAACCCGTTCGGGAACCAGCCTGTTACGACCGGGTTCGTCACGAACCGGTCCAACGCTTCTTCCAACGTTTGGGGTAAACGTACCAGGCCTCTCTTATTCAACTCTGCAACGTCCAGAAGCGAAAGATCCTCTTGGGTTGGAGACGGTGCGTTCAGCCGTTCCTCAATACCTTGAGTGCCTGCCATGACAATCGCAGCAAGCGCAAGATGCGGCGAGGCTGCCGCATCTGCCGCACGGTATTCGATGTTGAACTGTCGTGCGATCGAGGCCGGGTCTTTTGCCGTCACCGGGCATATCCGCAACGATGCCTCGCGATCGCGGAAGCCGAGGTTGTTAAAGGCCGCCGACCAGCGGTGAGGAGTCAAGCGTTCGTATGAAATCACCGAAGGCGCGGTAAGTGCCAATATCGCATCCAGATATTTCAAAACCCCAGCGGCGAACGCGCCCGTCAATTCTGACATCCCGGACGGCCCGTCCGCGCTGTATGTCAGTGGTGTGCCCTGATCATCCACAAAACTCATGTGGATATGCACTCCATTGCCGACACCCGCGACATCGCGGATAGGAGTGTAAGTGGCCCGTTCGTCATAGGCGCGCGCGGTGGCATAAGTTAGTTCACGAACCATGATGGCAGCGTCGGCGGCGCGTACACCCAGTTCGGGGCCGACCACGACTTCATATTGGTTTGGGCCGTATTCCTTCATGATCGAATCCGGCTTCAAGCCAACCTGTGAAATTGCGGCGATCAGAGTCTCGCACAGGTTGCGCTGCTGGCAGAAACCCCGGTGGCCGTAAGCCTCATTGGACTGTTCGGGCGGGTCGATCAGCTGAAACTCGTGCTCAAACGCGGCGAGCACCTGGGCACCGGCTACCTTGTGCAACCTGTCCAGCGCCGCCTTCAGCAAGCTGCGCGTGCAGAAATCCCACGGGTCGCCTTCCAAAGTGACAATATCGCCCATAATGAAATGAAGCCCAGGATAGTCGCCAAACTCGACCTTCGCCTCGGTGGCGGCGTCCGGGATCAGAAGCAGATCACCTAACGCCCCAAACGGACTTTCGGCGATCGCGTCAAAGCAGTTGATCTGAACATTCGTTGGCGTCCACCCGACGCCCCGTTGCAAACGGGCGTTCAGTTGATCAGCCGGAAACGCCTTGCCTCGCAGTTTTCCTGCTAGGTCGGAAGTAGCGACGAAAATCAAGGGGGCCTTGTTCAACATGGGTTGGGATCCTGGTTTTGGGATCGCATGGCATCCCAGGCTTCAATGCGGGATTTCGTCTGCTCCCAGTTGTCTTCGGCGATGCGGGTCACCAGTGCCTCGGTCACCGCAAGGGCCGCTGTGTAGGTGTCCCAGAGTGTGCCGCTTTCGATGGGCACCGGCAAGATTTCTGCCGCATGACGGGAAATGGGAGACAACCATTTGTCCGTCATGAGCAAGACTCGCACCCCCCTGTCCCGCGCTGCAGTGGTAGCCAGCCGCGCCAAGGCAGGCTGATAGCGGCGAAAATCGACCAGAAACAGGATGTCCGCTGGCTTCATTCGCAGTAGATATTCCGGCCAAACCTCGTTGTTGGCCGGAAGATGGTAAACACCGCTGCGGGTCTGGCGCAGGTGAAAAGACAGATGTTGCGCGATGGTATCACTGATCCGCCCGCCCAAAACGTAAACATTGCTTTTGGGCTGGCTAAGCACCGAGCAGATACGCTGAAACTGTGCTTCGGTAATGCCTTCTGCCGACAGCGCCATCTGAGACGAGGCACGCGCAATAAAATCTCGTAAAAACCCGCCGTCAACGCTGCGCCCCTCGCCATGTAGATCGGTCGGCGAGCGTTCCCCTTCCTTTAGTTCGGACAGCAACGCGCGTTGGAACTCCTGATAGCCGCTCAGTCCGATTTTAGTGACAAACCGAGAGATTGAGGGGGCGGAGACTTCGGCCCGCCGGGCTAGTTCCTGGATTGTGACTAGGCCCGCATATGGGTAGTCGCTCAGCAACGCGGCGGCCAGCTTACGCTCGCTCGTGGTCATATACTCTGCCTTTGCTTCAATTCGTTGCCGGACAAGCACTCGGATACCTCCTATTCTGAATGGATTGCATGGAAGAAAAATTTCAGTCAATCTATTTCTTATTGACTCTGAAAAAATTTGTTCTCTAACTTGGTCGCATGAATGCTTCAGTTGCAACCCAAAACCTTCTGGTCGCCGGGGACCCTGCCCCGGTGGAATGGGTCAACCGCGACAGTGACGCTCCGGTCGTGCTGCTGTGCGAACATGCCGGGCGGGCGATCCCTCAACAACTTGGTGATTTGGGCGTCTCGGAAGCAGTGCAGACAAGCCATCGCGGCTGGGACATCGGGGCCGAGGCGGTGGCGCGGCACCTGGCAACTCGGTTGCGAGCTCCGTTGATTCTGCAGCGTTATTCCCGGCTGGTGATAGACTGCAACCGGCCAATTGAGGCCCCGGATTCGATCCCGTCAAACAGTTTTGGAGAACAAATTCCGGCCAATCTGAACCTAAGCGCCGCTGAACGTACTGCGCGCCAGCGTGAGATTCTGTCGCCTTTGAACGCCGCCGTCGAAGACATGCTGGACCGCACACCGCGGACGTTGGCAGTGTCTATACATTCCTTCACCGCGCAAGTCGGCGGTCAAGCGCGACCCTGGCACGCTGGGTTTCTGACCCGCGTCGACTTGGCCACCGGCCAGGAGGCAATCAATCATATCTCGGCCCGACGCCCTGACCTACACATGGCATTGAACCAGCCCTACCAGATCGACTCCGATAGCGACTGGTTCATCCCTCACTTCGTCGAACCGCGTGGCCTAGCACATTCTCTGGTCGAAATCCGCAACGATTTGATCCGAGATGCCAAAGGCGTAGCGGACTGGGCGCAGCTATTGGCCGATGCCTTCACCCGGATACTGGAGACCAAGCCGTGACCTTGACCCGCGAAGTTCCGCTGATTCCGTCGCAATCCGCACTGATATTCATCGATGTGCAAAATTTCTCAGCTCATCGGGACGGAGCTGAGTTCAAGGACCTGCCAGAAGCCGAATTTGAGGAAAAATGCGGCTGGTATTTTGATCAGTTGGAGACCCGCGTGATACCCAACATGCAGACCGTTCAAGCCGCCTGTCGCACCGCAGGCGTCGAGGTCATGTATACCAATATCGAAAGCCTGACACTGGACGGGCGCGACCGGTCGCTGGACTACAAGATCACAGGTTTTCATGTTCCCAAGGGCAGTTGGGACGGGAAGGTAATCGATCAAATCGCACCGGTTGGGGATGAGATCGTTTTACCGAAATCCTCTTCCTCTGTCTTTGTATCCACACATATCGATTACATTCTGCGAAATCTCGGAGTCCGGCAGATCGTTCTGGCCGGTCTTGTTACAGATCAATGTGTCGAAAGCGCCATCCGGGATGCGTGCGATCTTGGTTACCTGGTTACGCAAGTAACCGATGCCTGCCTGACCTACACACAGGAACGGCACGAGAGCTCACTTCGCGCGATCAAAGGCTATTGCCGACAGGTGACCACAGCACAGCTGGTTGAGGAATTGGCGCGTGCTTGAACTGAAGGGTATCACTAAAACCTTTGGCGGAGTCCATGCAGTCGAGAATGTGACCATGTCCGTCGCGTCGGGTGAGGTGCGCGGTCTGATCGGCCCCAACGGCGCAGGCAAGACGACGCTGGTGAACCTGATCTCAGGTCTGCTGACCCATTCGGCCGGCGACCTGTCGCTGGATGGCGAGCCGTTGGATCACCTACGCGCCCATGAACGCGCGGCGCGCGGTGTGACGCGGACCTTTCAGAACCTGCGGGTCTTTCCAAGCCTCAGCGTCGCTCAAAATATCGACGTAGCTCGCTATTCTGGACGCGGCGCGGAAATCGTCGACGCCGCAATCCTCGAATTTGACCTATCGGGTAAACTCAATCAAAGCGCCGGCTCGTTGGCCTATGGCCAGCTTCGGCGGCTGGAAATTGTGCGGGCATTGGCTCTGAACCCTCGGGTTCTGATGTTGGACGAACCTGCGGCAGGAATGAACGAGCAGGAAACGGACGCACTGGGCCGGTCGCTAGCCTGGGTCCGGGCGAACTCGGATTGCGCGATTTTGGTAATCGACCACGATCTGAAATTCATCATGTCGCTGTGCGACAGGATCACTGTCTTGAATATGGGTGCTGTCATCGCCGAAGGCGCACCTGAAGAAATAACCAAGAACCAAGAGGTTATCGACGCTTATCTTGGCGAAACCGATGAACGGGCCGCGTGACGCAGGCGGCATTCAACAGGAGAAAGAGTATGAAAAAGCTGACCCTTACCACTCTGACCGCCATGAGTTTGGCTCTGCCGGCCGTTGCCGATGACACGATTAAGATCGGCTTGGGCGTTCCCATGACCGGCGACTTGGCAATCTATTCCGAATATCTTGGAGCGCGTTGTATGGCCGATATGATCAACGCAGAAGGCGGTGCAGGTGGCAAGCAAATCGAAGTTCTGGTGCAGGATTCCGCGGGCGACACGCAGGCGGCGATCTCACTGGCGCAAAAGTTTCTGGACGAGGGGGTCGTGATGCTCGGCACCACACCTTTTTCGGACACGATGATCCCGGTAGCCCAGATCGCCCAACCCTACGGCGTTTCGATCTTCCAGCCGCAATCCACACAGGTCGAGATGCACGCGGGCATCGTGGACAATTTCTTTACTGGCGTCTCGCCTGATCCGTTCACTGCTACGGCTGCTGCAAACCACGCGCTGAGCGAAGGCGTCAAGAACGTGGTTCTGCTGACCTCGGATGAAGGCGGATCATGGTCTGCGCGGACTCCGCTGTGGTTCGGGCAGGTAATCGAAGAGGGCGGCGGTAAGGTCCTGGCCAAGATGAATTTCAGCTTTGGCACCTCTGACTGGTCGCCGCAGATCGCCGATATGAAGGCGTTGGGCGAGGAAGTCGACGCAGTTTATATTTCGTCAATCATGCCCGATATCGGCGTTTTGGTCCGGCAGTTGCGCAGCGCGGGTATCGACGCCTGGGTGGTCGGGTCCGATGGTTTTGACGACCCGTCGCTGGACGCGGTCGCAGCCGATGATTCCTCGATCCTTGACAAGGTGTTCTTCGCTACTCTGGCCCCAAGTCATGATGAAAGCGCCGTGGTCAAGTTCATGGCGGATTGCAAAGAGCTTGGCCACGACGTGCCCGGCCTTTTCCCTGCAACCGGCGCTGATACGGTGAAAGCAGTCGCCTGGGCAGTCGAAACCTCGGGCAGCACCGACCCGGCGGTCATCGCCGAAACGATACGTACTGCCGATACAATCCCGGTCCTGACAGTTGACAACATTTCATTCAAGGACACAAAAACATACGCCCAACGCACGATCCCGGTAATTGGTTACAAGGACGGAAAACGGGTACTGATTTCAAACGAAATCCCTGAAAACACACCGAAAGACTGGAACTGAGCCAAAAGACGGGGGTGAGCGCAGCCCCCGTTCCCCAACCCATGCTGAGTGTAGAAAACCTGACAGTCTCTCATGGCCCGATTGAGGCCGTGCACGGCATCTCTTTCGCCGTGGATGAGGGCAACTGCGTGTCTTTGCTTGGCCCGAACGGGGCGGGCAAAACCTCGACGATCTCCGCGCTGATGGGCGTGGCCCGATCATCGGGGCAAATCACCTTTGACGGGGTCGAGATTTCGACCCTGCCAGTCGAAGCGCGAGTGCAGGCGGGCGTGTCCGTGGCCCCCGAAGGGCGTCGGATCTTCTCTAACCTGAGTGTCGAGGAAAACCTGGTTCTGGGCGGAGCCACTCGCTCTGATCGCGCGGCGAAAGACGCTGACATTGTTCACTGGCTTGAGACATTTCCAATTCTGAAAGAACGTCGGGATCAGTTGGCAGGTACACTGTCGGGTGGCGAGCAGCAAATGCTCGCCATTTCCCGCGCCTTGATGACCCGCCCCAAGATCCTGCTGCTGGACGAACCCAGCCTTGGTCTCGCCCCCAAGATCGTGAGCCAGATTTTCCAGATGATCGATCACCTGAAGGCCGAAGGCATGACGATTCTGCTTGTCGAACAGAACGCGACGCACGCTCTGCGCCTATCGGATTACGCCTATCTTCTGAATAATGGGCGGATCGTGGCGGAAGGCACCAAGGAAACGCTGGGTCAGAGCAGCGCGCTGATGGCAGAACTCACGGGGATCGCCTGACATGGAATATATGGCCCAGCAGATTATGAATGCCCTTGCGTTCGGTGCAGAATACGCGCTGATCGCACTGGGGCTGGCGATCGTTTTTTCGATCATGGGGCTGGTAAATTTTGCCCATGGCGAAGTGATTGCGGTTGGAGGCTATACTATGGTGGCTTTCGCGGCGTTGGCGTTGAAAAACCCTTTCATCGTCATCGGCGGAGCTATTGCCGCTGCGATCCTGATGTCCTTGTTGCTGGAACGTGTGGCGTTCCGACCCGTCCGCTATGCGGATCCGACGACAGGTCTACTTACCGCCTTCGGTGTTTCGATCATTCTGCAAAACGTCTTTCTTCTGGCGGTTTCGCCGCGCCCAGTGGCGGTCACTTCACTGTATTTTCTGGACTGGCCCGTCGAGCTTCTGGGCGTACGCGTGTCCTCACTTCAGGTGTTTGAGGCGACAACAACGGGGCTGGTGATTATTGGGTTAATGCTGTTTCTCAAACGCACAACGCTGGGTTTGGCCATGCGCGCGGCTTCATTGGATTTCGAGATGGTCCGTATGGTCGGCGTTAAGTCCAACAGGGTATTTGCCGTCGCTTTCATGGTGTCAGGTTTGCTGGCCGGTTTGGCCTGCATCTTCATCATGGCGCGACGCGGATCAGTTGATCCGCATCTGGGATTCAACCCGGTGCTCAAAGCCTTTGTGGCGTGCGTGGTCGGCGGGTTCGGCAGCCTAACTGGCGCGGTACTGGGCGGCTTTCTTCTGGGCGCTGTCGAGGTCGCCATGCTGGTGTTGTTGCCGCAGGAATATGGCGGCATGAAAGACGCCTTTGTCTTTGGCATCATCGCCCTTGTTCTTGTCTGGAGACCAGATGGCATCCTGTCCCCGCCCACTGAAAAAGGGGACAAGATATGACCCTGAACCCCAGTCAGAGACGCGGACTTGTCGGGGCAGCGATCCTGGCCGCTTTGCTGATCGTCATTGGCTTGGTCGTAACCTTTTTCGGTTCGCGTTATCAGTTACGATTGGTCTACAGCGCCTATGTGAACCTATTGGTCGTCTTGGCCATGCAGGTATTCATGGGCAATGCCCGCCTGACCAATCTCAGCCACAGCGCGTTTATGGGGATCGGGGCGTATGTCGCTGCAATCTGCGTGACACCGGTAACGGTCAAATCCATCTCGCTGCCAGATGCGCCTTGGGGGCTGAATGCCTTTTCGCTGGACCCGATAACCTCTGCAATGTTGGCCATCGCGATCACGGCAGCATTGGCCCTGATCGTCGGGCTCTTCGTAGTGCGCTTGACCGGCTCTGGTGTGACTATCTTTTCCCTTGCTGTTTTGGTCATCGTGCATTCGGTCTTTCTGTACCGCACAGACATATTCAAAGGAAATCAGGCGTTTTTCGGCATCCCGCAGGTGTTTTCGCTAACCTCGATCGTGACCCTGTCGGTAATTGCCGTGTTTGTCGTGCGTGTATTCCGGGAAAGCCGCTGGGGTATCCAACTGCGTGCGTGCGCCGACGATGAGGTCGGAGCCGCTGCGATGGGTGTAAACATCCGCAGGCTCCGCCTGATCGCCTGGGTCCTTTCGGCGATATTGCTAGCATTGGCTGGGATCGCCTATGCTTATTTCCTCGGTACGATCAGCGCGCGGCCCTTTTATTTCAACCACGTCTTTCTGACACTCGCCATGCTGATCCTTGGGGGAATGCGGACAGTCTCGGGGGCGGTCCTAGGCACGTTGCTTATCTCATTCGGACTGGAATGCGTACGTTGGCTGGAAACTGGTCCGGTCCTACTCGGCGTTGACCTACCCGAAGTGCTCGGTCTGTCGGGCATCGCACTCGGAACGGTGATCGTGCTCACGATGGCACTGAGGCCCGCCGGCATTATGGGCGACCGCGAAATTGAGGACCTGATACTGAAAACACAGGAGTGAGCCATGGGTTGCAACCACACCATCCACAAACACAACCACCATTTCGGCTGGGACAACTCCATCGAACCCGTCCTGAGTGTCGATCCCGGCGGAACCGTCGAGGTCGAGACCATTGACAGTTCAGGGGGTCAGTTGAACGCAACCTCAACGCTGGCTGATCTGGGCACCCTGTCCTTTGACGGGGTCAATCCGGTCACCGGGCCGATCTACATCAAAGGGGCCGAGCCTGGTGATACGGTTGCTGTCACGTTTCTTGACTTCAAGCCCTCGGGTTGGGGTTGGACCGCCAACATCCCAGGCTTTGGTCTCTTGACTGATCAGTTTCCTGACGCGGCACTGCATATCTGGAAATATGATGTTGCCGCAATGACACCAGCCCTGTTCGGCCCCGGTGGCAAGGTGCCACTTAAGCCGTTTGTGGGGACAATCGGGCTAGCGCTAGCAAAGCCTGGTCTGCATTCCGTCGTCCCCCCACGCCGAGTTGGCGGCAATCTGGACATAAGGGACAATTGCGTTGGAACAACGCTCTACCTGCCAGTCGAGGTGGCCGGTGGGATGTTGTCGCTGGGTGACACCCACGCCGCACAAGGTGATGGTGAAATTTGTGGCACCGCTATCGAAAGCCCAATGGATGTGGCCATTAAGGTCGATCTGATAAAAGGTGAAAACCTGCCCTATCCCCGGTTCGAAACCAGCGGGCCCGTAACACGCCATTTCGACGTTGCTGGATACAAGGCCACAACAGGCATCGGCGAGGATCTGATGCAGGCTGCCCGCGATGCGGTTTCGGGCATGATTGACTGGATATCCGCCGTGACGGGCATGTCCCCACTCGAGGCCTATATGCTCTGCTCGGTCTGCGGAGACCTTCGGATCAGTGAGATTGTGGATATCCCGAACTGGACCGTGTCGTTCTACTTTCCGAAATCCGTGCTGGGCTAGATAAATCGGCGACCAACATCTGCCCCATAAGTTTGATACCTGCACCATTGCTATGTACGTACGAAACCAACGATATCGATAGAAGCCTGATTATGCGCGTGTTGCTCGATGATCGTGACAATTGTGCGGAGTACATGGATGATAATGCGGGAGAAATCTAAAGAACATACCAACAAAGGTATCTAGCCGGTCGCGGAGTAACCGCAGCGTTCTTTCTCACGATTCACCTCGCATGTATAAGACGGCCCAAAGGCGCACTTTTATTGATGGACCATGATGCTGCGCACGCAGCCCGCATTGCCGACATTCAGCGAAGTTTTTATTTTCATATTCAGTCCAAGTGGTTTCGCAGGCACTAGCGTTTCTGCCGCGCGACGATCCCCATGGTAGCGGCCACCAATCTGGACACGGTCAATCCACCAATTCCGTCTACATCGACCTCTGGCATGATCTCAACAAAATCAACGGCAGCGATTTAGCTTCTATCTGCGACTGCAATGATCAAGTTAAGAACGTCAAAGTAACTCAATCCACCCGGTGATCTTCCAATTGTGTTAGGAGCGATTGACGGATCCAATGCATCAATATCGATGCAAAGAATAACGTTCCCATTCTGCGGCAATTGATCAATCACAGGTGAAAGCCCATGGCGGTGCAGGTCCAGGCCGGTAAAAAACTTGGCACCCAAAGCGACTGCGTCTTCTAAATCCGATGAATGGCCAGAGCCGATGCCACGTGCTCCAACCTGAATGATCCCGTCAATATGCGCCATTTCGGACGCGCGCCGCATTGTTGATGAAAGCCCATGGGTTTCACCCATGTGACTGTCTCGCCAGTCTATTTGCGCGTCGATCTGCAGGATCGTGTAGGACTCACCGGTATCCCCCATTGCATCGATCAACGGGATCGGAACAGAGTCGTCTCCGCCGATCAGGATAGGCACGACGCCTTGGCCAACGATTTTGGAAACAGCTTGACGGATGGTTCGTCTGTTCGCCGCAATGTCGCTTTCACTCCATGGCAGGTCTCCACAATCAACCGCGCGCTTGGTGCCTTGCGGGAAAATGGGGCCGCCAAGGTCGAAATTGTGTCGATCGACATTGGCAGTGAGCGACCCAATGGCCTTCCGCAAAGAGTTAGGGCCGTTCCGGGCATAGGCGCCCACGGAACCGTAAGGAGTCGCGCAAGGCGCACCGATAAAAGCCGAAGAGGCTTCAATTGCGTCAGGATCAATGCAGGCTTCGAGACCCAGAATTGTTTTGGTCTCCTTTGCTCCGAACAAAGCGGCAAGATCTGGCTTCTCCGTCAAAACGTTGGTCCCTTGAAGTCAGCTTCGGTTTTTTTGAGCATACATAGGCTACTTGGGCGGAATCTATCGAACGACAAACAGACTGTCGCGACCCTAAGCTGCAGCTTCCCCAAAGCGGTCCTTCGGCGGCCACCGTTTTATGCCCCCTCTTAATAGCGCTTACGTTCTGCATCTGTTGCATCGCGCCACTCCGCGCGAAGCAGGTCCATACGCCGCGGAATACTGTCTTCAAGGACCTCCGCTCCAATGATCCGTTCCGTCCGAAAGTAGCGAAAGTCTTCTCGCATCTCGCACCATGCGGCGATGATGCGGTTGGTGTCCCGATAGCCCAGAAATATGGGCCAGATCACACGGCGGGTCTCTTGGCCTGAGTTGTCCGAATATTTCAGGGCTATCTTCTTGCGCCGCCCAATGGCCAGACGAATGGCCGCAGCGCCGAGTACTTCATCCGACTGAACAACGGGCGCGACGCTGACGGCCGGTTGAAGAAACGACGTCCGGTACTTTTCAGGTGCGACAGCTTCCAGCTTGGTGATCAGCTTCTCAGCCGCCAGCGCAAGTTCGGGGTCGCCTCGGGTCTGGACCCACAGCACGCCAAGCATAACGGCCTCAATCTCGTCCGGGGTCAGCATCAGCGGTGGCATATGAAAGCCGGGCTCCAACACATAGCCGATCCCGGCCTCGCCATTGATTGGCACGCCCAGCCCCATCAGCGCAGCAACATCCCGATACACCGTACGCTTGGTTACGCCCAGTTCGTTACCAATGGACTGGGCTGAGATCGGGCCCTTGGCACGTCTCAGGATCTCGATGACTTCAAATAGCCTGTCGCCGCGCCTCATGTGACCTCCTTTCGATGAAACAGATCATACTGACACAATGCTGACAACACGCTGTCAGCATAGGCGCGGTAGAAGCCGGAAAGACATCCAAAAACCGGAGACCAGAATATGAGACGTTTCTCTGCTCTAACCCTCGCTGCGGTTCTGCCAACAGCACTCGTTGCGGCGTCGTCTGTGCAGCCGGGAAATGCGCCAATCATGGCCATGGGCGCCTATGTGCCGACCGACAACATGGAGGGGTCTGAGGCCTTCTACCGTGCCCTGTTCGACAGTGAACCGACAATCGGGCTACCTGAATTCGTGGCGTTTAACGTGGCTGGCGGCTGGTTCGCAATCGTGTCACGGGACAAGTACGCACCGGGGTCCAAGGCAGGTTCGGGCGCGGTTCCCTACCTGCAATCCGCCGATCTGGAAGTCTTGCACACCCGCGCCACCGCCGCCGGTGTGACCGCACTTGAAATGATCGAAGAGCCGGGCATCCACTTGCTCAAGATCACCGATCCGAACGGTCAGCTGATCGAGTTCTTCAGACTGACCGATCAGTGACGCTCTCAACACTCCGTGCTTTCTCAACGGCCATCGCACCATGCAAATGAACTACTTCGTCGTCGGCACCAACGACATGGACGCCACAACGCACTTTTATGACCAGCTATTTGGCCAAACAGGCGTGGAGCGCGTCTCGCCCACCGACAGAATGACATACTGACTTGGACCTGATTTTGCTTTCGCAGTTGCCATCCCGTTCGACGAGAAGCCTGCCACCAATGGAAACGGAACCATGGTCGGCTTCAGCTTGGGTCGGCTGAAGAGGTCGAAAGGCTGCACGCATTGGCCATCGAGCTTGGTGGCACAAGCGAAGGCGATCCGAACCTACCTGGGCCACGTTTCTCGGCCTATGTCAGGGATCCGAACAGCAACAAGATTTGCCTCTCCACCTGCGGCAGGTCGCAAACGCAGTTTCCGATTGAAAGGAGAAGGTTTTGGAACTTTTTCTTTTGGGCGCGAAAGGGCGGACAGGTAAGCTTGTACTCGTAACTGTGCTCGCAAAAGATATTGACGTCACAGCGGTCGTTAGTTCTGCAGACAACGCATTCGATCTCCAACATAAAAACTGCGATTAGATGTAGGTGACCCCTGTGACCCTGTGTTCCTCGCATCAGTGTTTCGCAACCAATAGGCCGTTATTTCGACCTTGGGCGGTCGGCTGCCTTCGAAATGCACGACATCAGTATATTACCGATTTGTGGCCGCCCTCGTCGAAGCTGCGTCGGTGAGGGGCCTCAAACGGGTTCGGGCGACCTCGACGGCTTTGCTGTTTCAGACCAAACGCGACTGCGAAAGCTTCTTCGGTTCGCTGTGCCGAACGTTGTACGAAGCGCCGATCGCATGGAGGATATCTTGAAGAGGTCTGGCCTAGACTGGACCTCCGCCCGCGTTGTATTCCTCAATGACGCCAGCATAGCGACATTCCGTGCCCGAAGAGATGCTCTCCCCGAAAACGGAACAGCAGTTTCCAGGTTGGCACTTACGCAATTCCTGATCGATGCCATCTCGGACTCTGAGGCTTATCCTGCCCATTCGGTTGCAGACAACGTATTGCTAGCGCAGAAAGTGGCGGGTTGATCTTGGTGTAAGTGATATTCTGGTCAGGCTTTTGCCATTGCTGCGGTGCAGGTTAGGTTTTCGCAAGTTTGCTGAGGTTCACCGACTATTCTGACGAGCGCCTTTCTTAGGTGAGATTTAAACGTTCCGAGCGTGCCGCGCGCGGACAGCGTCCAGCAGTGGCCGTGGGTTGTTGCAGCGGTCGATGGCTCCGTTGCGCACGAAGTACCCCCGATCAACATCGACCAAGGTATCGCAGTAAACACGCGTGTTCTGAAGTTTTGACCGGATATCCATTGCCTCAACAACCCGAGCGACGGTTGCGTTATCGTCCAGGTGCGGAACAGCGGGGTTATCACCGGCGACCCGCAGGTGCACCGATGCCTTCAGGGCGTGATTGGCGACAGCGCGGTCGACGGCTTTCAAACTCGGGTCGACAGGGTCGCTGTTTCCGAGCCGAAATACGGCCCCGATAACACCACAGGATCCGGGCAGCGCGGCGAGTTTCGCAAGCTGATCGGTGTCGTCGCTGTTAAAGCCATGATTGATGACGTGGAAATAGGTACCCTCGGACCTGATATCGTCTTTGGTCCGCATGCGTGAGATATAGATCGGCAAGCCTGTCGCTGCGTGGGCTTCGGCCAGCGTTTTTGCCGATGTCGCGACATCGCCCCAATTCAAAGTGATTTCCCAATCGGCCAGATTGCCTGCTTGCGACGCGATCAGGTCCAAGTGCTCATCGAGGCAGCCAAATCCGAACAGTGTAATTCTGAACCCGAGATGTTTCAGAACGCCAATCCGTGCGCGGCGCGCGGGGTCCAGCAGATCATGTAGCGGGACGCGAATATCGCGGACGCCCATTTCTTGCAGTGCCAGCAGGTGATAGTCGTTTCGAACGGGTTTTCGGTCGAACTCGTCCAGGCCGCCGCTTGGCGGCACTTCGGAAATTTCGGCCCAGTCCTGTCGCAGATCAAAGCCGATCAGCGGGTTGGTGTTTTCCCGTGGCTCTGGGGCCAGTTCAAGTTTCTCACCCGCTGTTTTTTCCGCCGGCGCAAGCTCGGCCCCGTTTGTCCGAACAAATTTCGTGACATGACCGTTCTCGTAAACGTTCACCACAAAATATCCCAACTTTGCCACGTCGTTGCGACCGAACTCGCTGAATTCGGGCGGGATCGCGCGCAGCATTTCCGAGTAATCCTGCCGAACAAAGCTGGTTGATGGTGCAAGGTAGAAATCCGTCTGACGGTATCGGTCATACCAGAAGTTATGGGCATGACCTGAGAACATCGCCTCGACCCCGTGTTTTTCTAGCAGCCCCAACAGCCACCCCCTGCCCGGCTGATCGGTATTGTCATAGTGGCCCAGTTCGTCGGGATGACACAGATAGGCCGGGTGGTGCAGCATCAGCATGACGCGTTGCCCTCGGGCTGCCGCGAATTCCGCCTCGACCCAGCGCTGCTGATCCGCCTCGGCCTGTAGCCCGGAATTGATCAATTGCGCATTCAGCAGGATGAAACGCACCTCTCCCTTTTCGAAGCTGTGATAATGGGCCCCGAACTCACCTTCCCACACATCGATCATTTTGGGCGTGGTCGGACTTGCAGGCCCGCCCCTGATCGGAGTGTCGCCGATGTCGTGATTGCCCGGCAGCACATGGATCGGAACCGTCAGCTCGGACACAATCGCGCGGTAGGCATCGGCAGCCTGCGCATAAAGGTCTCCGGTCTCGGGGACGGGATGAAGCAGGTCACCGAGGTGGGCGACAAAATCGACCTCTCTGCGGTTTATGTCCGCCACAACATAGCGGAACCGTCGATTGGCGCGGGCGTTCACCGGGAAGGGCGAATTGCACATGTCTTCATCCGGATTGACATGCGTATCTGAAATGACCGCAAAGCTGTACGCAAAGCGCCCCAGGCCAGCGTCGTCTGCATTACCCATGGTTTTTCCTTGCTCTTCGGGTTTATCCACCGGTGGTCAGCACAGAAGCCTGGCCAGTGCGCGAAGCGCGGATGCGGGACCGGATCAGTACGAAAATCGACAGCGCGGTCAGCAGCCAGAACAGCCAGCAAATCGCGTTTCGGACAAAGATCGACAGGCTGCCATCGGACAACAGCAGCGACTGCCGGAAGTTGTCCTCGAGGAGCGGCCCTAATACGAAGGCTATCAGGAACGGCGCGACCGGAATGTCCAACCGCAGCATCGCGAAACCAACAAGACCCATGCACAGCATAACCAGAATGTCGAACAGGTTGTTGTTTACCGCATATGCTCCGTAGACACAGAGCGTGAAGACAATTGGGTAAAGAATGCGGTTCGGGATCAGCGCAACGCGGCTGAAGGTCTTGATGGCGACTTTGCCCACGACAAACAGGTACGCGGAACTGAGTAGTATCCCCATGAACAACGCGTAAATCATCGGCAGGTTCTCCGCAAAGAGAATGGGACCCGGGCGCAGGCCATGAATCATGAAGGCACCTAGGATAACCGCCGTGATCACGTCCCCCGGCACACCCAGCGCCAGCAGCGGGATCATCGTCGCTCCGGCCACGCCGTTGTTTCCGGCTTCAGCTGCGGCGACGCCCTCGGGCTCACCTTTGCCGAAGTTTTCCGGATGTTTCGAATTTCTGCGCGCTTCGCTATAGCTCAGGAAAGCCGCCGGTGCGCCGCCGATGCCGGGGATGGCACCCAGTATCACGCCGATGAAACTGCCACGGATAACCGATTTCAGGGTTTTTCGGAATTCGGCAAAGCTTGCACCGCTACCCAACTCCTGACGCTGGGCGCCAGGTGGACGGGGACGGCGCGTCGCGCGGTCGAGTATCTCAGGGATCGCAAACAAGCCGATGAGTACCGGAATGAAGTTCAGCCCTGACATCAGTTCGTAGTTCCCGAAAATGAACCGGTTCGTGCCGTAGATCAGATCCAACCCAACCGTCGCCAGCATCAGGCCCAGACAGGCCGACAGGATACCTTTGGTCAGGCTGGGGCCAGCAACACCGGCGATGATGGTCAGGGAAAAGACGATCAGAGTGAAGAACTCCGGCGGCCCAAAGCGCAGCGCAAAAGTTGCCAGGAATCCGGCGAACATGATCAGGGCGATGTTCGAGATCAGATCGGCCACACAGGATGCATAAAGTGCGATATCAAGGGCCTTTCGCGCCTGCCCCTTTTGCGCCAGTGGATAGCCATCAAGAATGGTACAAGACGCAGCCGGTGTACCGGGCGTCTTGATCAGGATCGCTGTCAACGACCCTCCATACAAGCCGCCCTTGTAAACACCCAGCAGCAGCAGAATGCCGGTCACGGGCTGCATTGTGAAGGTAAACGGCAAGGCCAGAGCAACGCCCATTGGGGTGGTCATCCCGGGTATCGCGCCGATGATGGTACCGATCAGAACACCGATACCGATGACCAGAATGTTCTCGAAGCTGAGGAATAGCTGAAATGCTGTAGAAATATTCTCGATCATGCTCAGGTTCTCCTCAACCTAGCGTTTCGAAAATGCCAAGAGGCATAGGCACCCCTGCGACGTGCAGGAAGAACAGGTACAAAAGGACAGGAAGAACGATGCTGATCGGAACGATGTAGTACCATTTACGCTCGCCGAAAAAGAGCATCATGGAGAGCATCAGAACGATCGAACTGGCAACGACACCCAAGGTCGTCAACGCAAAGTAAAACGCGAACAAGGCGAAGATTAGAATAATGGTTCGCAGGGTTCCGGGAAGCGTGTCCAGTTTGTAGACTGCATCTGCTTCTGCGTCCTCGTCCGGATCGAGTTGCGGCGTTTTCAAGAAGTAGGATTCGGCCAGCAAACACAGCGCGACTAGAACCACGGCGATCGAAATCACCCGGGGCCAGAACTCTGGAGACAATGCCGAAATCTCCACAGAACCAGGTGAATCGACACCTGCCGGGATAAGGATCATCAAAGTCAGAATGCCAAGGACAAGAAAAAGTGCCCCGGCAAAAAGGTCTCTTTTCTTTGACTGGTCCATTACCTGGCCCCTCCCTTGAGCACATCGAGATCAAGTTCAGCGTTTGCGATGTTTTCATTGAGTGACATCAATCGCGCCGCGCCCATGTGGGTCATCGCACTCGACTTGATCTTGATTGGCTGCTGCAGATCAGCCTTCAGGTTGTCGATCTGCTTTCGAAACGCCTCCAAGTAATAAGGCGACTGCGCCAATGGGCCGGCAAGCAACACCAGTTCGGGCTGCAAGACCGTCAGGCTGAGCGAAAAGCAGTTTGCCGCCCGGGCGCCAAAATCCTCCAAGGCCGTTCTGCATTCACCCTCAGTCTCGTTCGCGGAAGAAACGACATCCCAGACTTTCTGAGCCCTTTCCTGATCGGACAATGCGTCAAACACTTGTGGGGTCAGCAGCTGACGCAGCAACGCCCTACCCCCGCACTGGTCGGACAGGGAAACAGGCGTGTTGGACCCAACTCCTTCAGTGGTCTTGGCTTCGGTCAGAACGCCACCCACCCTGCCGATCCCGCTGTAAGGCTCTCCATTGACCTGCAGGCCAATCCCAAACCCCATCGCGCAATAGATTACGGCGACATTTTCAATGTTTCGCGCTGCACCAAAGGCAACCTCTGACTGACAGATCGCGGCACTGGGTGTTTCAAGCGCAACCGGAACGCCTAGCTCTTCTCTCACGATCCCGCAAACATTGGTTTCCTCGCTCCAACCCAGAGTGGGCGCTGAAATGACGATCCCGCGCGCCTTATCCAGATTGCCAGCGATGGTCAGACCCACTCCAAAAAGCCGATCTTTGTCCGGGACATGCTCTTCAATCAGCGCTTTAGCTTGCTTGCAGCACGCCCTGATGAAACTGGTGCCATCAGTCAGCCCCGCCCCACCTGCATCCCATGACGCGATACGGTTGTTCGACAAATCGGCAAGCGTGACCACTTGCTGGTAGGCATTGATGCCGATCCCGATCACATAACCACCGGATCGGTCCATGGTTAGCTTTTTGGTTCTTGGCCCTCTGCGCCCTTCGGGCTTGGATACACCGACCTCTTGAACCAGACGCGCATCGATCAGTTCGCGCGTGATCCTTGAAACGCTCGCCGCATTCAGCGCGAGGTTATCTGCGATCTGCGTTCGCGAAATGGTTCCTGATCCCAAAATCTCACCAAGAACCCGCTGCCGGTTCCCGCGACCGATCTCCTCTTGTGACCAACCTGCCATTTTGCACCTCCTGAATGTATCTTTACTTAATTATTTACTTACTGCAAGTATTTTATTATGGTGAGTCTCATTCGATTCAGGGAGACGCAACAGATGACACTAAGAACCACAATGACCGCAGCGCTGAGCAGCCTTGCTTTGCTCGCGATCCCGATGGGAGCTTTGGCGCAAGATTACCCAAGCAAACCAGTGACTTTGGTGGTGCCCTACGGCCCGGGCGGCGCTGCCGATCTGGCCGCCCGCACTCTCAGCACTGAGGCGCCGGACTACTTGGGTGAGAACATTTTGGTGGTTAACAAGACCGGTGCGGGTGGAGTCGTTGGCTCGACTCAGGTCGCCAAATCCCGTCCGGACGGCTACACCTTGCTGATGGCGCGCGTTGGATCTCAGGCCACCGTACCCGCAATCAATCGCACGATCCCATACAAGTGGGACGACTTCACGTTTCTTGGCCTGATCGAAAAGAACCCGTTTGTTTTGGGCGTCAGCGCGGACTCGCCCTATCAGAGCTTTGATGAGTTGAAGACAGCGATCGCAAACGGCGAACGCCTTTCCTATGCGTCCGCCGGTGTGGGTACATTGTTGCATATGGCCATGCTCATCATGCTGGATGATCTGGGGGTCGATTCCGAAGCGTTGATCCACGTCCCCTTTAAAGGCGGCGGCAAGGCCACAGCGGCCGTGGTTGGTGGGCATGCCGATCTGATCTTCCACAATCTCTCGGGCTTGTCCGGTGCGATTGAATCAGACCAGATCCGCCCATTGCTGACCACCACACCAGAACGCTTTGGCGCGATCCCGGACACGCCCACCGCACAGGAGCTTGGTCACCCGAACCTGGAAAACGTCGTCGGCTGGACCGGAGTCTGGGGGCCGAAAGACCTGCCCGAAGACGTTGTGGCGAAATGGGTCGAAGTTCTTGGGGCGATATCTGCGGATGAAAGCTGGGTCGAGACCACCGAAAAACTGGGTTCGGTCCCGACAGTGCTTTCGCCTGACGAGACAAAGACCTTCGTGGAAGGCCAGGTTCAGACCTTCAGCGACACTGCCGAAAAGTTGGGAATGGTAATCCAGTAACAACTTCGGCATCCCGGGCGGCCCTCCCCTTAACCAGCCGCCCGGGGCAAATCTTCATAATTCTCGGGAAACGAATATGGCACGTCCAAACATCCTACTCATTCAGGCGGACCAGCTCGCAGCGAACGCGTTGAAGGCCTATGGAAACAAGACCGTCAAGGCACCGAACATCGACCGCCTTGCGGAAAATGGTGTGGTGTTTGAAAATTGCTATTGCAACCTGCCCATGTGCGGGCCGTCCCGTGCGTCGATGCATGCAGGCAAGCTGCCTTTTTCGATTGGCATGTATGACAACGCCAGCGAATTTCACGCCGACATTCCAACATTCGCACACTACCTGCGCAGCATGGACTACCGGGTCGAGATGTCCGGCAAGATGCACTTTGTCGGCCCCGATCAATTGCACGGATATGATAAACGTCACACGACCGAGATTTACCCGGCCAACTTTGCCTGGACCGTGGATTGGTCCAAGGGCCGCGAGTACAAGCCCACCAACCTGACAATGGCCCCCATTCTGGAAAGCGGTCCCGCGATCCGCACCATGCAGATGGATTATGATGACGAAGTCGAATACCACGGCGTTCAGGCCCTGTATGATCTGGCGCGAAAGGACGATGACCGACCCTTTATGCTGACGGTTTCCTTTACCTCTCCGCACTCGCCTTTCGTAATCGGACAGGAGTACTGGGACCTCTATGATCATGATGAGATCGAATTCCCGGCCGTCCCGCCTCTGGAACTGAACGAGATGGATCATCTCAGCCGCAACCTTCATTACTGCCAGTCGCGTCACGAATTTACCGTCACGCCTGAGGACCGCCGCAAAGCCCGCCACGGATATTACGGGATGATCTCGTATATCGACGAGAAAGTCGGGCACCTTGTCGACGTGTTGGAGAGGACCAAACAGATCGATAACACCATCGTCATCCTCACCGCCGACCATGGCGAGATGATGGGAGAGCGCGGCATGTGGTTCAAACAACACTTCTTTGAATGGGCCGCCAGTGTACCCTTCATCGTCTACGCACCGGATCGTTTCAAAACGTCGCGGGTAAAGGAGAACATCTCGCTGATTGACCTGTTGCCCACACTCGCGGACCTCGCCGCCGGCGGCTCATACGATGAGTATGCAGCACCCATCGACGGGCGATCCCTGGTTCCCGCACTGAACGGCGATACGTCGGGCCTCTCCGATGTCGCAATCTCGGAATTTGCAGCGGACGGATCCACCGGCCCCAGCCGCATGGTTAAGAAAGGTCCGTGGAAGCTGATGTGGCTCGAAGGGGTGGATACGCTGCTCTACAACGTGGATGAAGACCCCAACGAGGTGAACAACCGCGCAAACGATCCCGATTGCGCCGACCTCCGGGCCGAACTTGAGGCTATTCTGTTCGATGGCTGGAACCCAGACGAGCTGTATGACACGATCCGCGCCAGCCAACTGCGCCGCCTCGCCATTCACACAGTGACCGCAGGCGATCCCACATACGTGTACACTGTTCGCAAAGATGACGACCAACGGTACATCCGCAACGCTGGCGCAGCGGACACCAAAGCACGAGCCCGTCTTCCCTATGTGGCTCCGGTCAAACCCGATCGAGTGTAAAACTGTCTTGTGATTACATCAACCTAGGTTCGGCCCTCCGTCGGTTTCCCCATCTCAAGCTGAGCGCCTGCAGACCTGAATATCCTTGTGCCTTTGCTGAAAGGCGGCGGAAGTGCTCGATCGACGGTGTCAGACCAAATCGAAAGTGTATCAGCTAGGACAATATGTCTGTCCCATATGCGGCGCAAACAGCGCCACTCGGCAAGAGCCGCCGTGCGGCTGAGCTTGAATTGGTCTCGTTAGGAGAGGCTGCAATCCTGATCGAAGCGGTTGTAGACCGAGGAATAGACGGACACGAATTTCCGCAAACTTCGCATACGCCTGAGAACCTGCATTGCGCGTCCGCGGTTTCGAAACGGCATGTGCGAATTCTCGGCTCGGTTGTTGAGCCACCTTCGACGCGGTCTGCTTAGCCGCCATTCGAAAGTTACACAGATTTGCAGAACCAGGGTCCGGAATGTGCGTGACCGGCAGTTTAGATCGGCGCGGCTGAAGCAGATTGTCATAGCAACAAATCCTTAGGGAATTCGCATAGTGCATCGACCATTATGTGATAGCATCGAACCCAACTCTCTCACTCACAGTTGTCCAAGCGAACAAAGGTACAGAAAGAGAAGTTTTTGCTGTCACTTCGGACCAAAGATATCGAGACCGCCTACAATGCGCTCGCTCTTTGCGCAGGGTTTTTGGTTGCTCCGTCAGTTGGCGGCGCGGTTAAGCTCGGGTTTGAGATCAACGATGTCAGGGCTTCGCTGACAAGGGCCGACAAAACGACGCTCAAAAACTTTACGGACAAGATGATCTCAAGTGCGGAAATCGCGTTGGAAGGGTTTGCGGCCGATGCGCCACCTGACGCAGCAGTCCTATATGTCCAGATGCTCGAGCTTTCCGCTCCGAAAGCCACAGATATCGCAGGCAGCGCCCTTAACGCCGATACTCTGGCCTTGCACATGGTTGAGCAACTTGAGGATCCCGAACACAAATCCATGCGCGATCTCTTTGTTCTGCTGACCTCGGCAGCGCTAAAGCCACTTCTCGCCGATCCGGATTTCGTCGAACAGATCAAACCCGCAATCTACGCCCAATTGCTGTCAGGCACACAGGCCATTCAGCGCGACCTGGCCGAGCTTGTTCGGAAACACGGCAGCCTTGACGCTGCCATCGACACAGTCAAAAACGCCGCTGACACCGAATTTCGAATTCTGGCAAGGGCTTTCAAGCTGCCGGACGCGGACACCGCCCCGCGCAGTAAGCTTATTGCGGATATCATCCACAAAGCCCAGGAGCGCGATCAGGTTCAGGCAGCACTAGACGACGTCGATGATACCGATCCGGTCGTGCAATCCTATCTGGAACACGCCCAGAGCGCATTGAGTCAGATGAATCTGACCGCTGCGCTTTTTCTTTTGCAAGAGGCGAGGAAGGCGCTTGAAGACAATTCTCTGCGCAAAAACCTGGAATTCCGCGCCAACATTGCGGAGCCTGAAGCGATGGTGCATCTCCTGAACTCTCAACCGCAAGAGGCGTTCCAGCTATTTGAAAGCACCGCGAACGGCATGGCGATGGTTGATGAATATGACGCCGCGATGAGGCGCTCGAATTATGCACTTGCGCTTATGGCTTATGGCGATCGTTACGGCACCGACGGCTACCTCTACGGGACGCGCATCATCGACCCGTTACTCAGTGAAGCGGCAGCCGAACTGCCGGCCGACGTTACCGCCCGTCTTTTTCTGCATCGGGGCACGATACACGCCAAATTCTATGCGGCTCTGGGGCATTTGGACGGGCAAGTTCACTTTGAGGCGGCGGAAGAAGACCTGATTTCCGCTCAGATCATTGCTGCGGACATATTGTCCGATTTTCACAGCGCGGCAACGGCGCGGGCGACGGCGGGATGGCTCAATCTGCAGGCCGCTCAGTTCACCCTCGATGCCGACGCCGATCCCTTTCTGCAACAGGCCGAAGAACTCCTCTCGATTGCTCGCAGGCTCTATGAACAGTTGGATGCCCAGTTCGAGTTGGCGCTGGTCAAGCTGGACCTTGCCGATCTGCTGGACCGAAAATCCGTTCGCGCAGACCACACAGAACGGGCGACGATGTGCCAGAAGGCGATCGAACTGGTCGCTGAAAGTGAAGAACAACTCGTAATGGGCGATCATCCCGCCGAACTGGCCCGCGCGCGCTATCTCGCGGCAAAGCTTCTCTGGAACGAAGCGGTTTACAGGCTTGGCACGGGGGGTGCAGAACTGCTCAATTCGGCGATGGCCTTCGCAAACAGCGTAATTGAATTGCGCGCCGTAGAAGCGGATCCCCTGGGATGGGCCGAGGCAACATTACTGATCGGCGAAATCCGCGCGGATCAGGTGATCCACAATAGGGAAGAAGATCGAATTGCCGGTTTCAACGAGGCTGCGAGAACCATACAAACCGCGACCAAAATCTACGAGGAGATGGGAACTGAGGAACAGTTCGCAAAAGCGCAGCACGCGTTTCAACGTTTGAGCTGGCAAATCGAAGAAGAAGGCAATGTCGATACTGTATGAAGCCGCGGACCGTACCTCTTGCGCCGTTAGCGAGCCGAACTGCTGACCACTTTCGTTAATATTCTTATTCTGTTCCGGTCTACCGGTTCTCAACGCTGCGCGGCACTCGAACAGCCTTGGGAGTATTTCGTGAACTTCGCATTTAAACTGTACCGTCTCCGCATTCCTTAGAAAGGGCTTTGCGATCAGTAGAACCGCGTGATGCCTATGAAAACATGAAGTTTTCTTATATGTCTTTAATCAAGAAGCTTATATGCATCAGTCACATCAATCGTGGACGTACCCCCTACAATCCCATCCAAAGCAGTACGAAGATCAGATGTCGCCCTGTGCGTCTGTCCAAATAGTTTACATTGCTCCGCGTAATCTACCGACGTACGAAGCTCAAACATCTTCGCGTTCTGCTCTCTCGCAGCGGCCAAAGCCTCAAGAAATTCTTTTCCCGCCAGCTCATTCTCGCAACGCGCAAGCGCGTAGACTCGATAGGTCTCGGAACAGGCCCATCCTTCATTTGTGGAATGCTGTTGATCACGCGCCTGAGCCAACAAATTTAAGGCCCCTTCGCGGTCACCTATCTTCAAAGTGAGTTCCGCAACCAAAGTCAGAAAGAACGGTTTGTAGTTTCCTGCACCACTTTCCCACCACGTTCTCGACGCTTCGAGTAGCGCACCGATCGTTTCTTGTTTTGGCGAGGCATAGGCATTAACCCAGCTTCGCCACAGGTTCGCAGTCAACCGCATGAATGTGAATGAGTGCTTAATTGACAGCTCTTCAAGCTGTTCTACAACTTCCAGCACTTTTTCTGGCTCACGACGCAGTAGATGAAGCATGCATAGATAGGTCAACGACTGTGCGATGCTGTGCGCATGCTCTAGCTCTTTAGCACCAGCCACAGCTTGATTTTGGATATCCAATGCTTTGTCCGGGTCTCCCCGCATCCATACGGCCAAACTCAGAAAACACGAGGTGATGGCTGCATGATCCGATCCGTGAATGAAAGCCAAATGCCCATCGCGTTCCCGGCTATAGAGGTCCAGCGCTTTGCTCAAATGTTTGTAGGCCGGTTTCAGCTCTCCGATATGGAACAGTACCGCGCCCATAGCGCGATGTGCGACCATCTGATGCTGCGTCTCACGCGTTGAGGCTGCCAACTCGAGCAATTGTGCTGCAACAGATCTTGCCAAATCATATTCGGCACGCACCAAATGAAAGGAATACAATCCATTGAGAACCGGGAATAATTGCTCGGTTTCTCCGACACGTTCGCACAAGTCGCGTATTCTTGCGTAAACGGACCCGGTTTCGTCTGCGGCTATTCCTGCGGTCGAACGTAATACACCAGCTTTGAGAACCTGAAACTCAATTTCACTTCTGTCCCTGTCGAAACTCTGGTCGAGTTTCCAAAGCTGCTCAATCGCCAGGGACAACTGGGCGCTTGCCTCTGTATTGGCAGAGCGCTGGACCGCCCGCTGGCCTGCGCGGTAACGATAATCGGCGGCTTCTTTGTTCATGCCTGCCATAGTGTAATGGTGCGCGAGAATTTCCGGGCTTGCATCACCAGTGTGAACCGACGCGTCATCCAAATGTTGCGCGACACGCGCGTGCAAAATGCGACGCTCCCGCTTCAACAGACTGTTGTAGGCGGTGTCACGAATAAGAGCGTGGCGATAGCTGAAAGTTTCAATATCCTCTGTCCGAACAACTGTAACTATGCCTGCCTTGACCAACAGATCCAGGCTAGTGCGCAACGCTATGTCGCCGATACCAGCCACCTTGGAGATCAATGGAAAGGTAAATTGAGGTCCTACCACAGCGCCGATTTGTGCGATCTCTTTGGCAGAGCTCAGGCGGTCAAGGCGCGCCATCAGTGCATCATGCAAAGAGCTGGGAACAGAATTCGCAGGTGAAGCGCCACCCATCATGTACTCGTCCGTACCCCGGATCAGGGTGCCTGATTCAAGGAGGTCTCTGGTCACTTCCTCCACATATAGTGGCACACCATCTGATCTTGCCGCCACCAGGTCGTACATCTCATCTGCAATCGCCTCGCCCTTGGCGACTTCGTCCACAATGCTCTTGACCTGTTGAAAGTCCAAAGGCTTCAGAACGATTTTCTTAAGGCTTGATTGCAGCGTCCAACCCGGATCGAACTCTGGCCGGAATGTCATAACGACGAGCACCGGAAGGTCGCGAATTCGGTCCACGATCCGATCCAGCAGCAGCTTGGTTGTCGGATCAATCCAATGCGCATCTTCTAACAGGAAAAGTACTGGGTATTCCGTAGCCTCTGACGAAAGATTGGTCAGCAACAACTCCAGAGATTGATCCATGATCTGTTGTGGCGTCTGATCCAAAGGCCCCAAAAGGTCTTCGAACGGTATCGACAAAAGCGATGCTGTCAACTTCAATGCCTCGTCGGATTGATCACCCAGAACCTTTCGGATTTTTTCAAGCTTAGTGTCGTTTGAATCGTCGGACCGAAGACCAGCGGCGCCCTCGAGCCGACGAATAACGGGATAGAGTGCAGTGGCAAAATGGTATGGAGAACACTGGTATCGCGTTTGCTTGTGGGGCAAATCCGAAATGCTTTGCCTGAATTCCTCTATCAGGCGCGACTTGCCAATTCCTGGCTCACCTGAAACCAACACAACTTGCCCCTGGCCACCACTGGCAAGCTCCCACTTGTCGTTGAGGGCCTCCAACTCGGCAGAGCGCCCGATCAACGGTTTGAGCAACACATCGTCTATCGCCATGAAACGGCTGATCGTTTCGCGCACACCGGTTACTTGCCAGCCTTCGACATCTTTTGCGAAGCCCTTGAGCTTGAACGCTCCACGTAGAACGTACTCAAAAGTATCACCGGCCAACTGATGAGTAGTTGGGGCAATGATCATAGTACCTGGGTCCGCCATTGACTGAAGTCGCGCGGCCAAGTTGGGCGTCTCGCCCATTGCCGTGCCGTCTTCGAACATTTTTTCACCGCGCAGATCACCTACGACAACCAATCCGGTTGCAATCCCTATTCGAACATCGAGTTTCGCGTGGGTGCGAATTACCGGAACCTCGTCGATGATACGCAGGCCCGCGCGAATGGCCCGCTCGGGATCATCTTCATGCGCGTGGGGAAATCCAAAAAAGACCATAATCCCGTCGCCATAGTAGCTGGCTATATGGCCATCAAACGCAGCAACGGCTGCGGCGCAGGTTTCTTTGAAAAGTCGAAGAACTTCGGCCAGATCTTCCGGATCAACGCGTTGCGCTATTTCCGTTGATCCAACGAGATCGATAAACATGACAGTAAGCTGTCGCCGCTCTGCAACGATCTCGGGACCGTTGGAATTGACAGGCGATTGCAGCGTGTTTTCCGACCTCGTGCGAACGGCTTTCAAAAACCGCCTCCTCGGACCCAAGGGGAGCCCGATAACCACAAGGTCTTCGTCAGTTAATTCAGAAAGGTCGCCAAGTTCGATCTCGTGTTCAGCAAAAGCAGCAGCGTACTTGGACAATCCATATTTCTTTAGCCAAGACGCGATATCGGACATCAATAAGTTTTGCTTGCGGTCGTAACAGGATCTCTACATGCACTCTACCAGCAAGCATCTCCTTGGTAACTTAACCCGCCAAATAGCCTGTGGCTCATTTGTCGAACAAAAAGATCATGTTCTTGTTCTATGAAGACCACCGTTTCTTGCCAGGTCAAGGACTTCATTTGCTCACTTGACGCTTTGCAGGATACAACACCGGTTCCAGGCAAGTGACATCACCTGGTAATGGTGTTGTCGATGAATTGGGCCTCGATCAATGTCACCGCGCCGACGAAGAAAACTTCTCCCTTCAATTGCGGCCCATATCGGATGAGGTGGATGGCTCCTGCTCCACCGGCATCGAACGTGCCAAAGTGCAGTTGTTATCGACTGCTGGGAAAGGAGCCACCCAATGACA